>NZ_JBVHZH010000039.1:0-96932 GCF_055574515.1 Streptomyces sp. NPDC029466
GGGGGGGGGGGGGGGGGGGGGGGGGGGGGGGGGGGGGGGGGGGGGGGGGGGGAGGCGGGGGGGGGGGGGGGGGGGGGGGGGGGGGGGGGCCTGCTCCCCCCCCCCCCCCCCCCCCCCCCGCGGCGCGTCCGCCCGGGTCTCAGAACAGGCGCACCCTCTCAGAACAGGCTCAGCAGGGCCTCCGCCGGATCCACCGCCGTCGACTCCCCGTCGGGCAGGGCGAGTTCGAACCATACGGTCTTGCCGCGCGGAGTACGGCGGCTGCCCCAGCCCTCGCTCAGCAGTCCGACCAGCTGGAGCCCGCGGCCGCCCTCGTCGGTGTCGCGGGCGCGGCGGCGGCGCGGCTGGGCGAGATCGGCGTCCCAGACCTCGCAGACCAGCGACCGGTCCAGCAGCAGCCGCAGCCGGATCTCGCCGTGGCCGTGCCGCAGTGCGTTGGTCACCAGCTCGCTGACCAGCAGCTCCGTGGTGTCGACCAGGTCCTGAAGGCCCCAGTCGGTGAGCTGGTCACGGGCCAGTTCGCGGGCGCGGGCCACCGAACGCGCCTCCGGCGCCAGATTCCAGTCGCCCACCGCGTCCTTGGGCAGCCCCTGCACCCGCGCCATCAGCAGCGCGATGTCGTCCTCGCCGTGCGAGGTGTCCAGGGCGTTCAGGACGTGGTCGCAGGCGTCCTCCAGCGGGCGGTCGGCGCCCGAGAGGGCCGTACGGAACGCCCGCAGCCCCTCGTCCAGCGGATGGTGGCGGGACTCCACCAGACCGTCGGTGTAGAGCGCCAGCAGCGCACCGTCCGGCAGCTCGACCTCGATCTCCTCGAACGGCTCCCCGCCGACGCCCAGCGGCATCCCCGGGGGGACGTCGAGCAGCAGCGCGTCCTCCCCGTCCTCGACCAGGACCGGCGGCAGATGCCCGGCGTTGGCGATCGTGCAGCGCCGGGTGACCGGGTCGTAGACGGCGTAGACGCAGGTGGCGAGGTAGACCTCGGAGAGGTCGGCGGTACGGGCCGAGCGCCCCGTCTCGGGCGTCCCGTCGGCGGTTCCGGACCGGCCGCGGGCGGACCGGGACTGGGACCGGCCGTCGCCGTCGCCGCCGAGCCCGCGGGCGATCTCGTCCAGCGCCGAGAGCACCTCGGCCGGTTCCAGGTCCAGCAGCGCCAGCGTGCGGACGGCGGTGCGCAGTTCGCCCATGGCCACGGCGGCGCGCAGTCCGCGCCCCATGACGTCGCCGACGACCAGGGCCGTGCGGTGGCCGGGGAGCTCGATGACATCGAACCAGTCGCCGCCGACCTCGGTGGCGGTGGTGCCGGGCAGATAGCGGCAGGCGATGTCCAGCCCGGCCGCCTCCGGGTCGCCGGGCGGCAGCAGACTGCGCTGCAATATCAGCGCGCGTTCGTGCTCCCGGCGGTAGAGGCGGGCGTTGTCGATACAGACCGCGGCGCGCGCGGCCAGCTCCACGGCGAGCGCGGTGTCGCGCTCCCCGAAGGGCTCACTGCCCTTCGTACGGGAGAACTGCACCAGCCCGACGACCGTGTCCCTGGCGACCATCGGCACGGCGAGGGTGGAGTGCACCACCGCGCCGAGCTCCGGCCCCTCGTCGCTCTCCCGGGCCGGGATGATCTGTGCCTGGGCGGTGCGCAGGGCGCCCGCGCAGGGGGAGTTGAAGGGGTAGCGGTGGACGGCGCCGACCGCGACCGGGCCGGGTGCGTCGCCGAGGACACCGGGGGCGGTGGCGAGCGGGGCGTCCGAGACGGCGCTGGCGAAGGCGACCCGGCGCAGCTCGGCGCTGCCGTCGCTGGTGCCGGGCGGGGCCTCGTCACCGGACAGCAGGCCCTGGTAGAGGTCCACCGAGGCCAGATCGCAGAACTGCGGGACGGCGACGTCCAGCAGCGTGCGGGCGGTGGTCTCCAGGTCGAGGGAGTTGCCTATCCGGGCGCCGGCCTCGTTGAGCAGGGCGAGGTTACGGCGGGCGTTGGCGGCCTCGCGCTCGGCCCGGCGCCGGCCGGTGACATCGGCGGCGAGCGCCGCGACACCGATGGGGCGGCCGCTGGCGCCGTGCAGCCGGTAGAGCGACACCGACCAGCGGCGGCGGTCCTCGTCGCCGGACGCCAGGCCGACCAGCTGCATCTCGGCGACCGGCTCACCGGTGTCCAGGACGCGGCGCAGCGCGACGGTCATCCGCTCGGCCTCGGACCGGGGCAGGAAGTCGTGCGGACCGCAGCCGCGGTACTTGCTCGCCGGGCCGCCGAAGACCGAGGCGAACCGCTCGTTGACCCGCAGCAGCTTCAGGTCCGTGCCGAACAGGGTGAAGCCCATGGGAGATTGACCGAAAACCGCCTGCGAGGCGGCGAGGTCGGTTTCGATGCCGCGCAGCGCCCGGACATCGACGACCAGACAGACCGCGGCGCGTTCACCGTCCTCGTTGCGGGACGGCATCACATAGATCTCGGCGAGGCCGTCGGCCGTGCCGTTCGTTTCCCTGCGGTAGGGCACCAGGCCGGTCCACTCCCGGCCGTCGAGTATCTCGGACACCTTGCGGTGCCCGGTCTCCCGCAACTCCCGGGGGACGAACGCCTCGACGGGGTCCTTGCCGAGCGCGTAACGGGCGGGGATGCCGAGCATCTGCTCCGCGCGCTCGCTCCACTGCTCGATCCGCCCGTCGGGGCCGAGCGAGAAGGAGGCCACCCGGATGTAGTCGTAGATCGATCCGGGCCGGCTGCTCTGCCATACGGGCGGACCTTGCAGTTCGCGCAGGGGCGGACGGCCACCTGGGTCGCCGGGGCTGTCCGCACCGCCCTGACCTTCGGCCTGCGCGGGTTCTGCCCCGCCAGATGACATCTTGCTCACGAGCCCCGTCCCCTCCAGCTCATCGTGCCCGGACCGGACCAGCTCGAGTATCCAATACCCCGGCTATCCGGAACACGGTCTTCACGATCACAGCACAGTCTCGATCGCAGCCCAGCGACAAAATGTCGATGGAATGGCAACGATCAGGACTTTCACCAGTCTCCTAACCAGCCACCGACAGCTCGAACCACACTGTCTTACCGCTCTTTCCGCGCCGGGTCCCCCAACGTCGCGAACTGCACGCGACCAGCTGCAATCCTCGGCCTCCCTCGTCATCGGGAGCGGCGTCGCGCTCCAGCGGCGGGTCGGGCAGCGGATCGGATACCTCGACGAGCAGCCCGTCGGAGCTGATCAGTACCATGCGGACCCCGATCGGCCCGCTGGCATGGCGCAGGGAGTTGGTGACGAGCTCGCTGACGAGTAGTACGGCCATATCGGCGGCGCCGTTCAGGCCCCAGTCGTCCATGACCCGCCGGACGGCCGTGCGGGCGGTGCGCACCGCTCCGGGGTCGGCCGGAAAGCTCCATTCAGCGGTGGCGGAACCGGCGGCCTTGCTGCGCCTGCGAGCGCTGCCGGAGCCAGGCTCAGGGACCCCTGCCGCTGCGCTGTCGCTCACGCCGATCACATCCCAGCACGATGGCGTCCCCGTCGTCTTGTCTGCGTCGAGGGGGTCAATCTGGACATACCCGGTATCCCGCCCCGCATATCGCCTACGGCCGTGCACTGTGGCACAAATGAAACATATTGCTGTGGGGGGCTGGTGATCCGGGCGCAGACGAGGGCGGATGCGGGCAGGGGCGGGCGGGGCGCAGGCAGGGAGCGGACATAGCCGGGGCGCAGGCAGGGAGCGGGCACGGTGGGACCGGCTACGACTCGTTACCGCCGTACGCCCGTCGCCCCGGCCGGGGTCGCCAGTCGGCGCATCGCCTCGGCGACCGCCGGGCGGTCCTGGTCCAGCCAGTCGACCTGGTTCTCCTCGCCGGGCAGCAGCCAGCGCAGCTCGTCATGATCCTGGAGCGGCCGCGGCTCCCCGGACAGCAGCCGGGCCGTCCACACCTGAAGGACATAGCCGGGGCGCAGTATCCACTCGCCCGGAATCCGCTCCAGGGCCGCGGCCTCGACACCCAGCTCCTCGCGCAGCTCACGCTCCAGCGCCTGCTCGGGTGTCTCGTCGTCCTCCACCTTGCCGCCGGGCAGCTCCCAGCGGCCGGCCAGCGCGGGCGGTGCGCTGCGCCGTGCGGCCAGCAGCCGCCCGCGCTCGCACACCGCTCCGCCCACCACTACGCGCACGGTCGTCATGCGCGGCAGCCTACGTGCCCCGCTCTGGTCCCGCTTCTCGCCCGTCGCCCCTCAGGTCGCCGCCCGGTCGGCCTTCTCGACCACGTAGAGCTGCTGACGGCCGCGCGTCTCCAGCCGGTCGGCCACCCGCTCCGCCTCCGCGCGGGTGGCATACCGGCCCACGCGATAGCGGTTGCCCCCTTCGTCCTGGCGGATGACGAGCCAGGGGAGCACGGCTCCACCCTCAGTCATTGCGCCCCTCCGTCCGCCGGATAGCGCGCCGTCACGCGCTCCTGGTCTGCTGATGCCGAAATCGCAATCCGCATATGCCCGAGCGTACGCCCGACCTTCACTCAGCGGATATGGATTTACACAAAGAGGTACCGAACCGGCCACCCGCGGGCCCCGGCGAACCGGAAGCGGCCTGCGAGTGGCCGGTGGGGCCCGAGGGGCTCGGGCAGACGTATCGGCGCCGACGGCGCGGGAGCGGGGCTCAGGACCCGACGGAGACCTTGTCCCCTTCGGTCTCCTTGGCAGCCTCGGCCGCCTCGGCCTCTTCCGCCGCCTGGATCTCGGCCTCGGCCTGGATCAGCGTCGGGTTGCGCCAGGAGCTGCGCACGCCCCAGTAGTAGAAGGCCAGTCCGAGCAGGGCGACCAGGACGATGTCCCAGCCCTCGGGCAGATAGCCCTTACCGCCGAACTCCTTGCCGCCCATGTACGAAACGGCGGCCATGACCAGCAGATACGCCACCATCCAGGCACCGGCCTTCAGGTGCGGGCGCAGCGCGGCCCACGGCTTGCGGCCCTGGGTCAGCGGCTTGCCGATCTCGTACCAGGCCCAGACCGGGAGTCCGACGGCCATGATCAGGATGACCTTGCCGGTGAGCGGCCAGCGGCCCCAGTAGAGAACCAGCGAGCCGAAGATCATCGCGATCGGCGCGATCACCGGCATCGCCTTCAGCTGCACCGGGCGCTTGAGGTTCGGCGAGACGCGGCGCAGCGACATCACCGCGACCGGGCCGGTGATGTACGAGATGACCGTGGCCACCGAGACGATCTCGGCGAGCGAGCCCCAGCCGCGGAAGACCGCGAGGAACAGGAAGGCGATCACGAGGTTGAGCAGCAGTGCCGGGCGCGGCACACCGGTCTTCTTGTCCACCTTGCCGAAGATGCCCGGCAGATGACCGTTCTCCTGCACACCGTGGATCATGCGGGAGGTGGTGGCCGCGTAGATCATGCCGGTGCCGGACGGCGAGACAAAGGCGTCCGCGTACAGCAGCAGCGCCAGCCAGTTCAGGCCCCAGGCGATGGCGAGGTCGGCGAGCGGCGAGTTGAAGCCGAGACCGGCCCAGCCGCCGCCGGCGGCCAGCTTGTCGCCGGGCACCGCCATCAGGAACGCGACCTGGAGGGCGACATAGATGACCAGCGCGATCACGATCGACCAGATGACGGCCTTCGGCAGCGACTTGCCGGGGTTACGGGCCTCGGCGGCGAGGTTCAGCGGGGACTGGAAGCCGTTGTAGGCCCAGACGATGCCGGACACCGCGACGGCGGTGAAGACCGAGCTCCAGCCGTTGGGCGTGAAGCCGCCGTGGTGAACGATGTTGCTGGTGTCGAAGTGCGCCAGCATCAGCGCGCCCGCGGTCATGGCCGGGACGACGACCTTGAAGACCGTGATCGCGGTGTTGGTCTTCGCGAACAGCGAGATCGCGAACCAGTTGAGGAAGAAGTAGAAGATCAGCAGCACGCTGGCGAGCCCGACACCGGTGCCGGTCAGCTCCTTGCCGTCGTACAGCGCCTTCGCCCAGCCGAAGTCCCAGGAACTCATGTACTGGACGGAGGCGGTGGCCTCACCCGGGATGACCGAGACGATCGCGATCCAGTTCGCCCAGGCCGCGAGGTAGCCGGCGAGCGAGCCGTGGGAGTACTGGCCGTAGCGGACCATGCCGCCGGCCTTGGGGAACATCGAGCCGAGCTCGGTGTAGGTGAGGGCGATCGTCAGAGCGACCAGCGCTCCGATGACCCAGGCGAGGATCGCGGCGGGGCCGGCGATGGCGGCGGCCCGCTCGGCTCCGAAGAGCCAGCCGGAACCGATGATGGACCCGAGACCAGTGGCGGTCAGGGCAATGGTCCCGAGGGACCGACGGTAGTTCGAGTGCGCGCCCTGCTCCGCACTCGGGGTCTTCGTCGTGCTCACGTGCTGGTCTCCTGGTCTTCCCCCGTGCCGTGCACAAACTTCGCCATCGTAAGAGCGAATCGGACGGTCGACTTCCCCCACCCGGCCAAAAATCCCGCGCAGTTGAGCGTCTGTGGGGTATCCCACACCGGGCTGCGGGCGGCATTTACCAATAAAGAGGTCAAAATGGGGCACCAACCTGAGAACCAAAGGCAAGCTGAGTGCGTCTAGGCGACACACACAGGGCACCGAACCACCACACCATCTACTTCACAGGCAGGTGGTAGGCGACCCGATAGCGGTCCGCGAGGGTGACGACATCGGCCGTCTCGACCGGCCGGCCGCCCGCGAAATACGTCCGCGAGACGACCAGCACCGCATGCCCCGGCACCCCGCCCAGCGTCATCGCCTCCTCCGCCAGCGACGGCCGCGCACCGACCTCCTCGACGACGTTGTCCACCACCACATCGATGGCCGCCATCCGCTCGACCACCCCGCGGCCCGCCAGCGGCCCCTCCTCCGGCAGCATCACCGGCGTCCGCCCGGTCACCTCCAGGGGCTCCCACGAGGTCGAGAGCATCGACGGCTCCCCCTCCGCCCGGAAGACATAGCGCGTGCGCATCACCTTGGCCCCGTGCGGGATGCGCAGCCGGGCCGCGACCACCGGACCGGCCGCCTCCTGTGCGCTGCTGGACTCCCAGGTGCCCCGCACCCGCTCGTCCGTCTGCTCCTGCCGGAAGGGCGTACAGCCACCGGCCGAATGGAAGCCGACGCGGGCGATCCGGCGCGGGACGGGCTGTTCGCGCACATAGGTCCCCGACCCCGAGCGGCCCTCGACCAGCCCTTCGGCCATCAGGACCTTGCGCGCCTCCAGGGCGACGGTGTCCGAGACCCCGTACTCCTCGCGGATGCGCGCCTGGGAGGGAAGGCGGGTGTGCGGCGGCAGCACCCCATCGACGATCTTCTGGCGCAGGTCGCCGGCGACGCGGAGGTACGCGGGCTGCTCACCGAAAGGCACATGCCCCTCCCAACAGCTTGACAGTCAGCAACAGCGTGACAACCGCGCGTTGCCGACCGCAACCTTGGGCCAGATGTTCACCTGATGTGATGAAACCCAGCTCAGCGCGTGTATGAGGCGAGATCAGGCTCCACCGGGCCCCGCACCCCCACCCCGCGCCACCCCACTGGTTCTTTCCACCCGGGTGGACGCGACCCATACATGTCACGATCGAAACGGGACCACGTTCGAAGGACACGTCCGAAACGGCATACCGAACACGGCACGGCCCGGCACGAAGACGCCGCACCAGGAACGCGGAACGCGGCATCAGGACGGGAAGGAAGGGACCCCATGCCCGCCGAACCCCAGCTCTCCCCCATGCCCAGGGACTGGCAGCGGGCGCTCGCCGTCGTCGCCCACCCGGACGACCTCGAATACGGCGCCGCGGCCGCCATCGCCGAATGGACCGGCGCCGGGCGGCAGGTCAGCTATCTCCTGGTCACCCGTGGCGAGGCCGGTATCGACGGGCTCGCACCCGCCGAGTGCGCCGCGATCCGCGAGACCGAGCAGCGGGCCGGTGCCGCGCTCGTCGGCGTCCACACCGTCGAATTCCTCGACCGCCACCACGACGGGGTGATCGAGGCCGGCCCGGCGCTGCGCCGCGATCTGGCCGCGGCCATCCGCCGCCATCGCCCGGAGCTCCTGGTCACCCTCAACCACCACGACACCTGGGGCGGCATCCAATGGAACAGCGCGGACCACCGGGTGGTGGGGCGCGCCGTCCTGGACGCGGCGGGCGACGCCGGCAACCGCTGGATCTTTCCCGAGCTCGCCGGCGCCCAGGGGCTGGCGCCCTGGAACGGCGTGCGCTGGGTGGCCGTGGCGGCCTCCCCGCACCCCACGCACGCCGCCGAAGTGGGCCCCGGCATCGACCGCGCGGTCGACTCACTGGCGGCCCACAGCACCTATATCAAGGGCCTGGGCGGCTCCCAGCAGGACCCACGCGCGTACGCCCGCAGCTTCATCGAGCAGACGCTGCGCAACGGCGGCGAACGCTACCGGGGCCGCCCCGCCACCCTCTTCCAGCTCTTCCCCCGCTGAGGATCACGGCCTCCCCGGAAGCCCGCGCACGAACCCGGACACCAGCTCCGCGACTTCCCCGGGCCGTTCCAGCAGCATCGCGTGCGTGCCGTCCACTCCGGCGACGGTCACCTGCGGCCGGGTCCGCGCCAGTTCGGCCAGGTCACGGGCCAGCCCCCGCACATAGGCCGCCATCATCTCGTCGAACCACAGGGGCATGCCAGGCACCGACGGGTTGGGGCGCAGCGCGCGGGCGATCAGCAGCGGCCGGGTCACCCGCCGGTAGAGCGCGAACAGATCGATGTCCGCCATCGCCTGCTGCGTCTCCCGCGCCTGCCGCCGCCCCGGCCGCAGGAAGAGCTGCCCGTCCGCCGTCTCGCCCAGGGACCGCCGTACGCCGGCCTCCATCAGCTCCGCCGGAATGCCCAACTCCGCCGCCACGCCCACCTGATAGTCGAGGACCGCGTCCAACGCCTCGGGCGGGAAGGGCCGTCCGCCGGCCTCCTCCGCGAACTTCCGTGCCTCCCCGAGCCGTTGCCGCACCGTGGCGGCGTCCAGTCCCACGTACTGCTCCGGCCGCCCCATCCCGTGCCCGTCGAGGTTCACCGCCGCCGGCACGCCCCCGTCCCGCTCCAGGAAGTGCGCGGCGATCATCCCGCCCAGCGAATGCCCCACCACCACGGCGTCCGGCGCCCCGCACGCCGCCAGCACCGCCGTCACATCGTCGGCCGCCACCTCGAAGGTCCACGGCACCGCGCCGTCCCCCGACCGCCCGTGCCCCCGCAGATCCATCGCCCACACCCGGTGCCGCTCGGCCAGCAGCGGGGCCACCCGCGCCCAGTCCGCCAGCGTCCGCCCCGCACCGTGCAGCAACAGCACCGCGGAGCCGTCCCCACCGTGATCCCGGACGGCCAGCTCCACACCGTCGGCCGCCCCACACACCAGATCCTCGCCCGCGCTCTTCGTCATGCGTTCACGCTAGGGCCGGAAACGAGCTCCAAGATCATCCGCAAAAGGGATGCCCCGGCCACCCCGTCCGGGTCAGAATGGATCAACCCCCTTTTGCCACCGGCCAGATGTCCGTCCTGTAGGTCCTGGGTGCCCACCCCGGGAGAGACGGTCCGGGCGGCCGCCGGCCGGGCCCGTTCTGTGGGCCGTCGGTGGCACAGCGGGCCGCACCCGCTTGCGCCTCCCGCCGAGTGCCCCCACGGCCCTGAACAATCGCCTCTGACCAGGACGTATGCATGCGTCTCAGCGGACTGAGGGGAAACGACCGATGGACGGAGCGAGACAGCCGGACCGCAGGGCCCTGCTGGCCGGCGGACTGTTCGCCGCCACGGCGGCACTCACGGGGTGCTCCTCGAAGAGCACCGCCCCGGCAACAGCCGGCGCCTCGCCGCAGGCGCGGCCCACCATGCAGCCCACCACGCGGCCGACCACCCCGGAAGCGGCCTTCACCCGCCTGATGGAAGGCAACCGGCGCTGGGTGAGCGGCGACCTCCAGCACCCCGACCGGGATCCGGACCGGCGCGAGTTCGTGGCCCAGGAGCAGAAGCCTTTCGGGTCGGTGCTCGCCTGCATCGACTCCCGGGTGCCGCCGGAGCTCCTCTTCGACACCGGCCTGGGCGACCTCTACGTGATGCGCACGGGCGGCGAGGCGGTCGGCCCGGTGGTCACGGGCTCCGTCGAGTACGGGCCCATGACCAGCGGAACCCCCCTCATCGTGGTCCTCGGCCACCAGCGCTGCGGCGCCGTCGAGGCCTCGTACACCTCGCTCAAGGAGGGCAAGCCGCTGCCCGGCAACCTGGAGGCCATCGCCCGCGCCCTGCGCCCGGCCTACGAACAGACGGTCCGGGAAGGCGGCAGCGACCCGGTCGACACCATGGCCCGCGCCCAGGTCACCCTGACCGCCGACAGCCTCCGCTCCAACCAGGACCTGGCCCCGCTCGTACGCAAAGGCACCCTCGCCGTGGTCGGCGCCTACTACTCGCTCGACACCGGCAAGGTGGAGGTCCTGTCGGGCGCGCCGTCCTGACCTGCCGTACGGGCCTGCAGGGGACTGCCGCGGCCTGCCGGGGTCTGCCGGTTCAGGCCGCGGGGAGCTCCGCCCACCAGGTGATGCCGCCCGGGTGGACCCGGGTGCCGCACTCGGTCGCCAGGGCGGTGATGATGTCGAGCCCGCGGCCGTGCTCGCCCGGGCAGGGGTCGACGGCCGGCCGCCGGTCCGCCGCCGCGGGCCCCGCGTCGGTCACCTCGACGCGCAGGGCACCGCGCCCGCCGGCCCCGCCCCGTGACAGCCGCAGCACCGCCGGCGGCAGGGCGTGCACCACCGCGTTGGTGATCAGCTCCGAGATCACCAGGAGCGCGTCCTCGGTGTGGTCCGGGGTCAGGTTCCAGTCGGCCAGGACCGTACGCACCCTGCGGCGTACGACCGAGACGGCCTCGGGGATGTGCGGCAGCGGGCAGACATGTTCGTCCGCCTCCGGAACCACCACGTCAAGCTGTGCCGTCATGCCTTCACCTCCGAGCCCCCTGCCGGCTGGACGCCGGGCTTGAAAGGGACGCTATGGCGGACGGTGAAGGCGGTCAATGAACGGCGGTCGGCATTACCGAACGCCGGATCCCGGGCGGCCGTCCCTCCCGGCAGATGCCGACCTCGGGACTACGATTGCCTCATGGCCGGCCCGGTCCAGTCGATCGAACGGGCGGCGGCGATCCTGCGTCTGCTCGCCAGTGGGCCCCGTCGGCTCGGACTGGGCGAGGTGGCCGCGTCGCTCGGACTGGCGAAGGGCACCACGCACGGCATTCTGCGCACCCTCCAGAACGTCGACTTCGTCGAGCAGGACGCGGCGACCGGGAAGTACCACCTCGGGGCCGCACTGCTGCACCTGGGCACCAGCTACCTCGACGTCAACGAGCTGCGGTCGCGCTCCATCAACTGGGCCGACGCACTGGCCGCCCGCAGCGGGGAGGCGGTCCGGCTGGGCGCCCCCCTGGAGGGCAGAGTGCTCATCGTCCACCACGTCTTCCGCCCCGACGACACCCTCCAGACCCTGGATGTGGGCGCACTGCTGCCCCTGCACGCCTCCTCGCTCGGCAAGGTGCTGCTGGCGTTCGGCAGCGTGCCGCTGGAGCCGGCCGCGGAGGCCGGGCTGGAGGCGTACACCCGGCACACCCTGGTCGACCCCGAGCGCCTCACCCGGGCGCTGGCCGAGGTCCGGGAGCTGGGGTGGGCTGCCGAGGTGCAGGAGATGACCATGGGCGAGGCCGGTATCGCCGCGCCGATCCGGGGCCATGGCGGCCTCGTGGTCGGCGCCATCGGCGCCTCCGGCACGGTCGAGCGGATCTGCGACGCCAAGGGCGTTCCGCAGCCGGCCCTGGTCAGCCAGGTCCGCCACGCCGCCCAGGCGATCTCCAGAGACCTGGGGGCCGCCCGCTGGTAGACCCGACGCCCTTATGCCCCGTAACGGGAGGCTGATCATGGTTGAGCGGTATGTGATGTCCATCGACCAGGGCACCACCTCCACCCGATGCATCCTGTTCGACCACCAGGGGCGGCTGGTGTCGGTCGCCCAGCGGGAGCACCACCAGCACTTCCCCCGGCCCGGGTGGGTCGAGCACGACGCCGTCGAGATCTGGCACACGCTTGAGCGCGTGGTGCCGCAGGCGCTCTCCGACGCCGAGATCAGCCCCGACGAGGTCGCCGCCATCGGGATCGCCAACCAGCGCGAGACGACCGTGCTGTGGGACCGGCGTACGGGGACCCCGCTGGTCAGGGCGATCGTCTGGCAGGACACCCGTACGGCACCGCTGGTCGAGGAGCTCAGAAGCCGGC
This sequence comes from Streptomyces sp. NPDC029466, assembly GCF_055574515.1. Lineage (NCBI taxonomy): Bacteria > Bacillati > Actinomycetota > Actinomycetes > Kitasatosporales > Streptomycetaceae > Streptomyces > Streptomyces sp. NPDC029466. The sequence goes on from NZ_JBVHZH010000039.1 coordinate 12,210, forward strand.
CCGGTGACGACTTCTTCGTCCGGCGCTGCGGTCTGTCCCCCTCCACGTACTTCTCCGCCCCCCGGATCCGCTGGCTGTTCGACCATGTCGACGGGCTGCGGCAGCGCGCCGAGGACGGCGAGGTGCTGTTCGGCACGATGGAGAGCTGGCTGATCTGGAACCTCACCGGCGGGCCGGCCGGCGGCGTGCACCTCACCGACGTCACCAACGCCAGCCGCACCATGCTCATGAACATCAGCACGCTCGACTGGGACCAGGAGCTGCTGGAGTTCTTCGGGGTCCCCCGCCCGATGCTCCCGGAGATCCGCTCCTCGGCCGAGACCTACGGAGTCGCCCGTTCCGTCCTCCCGGGTGTCCGTATCACCGCGGCACTCGGTGACCAGCAGGCGGCGCTGTTCGGACAGACCTGCTTCGCGCCCGGCGAGGCGAAGTGCACCTACGGAACCGGCAGCTTCCTGCTGCTCAACACCGGCACCGACCTCGTACGGTCCCGGAACGGACTGCTCACCACCGTCGCCTACAAGATCGAGGACCAGCCCGCGGTCTACGCACTCGAAGGCCCGATCGCGGTCACCGGCGCGCTGGTCCAGTGGTTCCGCGACCGGCTGGGGCTGATCAGCACCGCCCCCGAGATCGAGACGCTCGCGCGCGCCGTCGAGGACAACGGCGGCTGCTACATCGTCCCGGCGTTCTCCGGGCTGTACGCGCCGCACTGGCGCAGCGATGCCCGCGGCGTCATCGTCGGCCTCACCTCGTACATCACCAAGGAGCACCTGGCCCGGGCGGTGCTGGAGGCCACCGGCTGGCAGACCCGGGAGGTGGTCGACGCCATGAACGCCGACTCCTCGCTCGCCCTGAAGGTGCTCAAGGTGGACGGCGGTATGACGTCCGACAACCTCCTCATGCAGTTCCTGGCCGACGTGCTCGATGTGCCCGTGGTGCGCCCCATGGCCGTCGAGACGGTCTCCCTGGGCGCCGCGTACGCCGCCGGCCTCGCCGCCGGCTACTGGCCCGACCTGGAGGTCCTGCGCCGCAACTGGCACCGGGCCGCGCAGTGGCTGCCGGACATGGACCCCGAGCGGCGGCAGTCGGAGTACGAGAACTGGAAGCGGGCGGTAGAGCGCGCACTCGGCTGGATCCGCCGGCCGGACCCGCCCTGACGACTCGTCACCAACGAGGTGAGCCACACTGCGTGGCTCCCCGGACACAGCGGGCCGATGTCCCTGTTCCGTAAGGAGGCAAGGCGTTCCACAGCGCCCTCGCGGCGGCTCTGATGGAACGCATGAAACCGCGCCTCTCGCGTCTCTCGCGTCTCTCTCGCCCGGTGTTCAAAGGCAGACTCCATGACGCCCGCACGGCGACCTCGATCGGCCGGTGGCTGGGGCCGGCGTTCGCCGTGTGCTTCCTCACCGGACTGATCAGCCACGTCATGCAGCATCCACCGGACTTGCTGGTCAACGGCCTCCCCAGCCGCCCGTCGTGGGGATACCGCCTCACCCAGGGCCTGCACGTCGCCTCCGGCATCGCGGCCATCCCCTTGCTGTTGGCCAAGCTGTGGACCGTATATCCACGGCTGTTCGAACGCCCGCCACTGCGGTCGGTCCAGCACGCCCTGGAGCGGCTGTCGATCGCCGTGCTGGTGGCAGGAGCCGTCTTCGAGCTGGCGACCGGACTGCTGAACACGGCCCAGTGGTACCCCTGGCCGTTCTCGTTCGTGCCGGTGCACTACGCCGTGGCCTGGCTGGTCATCGGGGCAATGGTGCTGCACCTTGCGCTCAAAGCCCCGGAGATCCGGGCACACTGGAGCCGGCGGTCCCCCGGCACGCTCACCCTGCCCGTGCAGGACGGACCCGACCGGCGCTCCCTGCTGGCCGCGGTGGGCGCAGCGGTCGGGGCCGTCACCCTGACCACCGTGGGCCAGTCCGTCACCCCGCTGAAGGACTTCATCCTGTTCGCACCGCGCCACCCGGACCAGGGCCCACAGTCCCTGCCCGTCAACCGCACGGCTGCCGCGGCCGGCGTCGGCCGGATCGCCGACGAGGAGTACCGCCTGGTGGTGGACGGTCCGCAGGGGTACACCCTGACGCTGGACGAGCTGCGCGCCCTGCCACAGCACGAGGTGGAGCTGCCGATCGCCTGTGTGGAGGGCTGGAGCAAGTCGGCGCACTGGAAGGGTGTCCGCGTCGCCGACCTGCTGGAGCGTGCGGGCTCGCCGCCGCACGCGCGGGTGCGGGTGACGTCCTTGCAGCTGCGCGGCGGCTACCGGGTGTCAGAGATGGGCCATGAACACGCCCGCGACCCCCTGACCTTGCTCGCCCTGCGCCTCAACGGAACGGAACTCGACCCCGACCACGGCTACCCGGCACGGCTCATCGCCCCGAACCGCCCCGGAGTACTCCAGACCAAGTGGGTCGGCCGACTGGAGGTCCTGACATGACGGTGCTGCGTGCCCTGGCGGGCCTGGCCGGCTTGACCCTCATGGGCGTCGGGGCGTCCTTGCTGGTGAACGTCCGCGAACTGACCGGCGTGCTGGCCTGGTTGGGCGCAGCAGTGGCGCTGCACGACGCGTTGCTCGCGCCGCTGGTGCTGCTGGTGGGGATGGCGCTGGTGCGGGGTGGTGTGCGCGGTGGTGTGCGCGGGCCGGTTCGTGGCGCTTTGATGGTCGCGGGCACGTTGACCCTGGTCGCCCTGCCCGTGCTGCTGCGCCCGGGGCCGAGGGCCAACTCCTCGGTGCTGCCACTGGACTACGCGCGCAACTGGCTGGTCGCGATGGTGGGCGTGGTTGTGGTGACGGCAATCGTGGTGGGCGCCCGGCGTTTCACCGGCGGAACGGCAACGGGGCCGGCCCCGAAGGGGGCCGACCCCGAATGACGTGCACAGTGGCCGGATCGCTACATCGATGCCGCGTCGGGCATCAGACGTTGAACCGGAACTCCACCACATCCCCGTCCTGCATCACATAGTCCTTGCCCTCCATGCGGGCCTTGCCGGCTGCGCGGGCGTCGGCTACTGAGCCGGTTTCTACGAGGTCGGCGAAGGAGATGACCTCGGCCTTGATGAAGCCCTTTTGGAAGTCGGTGTGGATGACGCCGGCGGCCTCGGGGGCGGTGGCGCCCTTCTTGATGGTCCAGGCGCGGGTTTCCTTGGGGCCGGCCGTGAGGTAGGTCTGCAGGCCGAGGGTGTTGAAGCCGACGTGGGCGAGGGTGGCGAGGCCGGGCTCTTCCTGGCCGACGGACTGGAGGAGTTCCAGGGCCTCGTCCTCGTCCAGCTCGGCGAGGTCGGCCTCCAGCTTGGCGTTCAGGAAGATCGCCTCGGCGGGGGCGACCAGGGCGCGCTGCTCGTTCTTGAAGTCCTCGTCGGTCAGCTCGTCCTCGTCGACGTTGAAGACGTAGAGGAAGGGCTTGGTGGTGAGGAGGTGGAGGTCGTGGAGGAGCTCCTCCTTGCCCGAGCCCTGGACGATGCCCTGGGAGAAGAGGGTGTCGCCCTTCTCCAGGATCTCCTTGGCGGCCTCGACCGCCGCGACCTTCGGGGCCACGTCCTTCTTGATCCGGGACTCCTTGACCAGGCGCGGCAGCACCTTCTCGATGGTCTGGAGGTCGGCGAGGATCAGCTCGGTGTTGATGGTCTCGATGTCGTCCTTGGGCGAGACCTTGCCGTCGACGTGGACGACGTTCTCGTCCTTGAAGGCGCGGATGACCTGGCAGATCGCATCGGACTCGCGGATGTTCGCGAGGAACTTGTTGCCCAGGCCCTCGCCCTCGGAGGCGCCGCGGACGATGCCGGCGATGTCGACGAAGTCGACGGTGGCGGGGAGGATCTTCTGGGAGGCGAAGATCTCCGCCAGCTTGGCCAGGCGGGGGTCGGGGACGCCGACCACGCCGACGTTCGGCTCGATGGTGGCGAACGGGTAGTTGGCCGCCAGCACGTCGTTCTTGGTCAGGGCATTGAACATGGTCGACTTGCCGACATTCGGCAGACCGACGATTCCGATCGTGAGCGACACGTGGCGACTCGACTTCCGAGCGAGAGGTGGTGGGGTGGGCACGGCCCCGGGAGGGCCGATCCACCAGTCTACGGGGCGGCGGGGACCGAGCGGCCGCCACCGGGACCGGTCCGTGCCCCGCCCGTCCCCGGCCCGTAGCGAACTCGGCCGCAAGCTCGGTGAAAGCGCGTGTCCCGCGACCGGTTAATACCACTTAGCGGCCTACCGTGGCCGGGTGGAGCAACACGAAGCGCGCACGCCCCAGCACAGCCCGCCGCGGTCCGGACGGCCGCCCGCGGGCCAGGACGCCCGGCTCCCGCGCCCAGCGGAGGCCGTGACCCCCGACCCCGACGACGCCTTTCTCTCCGCGATGCGGGCCTCCGGGTTCGCGTCCGTACCGGCCTCCGCGACGGCCGCCGTACACGCCCCGCCGCGCGGCCCGGCGCCCGCCGGGGCCCTCCGGGCACCCGCCCGTCCGGCGGCCTCCGCGGCCCCCGGGCAAACCCCGGCCCCACCGGCGGGCGCCGAGTCCTCCGCCGTCTACCGGGCCGGCGCCCGGCGCCCGGCCGCCGCCCCTCCCGACGGCCCGCGGCGCCGGATGCCGGCCGCCAAGCTGACCGGTCTCGGCTGCTGGCTGCTGGCGACGCTGGCGCTGCTGGCGTTCGCCTTCGTGGACCGGCTGCTGTTCGGCGGCGCACCGACCGCGTACGGCGTCTGCTATCTGCTGGTGGGTATCGGCGCCGCGGTCTGGGTCAGGCCGTACGACCTGGTCTGTGCGCCGGTCACGCTGCCGATCGCCTTCACGCTCGGTGCGCTGCCGATCCAGCACGGCGGGGACGGGTTCGAGGGGCTGCTGATGGGTCTCTTCACCGTCCTCGCGCTGAACGCGGGCTGGCTCTACGCGGGCACGCTGGTCTGCGCGCTGCTCGCGATCGTCCGGCGGGTGCTGCTCATCGCCCGGCGTCGGGCCAGCCGACCGGTGAGTCGACCGCAGAGCGCACCGCGCGGGCAGCGGAACCGGCCGCCGTCGCGGGCTGCCGACCGGCCCCGGCCGCGGCCCGGGAACCGTCCGCGGCAGGTGGCTCGCCAGCCCGAGCGGCGTGCGCAGCCATCGCGGCCCCCACAATCCCCGCATTGTTCTGAAGCTGAGCCGGCACGATCTCGGCCCTGATGCCCTCGATCAGCGGCAGGAACTTCTCCGCCTTGCGGCTCACCCCGCCGCCGATCACGAACAGCTCGGGCGAGAAGAGCATCTCGACATGGGCGAGGTACTTCTGGACCCGGTGGGCCCAGTGCTGCCAGCTCAGCCCTTCGTCCTCCTTGGCCTTGGTGGAGGCGCGCTTCTCGGCGTCATGGCCGTGCAGCTCCAGATGGCCGAGCTCGGTGTTGGGGACGAGGCGGCCGTCGATGAAGACCGCGCTGCCGATGCCGGTGCCGAGGGTGAGCACGACGACCGTGCCGGACCGGTCGCAGCCCGCGCCGTAGCGCATCTCGGCCAGGCCGGCCGCGTCCGCGTCGTTGAGCAGGGTGACCGGGCGGCCGGCGGACTCGCCGCCCAGCCGGCCGGTGAGCAGGGCGTCGGCGTCGAGGCCGATCCAGCCCTGGTCGACATTGGCGGCGGTACGGGTCGTCCCGTCGGTGACCACTCCGGGGAAGGTCGCACCGACCGGCCCCGTCCACCCGAAGTGGTCCACGACTTGCTTGACGCAGTCCGCGACCGCTTCCGGGGTGGCCGGGTGCGGGGTCAGTACCTTGTAGCGCTCCTCCGCGAGATCGCCGCGCGCCAGATCCACCGGGGCACCTTTGATGCCCGATCCGCCGATGTCCACACCGAAGACCCTCATGGGAAAAGGCTAGGCGTGGACGGGGCGGCTCGCCCCCGGGATGCGGCGACTCGTGGCCCCGGGCGGCGAACCGGCGGCGGGCTCTACTCCTCGGTGGCGGCCTGGGCCTCGGCGCGCAGGTCCCGGCGGAGCTCCTTGGGCAGCGAGAAGTGGATGGACTCCTCGGCGGCCGTGAGGGTCTCGACGTCCTCGTAGCCGCGCGCGGCGAGCCAGTCCAGGACACCGTGGACGAGGATGTCGGGGACCGAGGCGCCGGAGGTGACGCCGACCGTGCCGACACCCTCCAGCCAGGTCTCGTCGATCTCCTCGGCGTAGTCGACCAGGTGGGCGTCGCGGGCGCCGGCGCCCAGCGCCACCTCGACGAGGCGCACGGAGTTCGAGGAGTTCTTGGAGCCGACGACGATGACCAGATCGGCCTCGGCGCCCATCTGCTTCACCGCGATCTGACGGTTCTGGGTGGCGTAGCAGATGTCGTCGCTGGGCGGCGAGAGGAGGTTGGGGTAGCGGCCCTTGAGGGCGTCCACCGTCTCCATGGTCTCGTCGACCGAGAGGGTGGTCTGGGAGAGCCAGACGACCTTGTCCGGGTCGCGGACCTCGACGTTCTCGACGTCCTTGGGGCCGTCGACGAGGGTGATGTGCTCGGGCGCCTCACCGCTGGTGCCGATGACCTCTTCGTGGCCCTCGTGGCCGATCAGGAGGATGTCGTAGTCCTCCTTGGCGTAGCGGACCGCTTCCTTGTGGACCTTGGTGACCAGTGGGCAGGTCGCGTCGATGGTGGCGAGCTTGCCGCGCTTGGCCTCTTCGTGGACGACCGGGGCGACGCCGTGCGCCGAGAAGATGACGATGTTGCCCTCGGGCACCTCTTCCGTCTCCTCGACGAAGATGGCGCCCTTCTTCTCAAGGGTCTTCACGACGTACTTGTTGTGCACGATCTCGTGGCGTACGTAGACGGGCGCGCCGTACTGCTCAAGGGCCTTCTCGACGGCGATGACGGCGCGGTCCACGCCCGCGCAGTAACCACGGGGGGCGGCGAGCAGGACCCTGCGGCGCGAAGCGGCTTCGCCCGGGGTGGTGGCGGGAGTCGGGCTGGGCGAGGAAGTCATGCGTCCCATCGTAAGGGCGTGCCCCCGGCCCCGAAGATCGGCCGCTGGCCCAGACTGAGGGCGGCACGCAGCGAGGAGGCACGGATGCCGGGCACGAGCGGCAGCGGGGAGGAGGGGGCGGAGGACGGCGCGGCGGCCGGCGCCGCCGGTGGGGGCGCGGACTCCGGCGCTCCCGGTGGGCTGCGGCGGACGCTGACCTTCCGGGATCTGCTGGTCTACGGTCTGCTGTTCATCGCCCCGATGGCGCCGGTCGGCATTTTCGGCACGCTGCAGGCCAGGTCGCACGGTGCGGTCACGGTCGTCTACCTGGTCGCGACCGTCGCGATGGCGTGCACCGCCTCCTCGTACGCCCACATGGTGCGGGTGGCCCCGCGGGCCGGGTCGGTCTACGCGTATGCGCGGGTGGGGCTGGGCGAGGGTGCGGGGTTCGTCGCCGGATGGATGGCGATGCTGGACTATCTGCTGATTCCGGCGGTGGCGTATCTGTTCTCCGGGATCGCGCTGCACGCGCTGGTGCCGGCCGTGCACGCGTGGGTGTGGACGGCGCTGGCGGTGGTGGTGACCACGCTGCTGAATCTGGCGGGCGTACGGACCGCGGCCCGGGTCGGGTTCGCGGTGCTGGCGATGGAGATCGTGGTGCTCGCGGTGTTCGTGGTGTCGGCGGTCGTCGTGCTGGTGGCGCACGGGGCGCAGCGCGGGTGGGCCGCGCCGCTGACCGGGGAGGGCGGTTTCTCGGCGGGGGCGGTGCTGTCGGCGGTGTCGGTGGCGGTGCTGTCCTATCTGGGCTTCGACGCGATCGCCTCGTTCGCCGAGGAGGCCGGGGGCGGGCCGGACCGGGTGGCGCGGGCGCTGCTCACCTGCCTGGTGGTGGCCGGGGTGCTGTTCGCGGTGCAGACGTATCTGGCGGCGCTGCTGATGCCGGTGAGCGCGGCGGATCTGGCGGCCCGGCCCGCGGAGCAGGGCACGGCGTTCTACGCCACGGTCGACTCGGCGGTGGGGCGGTGGCTGCGCGATCTGGTGGCGGTGAGCAAGGCGGTGGGCGCGGCGTTCGCGGCGCTGGCCGGGCAGGCCGCGGCCGGCCGGCTGCTGTTCGCGATGGCCCGGGACCGGCGGCTGCCGGGGGCGATGTCGAAGGTGGACGCGGCCAGCGGGGCGCCGCGCCGGGCGCTGCTGGGGGCGGCCCTGGTGACGCTGGTGGCGGCGGTGGGCGCGGCCCGCAGGGACGACGGGCTCGACCAGCTGTCGTCGATCGTGAACGTGGGCGCGCTGACGGCGTTCGGGCTGCTGCACGCCTCGGTGCTCGGCTGGTTCTGGATCCGGGGACGGCGCGATCGCCGGCCGGGGCGAAGCGGGGCGCCCGGGGGCGGGGCGCCGAGCGTGCTGTGGCATGCGGTGGTGCCGTTGCTGGGGCTGGCGGTGGTGATCGCGGTGGTCGTCGAGGCGTCCGCCACCGCGCAGCTCGTGGGCGGGGTCTGGCTGCTGGCGGGGCTCGTGGTGCTGGCGGCGCAGTACGGCGGGCGGGCGCGGGCGGGTGGGGTGCGGGGGTGACGGGAGCCGGCCCACCCCGCCGCGGACCGCCTCCCCGCCGCCACGGACCGCGCGGCCGCCGCCACTGTCAGTGCCCGCCGCTACTCTCGCTCGTATGGCTGTTTCTACGTCCCCGGAAACGCCGATCCCGGTCGGCGAGGTGTCCCGGCTCATCGGCGGCTGGATCGAGCGGCTCGGCGCGGTATGGGTCGAGGGGCAGATCACCCAGCTCTCCCGGCGGCCCGGCGCGGGGGTGGTGTTTCTGACGCTGCGTGACCCGTCGTACGACATCTCGGTGAGCGTGACGTGCTACCGCCAGGTCTTCGACAAGGTCGCCGAGGTGGTCAGCGAGGGCGCCCGGGTGGTGGTGCACGCGAAACCGGAGTGGTACGCCCCGCGCGGCCAGCTGTCGCTGCGGGCCGCCGAGATCAAGCCGGTCGGGGTCGGGGAACTCCTCGCCCGGCTGGAGCAGTTGAAGAAGTCGCTGGCGGCGGAGGGTCTGTTCGCGGCGGACCGCAAGAAGCCGCTGCCGTTTCTGCCGCAGCTGATCGGCCTGGTCTGCGGCCGGGCGAGCGCCGCGGAGCGGGACGTATTGGAGAACGCCCGGCATCGCTGGCCGGCCGTCCGTTTCGCGGTGCGCAACGTGCCGGTGCAGGGGGTGCATGCGGTCCCGCAGGTGATCGCGGCGGTCCAGGAGCTGGACGCGCTGCCCGAGGTGGACGTGATCATCGTGGCCCGGGGCGGCGGCAGCGTGGAGGATCTGCTGCCGTTCTCCGACGAACAGCTCGTACGGGCCGTGGGCGCGGCCGTGACCCCCGTCGTCTCGGCGATCGGCCATGAGCCGGACAGCCCGCTGCTGGATCTGGTCGCCGACCTGCGCGCCTCGACCCCGACGGACGCCGCGAAGAAGGTGGTGCCCGATGTCGGCGAGGAGCTGGCCCGGGTCCAGCAGCTGCGGGAGCGGGCGCGGCGGGCGGTCGACGGCTTCGTGCAGCGGGAGGAGCGGGGGCTGGCGGCGGCGCTGCACCGGCCGTGCATACAGCGCCCGCAGCGGATGGTCGAGGACCGGGAGGAGCAGGTCACGGCGATGCTGGAGCGCGGCCGGCGGACCCTGGGGCATCTGCTGGACCGCGCCGACTCGGAGCTGACGCACACCCTGGCGCGGGTGGTGGCGCTCTCCCCCAAGGCGACGCTGGAGCGCGGCTATGCGGTCCTCCAGAGGCCGGACGGGACGGCGGTGCGCTCGCCGCAGGAGGTCGAGCCGGACGACACCTTGCGGGCCCGGGTGGCCGAGGGCGAATTCCGGGTGCGGGTGGACGGCGCCCCGGGCGCTGCCACGGCCGCCGAATAGTGCAGGGACGGACTCTTAGGGTGGGAGACATGGCGAAGGCGAAGACGGACGACGCGGCGGACGCGGAGCAGGGTGCGGCGGCCGGGGCGGCCCAGGTGCCCCCGGTGGACTCCACGCTCGGCTACGAGCAGGCGCGGGACGAGCTGATCGAGGTCGTCCGCAGCCTGGAGGCGGGCGGCACGACGCTGGAGGAGTCGCTCGCGCTGTGGGAGCGCGGCGAGGCGCTGGCGAAGGTCTGCCGCCGCTGGCTGGACGGTGCGCGGGCGCGGCTGGACGCGGCGCTCGCGGAGTCGGACGAGGCCGGGGCCGGGGCCGAGCGCGCGTAGGAGGGTTCCCCTTCGCTCTCCGCGAGCACGCGGGCCGCCCCGGCGGCCCACACTCACCGGAACCCCGGAACAAAGACGACGCCTGTGAGCCGACTCACAATGAGCCGAATTTAGTTGAACCTTCACACACTTCGCCTACAGTGGATCCCGTAGCGTTCTCCGACGGCTCCGCACCCACCGGTGCCCGCAGGACCGCAGAACCCGAGCCCCCCACCCGACTCACCGAGGTGCCTTTTATGTCTCTCGCCCTTGACGCCGCCGCTCAGGACCTCCTGTTCCGTGAGGCCCAGACCGCCAACACGTTCACGGACGAGCCGGTGACGGACGAGCAGATCCAGGCCGTCTACGACCTGGTGAAGTACGGCCCGACCGCCTTCAACCAGACGCCGCTGCGGATCACCCTGGTCCGTTCCCAGGAGGCCCGTCAGCGCCTGGTCCAGCACGCCATGGGTGCCAACGGCCCGAAGACCCTGAGCGCACCGCTGACCGCCGTCCTCTCCGTGGACCTGGACTTCCACGAGAAGCTGCCGACGCTCTTCCCGGCCGCCCCCGGCATCAAGGACGCGTTCTTCTCCGAGGCCGCGGCCCGCGAGGTGGCCGGCACCCAGAACGCCACCCTCCAGGCCGGCTACTTCATCGTCGGCATCCGCGCCGCCGGTCTGGCCGCCGGCCCGATGACCGGCTTCGACTTCTCCGGCATCGACAAGGAGTTCTTCGGCGACGGCAAGCAGAAGTCCTTCCTCGTCATCAACATCGGCAAGCCGGGCGCCGACGCCTTCTTCCCGCGCTCGCCGCGGCTGGCCTTCGACGAGGCCGTCACCGCCGTCTGAGCCCGCCCCCGGCAGGCACCCGCCGGCCCGGACCGGCCGCACCACGCATGAGGCCGCCGCACCCCTCCCGGGTGCGGCGGCCTCAGCCGTGTCGCGGTTCCTCAGCCCTTCTTCGCCACCAGCGCGGCGGCCAGATCGGCGAGCCGCCCGTACGGCGCGGTGCCGGTGACGACCGTGGTCACCCCGGACTCCTCACGGACCAGTGCCCGGTACTTGTCGCCCTGGTAGCGGTCCCACTTCTTGCTGCCGACGGCCTGCTTGCCCTCGGCCTTGGTCGCGCCGAGGGTGACGTCCTTGATGAATTTCCGCGGCAGGGCATCGCTCTGCTCGACGGCCGCGTACTCCTGCTCCGGGTCGAGCATGCCCAGATGCCAGGCGCCGCCCTTGCCGTCGTCGCTCGCCTTGTACGAGACGGAGGTGGCGCGCCAGGTCTTGGGCAGCCCCTCGGGCGCGGCGACCGCATACGGCGCCGTCCGCCGGGCCGTGATCAGTTCGACGCGGTAGTCGACCCGCTTGACCGCGCTCCGCGCCGCGTCCGCGCTCTCGTCGTGCGGGATGAAGATGTAGATCGCCCCGACGAGGATGCCGATCACCGCCAGCGACAGGACCATGTCCCGCACCGTTTGCCTGCCTCGCATACCTGCCACGTCCCTATGGTCCCCTATGGCCGCCGCGGGCCCGACAGGCCCCCCGGTCAGGGCCGTGACCTGCACAAACTCTCCGGCACCCGGTGCCCCCGCGGCTGCTCATGCGTGGGGCCCTCTGCTCATTTTGGCGAGGTACGGATAAGGTCGGTATCACCCTCATCCTTCACGGCCGTCGCCGTACAGAAAGGTGCGCTCGATGACCGAGCATCATCTCCCGTCCCAACTCGAGGTCAGCCCCGAGGCCCCGGACCGCAACCTCGCCCTGGAGCTCGTCCGGGTGACCGAGGCCGGTGCCATGGCGTCGGGCCGCTGGGTGGGCCGAGGTGACAAGAACGGCGCGGACGGCGCGGCGGTCAAGGCCATGCGCGCCCTGATCCACACCGTGTCGATGAACGGCGTCGTGGTCATCGGGGAGGGCGAGAAGGACAACGCCCCGATGCTCTACAACGGCGAGCGCGTCGGCGACGGGACCGGCCCGGAGTGCGACGTGGCCGTGGACCCGGTGGACGGGACGACGCTGACCGCCAAGGGCATGGCAAACGCCGTCTCCGTGCTGGCGGTGGCCGAGCGCGGCTCGATGTTCGACCCGTCCGCGGTCTTCTACATGGACAAGCTCGCCACGGGCCCGGAGGCCGCCGACTTCGTCGACATCACGGCCCCGGTGGCCGTGAACATCAAGCGGATCGCCAAGGCGAAGAAGTCCGCGGTCGAGGACGTCACGGTGGTCATCCTGGACCGCCCCCGCCACGAGGGCCTGGTCAAGGAGGTCCGGGAGGCCGGAGCCCGGATCAAGTTCATCGCCGACGGCGATGTCGCCGGCGCGATCATGGCCGCCCGTGAGGGCACCGGCGTGGACCTGCTGCTGGGCATCGGCGGGACGCCGGAGGGCATCATCGCGGCCTGTGCGCTGAAGTGTCTGGGCGGCGCCTTCCAGGGCAAGCTGTGGCCCAAGGACGACGAGGAGCGCCAGCGCGCGCTGGACGCCGGGCACGACCTGGACAAGGTGCTGGAGATCGACGACCTGGTCCGCGGCGACAATGTCTTCTTCGTCGCCACCGGCATCACCGACGGCGAGCTGCTGCGCGGGGTCCGCTACCGCGCCGAGAACGCCTACACCCAGTCCCTGGTGATGCGTTCCAAGTCCGGCACCATCCGCCAGATCGACTCCCAGCACCGGCTGTCGAAGCTGCGCGCCTACAGCTCGGTGGACTTCGAGCGCCCCAGCTAGCGGCGAGCCCTCGCGGCCCGCACCCGTACACACACTTCGCCCCCGCCGGAGAGTCTCCGGCGGGGGCGAAGTGACCCCTGCGTCCGGTGTGCGCCGTACGGGCCGAAGCCGGTGCCGCGGCGGTCAGCCCGCCGCGGGCATATGGGCCGTGCGCTGGAGCTCACTCTCCCGGCGCCGCCGGCGGGTCAGCACGACCCGGCGCTCGGCCGCGGTCAGACCTCCCCAGACGCCGTACGGCTCGGGCTGGAGCAGCGCATGCTCCCGGCACTCGACCATGACGGGGCAGCGGGCACAGACCCGCTTCGCGGCCTCTTCTCTGGCCAGCCGGGCGGCGGTGGGCTCCTTGGACGGGGCGAAGAACAGCCCGGCTTCGTCCCGGCGGCACACCGCCTCCGAATGCCAGGGGCCGGCCTCGTCGCGAGCAGGCACTTGCTGGGACGGAACGACAGCGGCATCCTGCAGGGGCTGTTGCGGTAGCAGCACGGTCTACTCCTGACGACGGCTTCGGCGCGAGAATCACCCTTGCCCGTCTCGCTGCGCACGGCCTTTTTCCGCACCCCGCAGCCGTACGAGAGACGATGCACCAGCCCTACCCGCTGTACGCACGCTTATGCACACCGTGGCGATCGTGCGACAACGAGAAAAGCGTCAGCGGACGAACCCTCCGGGAACACCGGACCGCCGCCCTCCCGGAACGCCGGCACGGCCGCAACTCCCCGGCCCCCGCGGCCCGTCCGCCGCCGTCGCCGCCGTCAGCCGTCCATGCCCTTACGGAACCGGTCCCGGCGCTCGCGCCGTTCGGCGCGGTGCCGCTCGTGCCACTCCCGCTGCTCCTGCCGCAGCTGCCGGTGGTCCTCCCACACCTGCCGGCGCAGCTCCCGGTGCCCCTCGCGCAGCCGGTCGCGCAGATCGCGGATCCAGGCCCCGCGCTTGGGCTTGGCCTCCACACTGCCCAGCACGGCATAGCCGTTGACCTGGACCTGCGGGGCGTCGGCGTCACCCGCCTCATGGGTCTCGACCTCGAAGCTGCCGAGGATGCCGGAGCCGCTGCTGCGCAGCGTGATGTTCTCCGGGACCCGGATCTCCACACTGCCGAAGACCGCCGTGACATTGATCTGGATCTGCTGCTGCGGGAAGACCGCCTCGGTCAGATCGATCTCGACGCTGCCGAAGAACGCCACGGCGTTGATCCGCGCCGGGGCCTGCCAGCGGCCCTTGCGGACGGCGGCGCTGAAGATCGCGACGAGGTTCTGGTCCGCCGCCGGGGCGGCGGGCCCGTAGGCAGACCCGCCCGAGTCCGGCCGCGCACGGCTGCCGCCCGCCGCGGGCAGATCCCGCACCACGGGCTCCAACTCGCCCATGGTCTTGGCGCGGTAGACCGCGTCGATCCGCTCGGCGTGCTCCTCCGGGTCCAGCCGGCCCTCCGCCAGCGCCTCGCGGAGGATCTCGGCGATCCGGTCGCGGTCCGCGTCGGACGCCCGGATATCGCGTTCGGCCACCGCGGGCGGGGCCGGCGCCCCGGCCGCCGGCTTGGTCATGTTCAGCGGTTTCCGCTCCTGGAGCCGGTCCTGCTCCTGAAGCGGTCCGGGCGGGGTCTCAGGGCCCGGACGTCCCCCGTTGTCTGCATCCACCGACTCAGCGTACCGAAACGCGATAGATCGCGACCAGGGTCCGCGGATCCGGCCCCGGGAATCGAACAGATCCGGCCGCGCGCCGACTGAGCCCTACCTCACAGCGGCGTCCGCGCGCCAGGGTTCTACGCTGTTCAGGCGCTGCCGTAGATGCCAGCCGGACCTCTCCGAGTAAGGAATGACCTTCAATGCCGGAATTCGCCTACACCGACCTGCTCCCCGTAGGTGAGGACAACACCCCGTACCGTCTCGTCACTTCGGAGGGCGTGAGCACCTTCGAGGCCGACGGCCGGACGTTCCTCAAGGTCGAGCCGGAGGCGCTGCGCAAGCTGGCCGCCGAGGCGATGCACGACATTTCGCACTATCTGCGCCCGGCCCACCTCGCCCAGCTCCGCAAGATCCTGGACGACCCCGAGGCCAGCGCCAACGACCGCTTCGTCGCGCTCGACCTGCTCAAGAACGCCAACATCGCCGCCGCGGGCGTCCTCCCCATGTGCCAGGACACCGGCACCGCGATCGTGATGGGCAAGCGCGGCCAGCACGTGCTGACCGAGGGCGGCGACGAGGAAGCGCTCTCCCGCGGCATCTACGACGCCTACACCCAGCTGAACCTGCGCTACTCGCAGATGGCTCCGCTGACCATGTGGGACGAGAAGAACACCGGCTCCAACCTCCCGGCCCAGATCGAGCTGTACGCGACCGACGGCGGCGCCTACAAGTTCCTCTTCATGGCCAAGGGCGGCGGCAGCGCCAACAAGTCCTTCCTCTTCCAGGAGACCAAGGCGGTCCTCAACGAGGGCTCCATGATGAAGTTCCTGGAGCAGAAGATCCGCTCGCTCGGTACGGCCGCCTGCCCGCCGTACCACCTCGCGATCGTCGTCGGCGGCACCAGCGCCGAGTACGCGATGAAGACCGCCAAGTACGCCTCCGCGCACTACCTGGACGAGCTGCCCGCCGAGGGCTCCCCCACCGGTCACGGCTTCCGCGACAAGGAGCTGGAGGAGAAGGTCTTCGAGCTGACGCAGAAGATCGGCATCGGCGCCCAGTTCGGCGGCAAGTACTTCTGCCACGACGTGCGCGTCGTCCGACTGCCCCGCCACGGCGCGTCCTGCCCGGTCGCCATCGCCGTCTCCTGCTCCGCCGACCGCCAGGCCGTCGCGAAGATCACCGCCGAGGGCGTCTTCCTGGAGCAGCTGGAGACCGACCCGGCCCGCTTCCTCCCGGAGACCACGGACGAGGAGCTGACCGAGGGCGCGGGCCCGGACCTCGACGCGGTGGCCATCGACCTCAACCGCCCCATGGACGAGGTCCTGGCCGAGCTGACCAAGCACCCCGTCAAGACCCGTCTCTCCCTGACCGGCACCCTGGTCGTCGCCCGCGACATCGCCCACGCGAAGATCAAGGAACGCCTGGACGCCGGCGAGGACATGCCGGAGTACCTCAAGAACCACCCCGTCTACTACGCCGGCCCGGCCAAGACCCCCGAGGGCTACGCCTCCGGCTCCTTCGGCCCGACGACCGCGGGCCGGATGGACGCCTACGTCGAGCAGTTCCAGGCGGCCGGCGGCTCCAAGATCATGCTCGCCAAGGGCAACCGCTCCCAGCAGGTCACCGACGCCTGCGGCACCCACGGCGGCTTCTACCTCGGCTCCATCGGCGGCCCCGCCGCCCGCCTCGCCCAGGACTGCATCAAGAAGGTCGAGGTCCTCGAATACGAGGAACTCGGCATGGAAGCCGTCTGGAAGATCGAGGTCGAGGACTTCCCCGCCTTCATCGTCGTCGACGACAAGGGCAACGACTTCTTCCAGGACCCGGCCCCGGCACCTACGTTCACCAGCATTCCGGTGCGCCAGGGCAACTGATCGCCTGACCTGCCGACAGGAAACCGCAGAGCCCTCGACGTTGTGTCGGGGGCTCTTGCTGTACCTGTGCCGTCCCTGCCCGCACGACGGCGTATTCCGATCTACCCAGGAGACAGCGAACCGGACCGCGCCGCGCCCCTCCCGGGACCCGGTTTATGCGAAGACGCGCATAGTCGCGAGAGTGCATGGACGCAGCGGCGTCACCCCTCGTACCGTCGTGACTACCGGCCCAACTGGGGCCGCGAAACAGGGGGTTTCGCATGTCTGAGCGTGCTGGGCTCACCCGACTCACGGGCAATGGCAATGGGGAATGCGGGGCGGACGATTGCCCCAACATCTACTTGACGGAGAACGGAGCGTTCGTGGTTCAGGGCGAGGTGTTCAGCGGCTTCGCTCCGCCCGAGGGCGAGGGCCTTGTAGAGATCCCGGAAAGCGTACTGCGGGAGGCGATCCGTGTTCTTGGATGGTGATGAGTGGCGGACAAAGTTCCGCGACTTCCAGCAGGAAGCCTGGCGACTGGAGACCCTGCCGCAGTATCTAGTCCCTCAAGAGGCGGAAGAGATCGAAGAGTTCCGAGCAGGGAAGCGAATCGATCCGGAGACGTTCTCCTGTGATTACACCGAGCGCCTGAGGCAGCAGCGACGGGACGGCCGGAGTCAGGGGCGTGTCCATGTGGTGACGCAGCCTCTCTCCGAGTATCTGGAATTCGAGTTCTCTCGGTACTACCGGCCGCACGCCCGAGCCGGCGAGGACATCCGAATCCTTGACGTGACCAACCGGGAGAACCCACTTCCCGAAGTCCAGGACTTTTGGATGTTCGATCGGTCCACCGTCGTCCTCATGCACTACGAGTCGGATGGCACCCAGATCAGCCGCGAAGTGTACGAGGGAGACCCGGCCCCGTTCATCGAGTATCAGCGGATCGCGGTAGCCGAGTCCGTTCCGTTCCTGGAGTACGTGAAGGAGTGACGTTCGCGCCAGAGCAGTTGGACCAGTCTGCACAGGACCTGGCTGCCCGACTGAAAGAACTACGCAAGAAGGCCGGTCTCTCAGGGGACCGGCTCGCTGCGCGTTGCAACATCTCCCAGTCCAAGGTGAGCCGCATCGAGAATGGGAAGGTACGCCCCTCACTCATCGACATAGAGCAGATCCTCAAGGCGCTGGACGCTTCCCCCGAGGTGGTCGCAGAAGTGACCCACCTGGCCAGGGTCGCCAATACGGAGTGGCGGAACCTTCGAGAGCTGCGCCGTAAAGGACTAGGGACGCGGCAAGCGGAACTGAAGGCACTCGAATCGTCCTGCACCCACATGCGGTACTTTCTGCTCTCCATGATTACCGGCCTGCTGGCCACCCCCGAATATGTACGGGCCAGCCTGTCCAACTCACCCGTGGACACCAGCAGGGCAGTGGCCGGAAAACTGGAAAGGCAAGCGATCCTCTATGACCAGTCGAAGCGATTCACCTTTCTGCTGACAGAGCAGGCAGTCAGGTGGCCCGTGGTTCCTCCGCTTGCTTTGGCCGAGCAGATGGACCGTCTGGCCTCGCTCACTCACTGGCCCAACATCGATATCGGCGTAATCCCTGTTGGCACACCCACAAGCACCACCCCCTTGAACACCTTCACCATCTATGACTCATCGCTGGCCACGGTCGAGACCATGACGGGGAGCCTTGTACTTCGTGATGGGCGGGACGTCAAAAGCTATCTGGAAGATTTCACGCACTATGCGGAGTGCGCGCTATTCGGAGATCAAGTGCGGGCGAAACTCGCAGATTGGGCGGCGACCTGCCGTACATGATCTTTAGTCGAATACGCGACTGAACGACACAACAGCCGAAACCCCGGTAGAACATTTCTTGTTGCCGAGCAAACGAACCGGGGAGGCAATCACCGATGAGCGACGCGAAGACGGCGACGGAGCGGCCCTTTTACCTGCCACTCCCTCCTAACGACCCCGAACCAGCTGAGGGATGTGACGTCTGTGCCGCGCTGGTAAAGCAACGCGCAGAGGCGCGAGCCAGCGGCGACTTCTCCGCGGCGTCCGATCGCAATGTGGAGCTGGCGGCACATCCGCATCGCAGGGCCGCCGATCGGAAAATCTCGTCCGTTCCGGACGGCCCGCCGGTCCGGAAATCCACAAAAGAGGAGGCTGGTGAATGAGCATCCCCGCCGTCGACAGCTACGACACGCGCACGCCCGACGCCGAAGGATGGCGCGGAGTCCCCTTCCGGTACCCCCACGACCTGGTGACCGCTGAGGACGACGGAGGGAAGCATGACGGAGGGCCAATGCCCCCGGAGGCCCCCCCGGGAGCCCGCACCGCAGGGAGGCGACGGCAAGTAGGCCCTGTGTCTAGCTGAACGGCCCCTGTCGTCCACCTCTCCCTGGCGGATGACAGGGGCTCCCCCGTCCTGGCAGGCATCCCCAGCAGGTGCCCTGTTCAACGGCTTCCCGAAGCGCGCCCCCGCCCCGTACTCCGCCGTATCCGCGCCCGTACCGCCCGCTGGGCCACCGGCCCCAGGTCCTCCAGTACGCCGACCAGGCCGGACAGTTGCTCCAGTGCGTCCAGGGCCGCCAGCGCGCCCTCCGGGTCCACGCCCTCGTACAGCTCCAGGCCGACGAAGCCCGCGGCGAGCGCCCGCGAGAGGCCGGCGACGTCCACGAAGGCGGCGAGCGGCGTCCCGGCCAGTACCCGGGCCAGCACCGCTTCGATCTCCTCGATCCACGAGGCGAGGCCGGCGGCGGTCGCGGGGGCGAGGCGGGGCTGGGTCTGGGCGCCGGCCAGGAGCTGGGCGAGGACGGCGACATGGCCGGCGGCGCGTTCCTCGGTGTGCAGTTCCCGGCCCAGTGCGAGGAGTTCGGTGAGGCTGCCGACCCGGGCGAAGCGTTCGCGGTAGTGCTCGACTCGCTGCTCCGCGCCGTAGCGGCAGGCGGCGGCGAGGAGTTCGTCGACGCTGCCGAAGTGGTAGAAGACCAGGGCCTGGTTGACGCCCGCGGTGGCGGCGATGGTGCGGGCCGAGGTCTTGGTGATGCCCTGCTCGGTGAGCGTTTGCAGCGCTCCGGCCAGCAGTTTCGTACGGGTGTCGGTGGTCACGTCCGCGCCTCCTCGCGCACCGGCCGCAGCCCGGCGCGCACTCCGCGCTCGGCGACGTTCACGAACTCGGCGTCGAAGGACCCCTCGTAGCCGAAGAGCGGGCCGAACCGCCGGTTGCCGACCCGTACCTGGATGCGGAAGCACCCGGCAGCGTCATCGTACGACTCGCGCACCACGGCGTCGCCGCCGATCAGGTCCGGCACCCGGACGTCGACCGGCCCCTCCCGGAAGCGGTGCTCGCCGGAGCGGATGACCAGGGCGCCGGTGTCGTCGACCGTGAAGTGCAGGTCGGTGGCGAGGTGCTGATGGGTGCCCAGGTAGTCGACGACGCAGCCGCGCTCGGGGCTGAAGACCATGGTGGCGTCGAAGCGGCGGGGGCGGCGCGGGAAGGCGAAGGTCCGGACGAAGGTGACGGTCTCGCGGCCGAAGGAGTCCGTGTACGGGACGTTCTCGATGACGAAGGGGATGTCCCGGCCGGCCTGCGGGACGAGGATGTGGCGGCTGCCGCCGAGGGCCAGGAATGGCCGGACGAAGCTGCGGCCGTGCCAGATCCGGTCCATCGTGCCCCGCCCGACGCATGCCTCACCGCTGTCGAGCCCGACGGAGAAGCGCCGCCGGACCTGCGGGTGCAGCCGGTCGAAGTCGGCGCCCAGGGCGCGCTGGAATATCGAGGTCATGACTGCTCCAGGGTGGCGAGGAGGGCGGTCGGGGCGACGGCGCTGCCCTCGCGTCCGGCGGCCCGCTCCGGCGGGCGGCGCAGACAGCGGCGGGCGGCGGGGGTGACGGGCAGCGGCGGCAGCAGCAACGCGGCGCCCGCCACCGCGAGGACGGGCCCCACGGCCACGGCGCCGGGCACCACGGCCGCGGTGACGAGGACGGCCGCGATACGGACGAACAGCTCGGCGAGGGCGTGCCGCAGCGACCGCTCGGGGGTGATCCCGCGCTCGCACCACAGCCGCAGCCGGTCGAAGGACCAGGCGGTGGCCCAGCCCATGAGCGGCCGGAAGACGAGCCGGTCGGCGAGCCGGCCGAAGCGCCCCCAGCGCGGCCGGTAGTCGTATCCGGTGAGGAACCGCAGCTCCGCGCCGTCCGGTATGTACCGCCAGTACCCGCGGCCCTCCTTGATGAGCGAGAGCGGATGCGCCGAGGCGAAGCGGAGGGCGGAAGTCCGGGTGCCGTCGGGCCGGTTGCGTTCACCCGCCGAGACGCCGGTGCCGTCGACCGTGAGCAGCGGCAGCACGCGGGTGGCGTAGCGGAAGCGCTGCGGCTCCCCCGGCGCGCACGGCAGGTAATCGATCTCGCTGAACCTCAGGTCCCAGCGTTGGTGCCGGTCCGGCAGCTGGCTCCGGTCCCACACCTCGTCGAGCCCGGCGCGGATGCGCGCCTCCACGTACAACCCCATGCGACTGCCTCCACCCCAGACGTTTGAGCGACTGCTCAAACGCAGCGTAGAGCGTTTTGAGCAGTCGCTCAAGGCGGTTGTCCGGACGGGGGGTTCGGGCCGGCCCACCGTGGCCGGACCCGGAACCCGCCGTGGCCTGACCAGGAACCCGCCGCGGGTCCGGCGGCCGCGAGCGCCCCGCAGGCAGGTGACTTACGGCCGTGCCCGGGAACAGATCGCCGTTTCCGGGCACTGACATAGGTATGAGTGACAACAGCGCATTCGGCGACTCCGACGACTTCCGGACCGAGCACGACTCCATGGGTGAGGTGCGGGTCCCGGCGCACGCCAAATGGCGGGCGCAGACGCAGCGGGCGGTGGAGAACTTCCCGGTTTCCGGGCAGCGGCTGGAGCGGGCGCACATCGCGGCGCTGGCCCGGATCAAGGGGGCGGCCGCCCTGGTCAACGGCGAGCTGGGGGTGCTGGACAAGGAGATCGCGGAGGCCGTTCAGGAGGCTGCCGCCGAGGTCGCCGAGGGGCGGTGGGACGAGCACTTCCCCATCGACGTGTTCCAGACGGGGTCCGGCACGTCCTCGAACATGAACACCAATGAGGTCCTCGCGACGCTGGCGGGTGAGCGGCTGGGCCAGGAGGTGCATCCGAACGACCATGTCAACGCGAGCCAGTCGTCCAATGATGTCTTTCCGTCGTCGATCCACATCGCGGCGACCTCGGCGGTCCTCAACGATCTGATTCCGGCGCTGGAGCATCTGGCGGAGAGCCTGGAGCGGAAGGCGGAGGAGTTCGCCGAGGTCGTGAAGTCGGGGCGGACGCATCTGATGGACGCGACGCCGGTGACGCTGGGTCAGGAGTTCGGCGGCTATGCCGCCCAGGTGCGCTACGGCGTCGAGCGGCTGCGGGCCTCGTTGCCGCGGCTGGCGGAACTCCCGCTGGGCGGCACGGCGGTGGGGACGGGGATCAACACCCCGCCCGGGTTCTCGGCCGCGGTGATCGCCGAGGTGGCGCGGGTGACCGGGCTGCCGCTGACCGAGGCGCGCAATCACTTCGAGGCGCAGGGGGCGCGGGACGCGATCGTCGAGACCAGCGGGCAGCTGCGGACGATCGGGGTCGGGCTGACGAAGATCGCCAACGATCTGCGGTGGATGGCCTCGGGGCCGCGGACCGGGCTCGCCGAGATCGCGCTGCCGGATCTCCAGCCGGGTTCGTCGATCATGCCGGGGAAGGTCAACCCGGTGATCCCGGAGGCGGTGCTGATGGTGGCGGCGCAGGTCACCGGCAATGACGCGACGGTGGCGGCAGCGGGGGCGGCCGGCAACTTCGAGCTGAATGTGATGCTGCCGGTGATCGCGAAGAATGTGCTGGAGTCGGTGCGGCTGCTGGCCAATGTGTCGCGGCTGCTGGCGGACCGTACGGTCGACGGGATCACCGCGAACGTGGAGCGGGCCCGGGAGTACGCCGAGTCGTCGCCGTCGGTCGTCACCCCGCTCAACAAGTACCTCGGGTACGAGGAGGCGGCGAAGGTCGCCAAGAAGTCCCTCGCCGAGCGGAAGACCATTCGCGAGGTGGTGCTGGCGGGCGGCTATGTCGAGCGCGGGCTGCTGACCGAGGAGCAGCTGGACGAGGCGCTGGACGTACTGCGGATGACGCACCCGTAAAGCGGCGCGGCGCAGGATAGCGCGTTCGTTACGCCCGGTGCGGCTCACGTCACGGCACGCTGCGGGCCGCACCTCTAAGATCTGCGCATGACAGCGGACATGGTGGACACGACGGAAGGCGAGGCGGCCGGCGGTCGCGGGGCGGCCGGGGCGAGGCGGGCGGCGGACGGGGCGCGCTGGGCGCCGGGGGACCACATCCTCTGGCGATATCGCGACAACGCCGATGCCGGGCGGTTCCACATCTGCCGGCCGATGACCGTTGTCCAGGACACCGATGAGCTGCTGGCGGTGTGGATGGCGCCCGGCACCGCCTGCATCAAGCCGGTGCTCGCCGACGGCACACCGGTGCACCGCGAGCCGCTGTCCACCCGCTACACCAAACCGCGCCGGACCGCCCGGGACCACTGGTTCGGCACCGGGGTGCTGAAACTGGCCCGGCCCGGCGACCCGTGGTCGGTGTGGCTGTTCTGGGAGCGCGGCTGGCAGTTCAAGAACTGGTACGTCAATCTGGAGGAGCCGCGCCGCCGTTGGGCGGGCGGCATTGACTCCGAGGACCACTTTCTCGACATCTGTGTCTTTCCGGACCGGCACTGGGAGTGGCGGGACGAGGACGAGTTCGCCCAGGCGCAGCGGGACGGTCTGATGACGGATTCTCAGGCCGCCGAGGTGCGGTCGGCGGGACGGGCCGCGATCGCACAGATCTCGGCCTGGCGCGCACCGTACGCCGACGGCTGGGAGGACTGGCGGCCCGATCCGGCCTGGAGTGTTCCCCGGCTCCCGGCGGACTGGGACCGCGCGCCGGAGCGTTTGCGGTCGTGAGGGAGTGAAGCGAAACGACGTGAGTGAAGGGGACGAACCGTGGAAAGGTGCGCCTGTGGGCAAAGCTGTTTCCCGCGGGGCGGGAGGCGGGGCCGAGCCCCCTTGCTGCGCCCCGGGCCTTCAAACGTAGGATCGTCCTCCGCAAGACTGCACAGGCGCAACTCCAGAACTGGAAAACGAACTTGACCGCGGTCGCAGGAGGGGCGAGGTCGTGAGCGCGACTAGCTACGACGGATATGAGGGGCTGAACCGGTTAGCACTGGACCGGGCCGGCCAGGCCGAGGCGTTCGACGCGATCGGCGACCGGTATGACGATGCCTTTCCGCACAAGGAGGGGCAGCTCGCCTCGGGCGCCTGGCTGGCCGACAACCTGCCGGCCGGCTCGCGCATCCTGGACCTCGGATGCGGTACGGGCCTGCCGAGCGCCCACCAGCTCGCGGACGCCGGGCACCGCGTCGTGGGTATCGATCTCTCCCCCTCGATGATCAAACTGGCCCGGCAGAACGTCCCCGTTGCCGACTTCCACCGGCTCGACATCGCCGATCTGCGCGGCGGCCGGCTCGGCGGCCCCGGCTCCTTCGACGGTATTGCCGCTTTTTTCTCCCTTCTCATGCTGCCCCGTGCCGAAATCCCTTACGCATTGGGCATGCTCCATGATCTGCTACGTCCTGAGGGGCTGCTCGCCCTGTCGATGGTCGAGGCGGATGTGGACGACTTCACGATTCCGTTCCTGGGCAACTCGATCCGGGTATCGGGTTACCTGCGGGACGACCTGCGCCGGGTCGTGCACGACGCGGGTTTCGACGTCGTCGGGGAAGATGCCTACGCATACGCCCCGTCAAGTACGGACGTACCACCCGAGATCCAGCTCTTTCTGCACCTGCGACGCGCTTGAGACGCAGCGCGTCGGGCGCGGCCGCACGGACGGCCCGCTCGGAACGCGGCGCGTCGGGCGCGCAGCCCCGGACGGATGGAATCCCACGCGTGACGGAGCACCCCACCTCCCACGAATCGCGGCAGTCGGCACCGACCGCCGCGTCCTCGCTGTCCCCTGCCCGGGGGCCGGCCGGGACGGCGCCGCTCGGCGCGGTCCCCGACCCGCGCAGCGCCCTCCAGCAGCCCGGCGCGGCCGGCTGCGTGCCGGTGCCCGGCACCGGCTTCGCGGTGCGCGGCGGTGACGACATAGGTCTCGCCGGTGTCACCGTCACGGCCTCGGCGGGCTCGCCGGCCGGCCGGGACGACGGCGAGCCGGCCGCGGATCACGGCGCGGCGCGGCGGGACCCGTCGGCGGACGCGGACAGCGCCGCCGCCGGGCACTCCGGCGGGCGTGCCACCGAGCACTCCGCCACGCACCGCGGCGGCCGTCCCGCCGCATGCGACGCCTCGGTCCCGTATGGGGAGGCGTACGGCGACTCGTACGGGGAGGTGTCCATGCCTGCGAGCGGACGGCCGGAGGGGGCGGACCGGGAGACGGCCCGTGCCGGACGGCGGGTGGCGCAGGGCGCGGTGGGCCGCGCCGAGGCGCCCGAGCCGGGTGAGGAGCCGCGCCACGGGCAGCGCCCGCACCACGGCGGTGAGGGAGTGGGGCGCCCGCGGGAGGGCGGCGGTCCGTCCGGCGCCGGGCGGTCGCGGCCGCGCGGCGGTGAGCCGGGCGGGTCGGTGCCGGAGCAGGCGCCGCACGGCGGACGGCCGGCGGCCTCGGGTGCCCCGCACGGTGAGGTGTCGCGGCCGGCGGCCGGGGAGGCCACCGGCGAGCAGGTGCCCGCACCGGCCGGTCCGCCACCGACCCCGCTGCCCCCTCCCCCGGCCCGCTCGGCACATCCCGGCGAGAGCGGCGAGGTGGCCGCGGCCCGGCAGGCGGGCGGCGACCGGCTGCGTTTCATCGGGGCGGCGACCCGGCGGATCGCCCGGGGCATCGACCTCGACGAGATCGTGCTCGGGCTGTGCCGGGCGACGGTCCCGACATTCGCCGACGCGATCCTCGTCTATCTGCGGGACCCGCTGCCGGTCGGCGACGAACGCCCGACCGGTCCGGTGGTGCTGCGGCTGCGCCGTACCGACCGGATTCCGGAGGAGCCGGACACCAACGGCGGCCGGCTGCCGATGCTGCCCGCGCAGCCCGATCTGGGCCCGGCGATGGGCGGCAGCGCGGCGGAACTGGCCGAGGTGGAGCCCGGCGGTCCGCTGGCCGAGGTGCTGCGGGGCGTACGGCCGCTGTTCGGCGAGGCACAGGCGGCGCGGACGGCGCTGCCCGAGCTGCTGGGGCCCGACCCGCGGCTGCCCAGTGGCCACCGGGTGATTCTGGCGCCGCTGCGCGGCCGCCGCCGGGTGATCGGCGCGGCGGTGTTCCTGCGCCGCCCGGACCGTCCCGCGTTCGAGCCGGACGATCTGCTGGTGGCGGCGCAGCTCGCGACGCACACCGCGCTGGGTGTGGACAAGGCGGTGCTCTACGGCCGCGAGGCGTATATCGCCGACGCGCTCCAGCGCACGATGCTGCCGGACTCGCTGCCGCAGCCGACCGGCGTCCGGCTGGCCAGCCGCTATCTGCCGGCCGCCGAGACGGCCCGGGTGGGCGGCGACTGGTACGACGCGATCCCGCTGCCCGGCAGCCGGGTGGCGCTGGTCGTCGGCGATGTCATGGGGCACTCGATGACCTCGGCCGCGATCATGGGCCAGCTGCGGACCACGGCCCAGACGCTGGCCGGGCTGGATCTGCCGCCGCAGGAGGTGCTGCACCATCTCGACGAGCAGGCCCAGCGGCTGGGCACGGACCGGATGGCGACCTGCATGTACGCGGTCTACGACCCGGTCGCGCACCGGATCACCATCGCCAACGCGGGCCATCCGCCGCCGGTGATGCTGCACCGCGGCGGGCGCGCCGAGGTGCTGCGGGTGCCGTCGGGCGCGCCGATCGGCGTCGGCGGGGTGGACTTCGAGGCGGTGGAGCTGGACGCCCCGGCGGGCGCCACCCTGGTCCTGTATACGGACGGCCTGGTCGAGTCGCGGATCCGGGACGTGTGGACCGGGATCGAGCAGCTGCGGGAGCGGCTGGCCGAGACGGCCCGGCTGACGGGTCCCAACCCGCCGCCGCTGGAGCCGATGTGCGACGAGGTGCTGGACATGCTGGGCCCCGGCGACCGCGATGACGACATCGCGCTGCTGGCGGCCCGGTTCGACGGGATCGCGCCCAGCGATGTCGCGTACTGGTATCTGGACCCGAAGGCGCAGACGGCCGGTCAGGCCCGGCGGCTGGCCCGGCGGGCGCTGGCGCGCTGGGGCCTGGAGGAGCTGACCGACCAGCTGGAGCTGCTGGTCAGCGAGGTGGTGACGAATGCGGTGCGGTATGCGGAGCGGCCGATCACGCTGCGGCTGCTGCGCACGGACGTGCTGCGCTGCGAGGTCGGTGACGATGTCCCGCAGCTGCCGCGACTGCGCCAGGCCCGGCCGTCGGACGAGGGCGGGCGGGGTCTCTACCTCGTGAACCGGATGGCGCGGCGCTGGGGCGCGACCCGGCTGAGCATGGGGAAGGTCGTCTGGTTCGAGCTGTCGATGCCGCCGGGGACGCCGCGCCGCTGAGGTCTGCCGGGCGCCCGGCCGCGTCCCACATATTGGACCCCGTCTGAGACCGGACGGGGTCCAACTCTTGCCGACAGGCCGTCGGGGGAGTTCACTGCTTGGGTGGACGTAAGGGACTGCCTGCCCCAATTCGGGCGTTGCGGCCCCGGCTCCCCGCCGTCGAGACAGGAGGCACTCCTCCATGACCAGCACCGCGCACCACGACCCGCGCACCACGAACAACGCCGGCATCCCGGTGGAGAGCGACGAGCACTCACTCACCGTGAGTCCCGACGGCCCCATCCTGCTCCAGGATCACTACCTCATCGAGAAGATGGCCCAGTTCAACCGCGAACGGGTCCCCGAGCGGGTGGTGCACGCCAAGGGCGCCGGCGCGTACGGCTTCTTCCAGGTCACCAACGACGTCAGCCAGTTCACCAAGGCGGATCTCTTCCAGCCGGGCAAGACCACCGAGATGCTGGCCCGCTTCTCGACCGTCGCGGGTGAGCAGGGGTCCCCCGACACCTGGCGCGACCCCCGTGGTTTCGCGCTGAAGTTCTACACCCAGGACGGCAACTACGACCTGGTCGGGAACAACACCCCGGTCTTCTTCGTCCGGGACACGATCAAGTTCCAGGACTTCATCCGCTCGCAGAAGCGCCGCCCGGACAACGGGATGCGCGACAACGACATGCAGTGGGACTTCTGGACGCTCTCGCCGGAGTCGGCGCACCAGGTGACCTGGCTGATGGGCGACCGCGGTATCCCCAAGACCTACCGCCACATGAACGGCTACGGCTCGCACACCTATATGTGGGTCAACGCCGGTGGCGAGAAGTTCTGGATCAAGTACCACTTCAAGACCGACCAGGGCATCGACTTCCTCACCCAGGAGGACGCGGACCGGATCGCCGGCGAGGACGGCGACTACCACCGCCGCGATCTCTTCGAGGCCATCGACGGCGGGAACGTCCCGTCGTGGACGCTGTATGTGCAGGTCATGCCGTTCGCGGACGCCCCGGACTACCGGTTCAACCCATTCGATCTGACCAAGGTCTGGCCGCACGGCGACTACCCGCTGATCGAGGTCGGGCGGATGACGCTCAACAAGAACCCCGAGGACTACTTCATCCACATCGAGCAGGCGGCGTTCGAGCCGTCCAACATGGTGCCGGGTGTCGGCCCCTCGCCCGACAAGATGCTGCTGGGCCGGCTGTTCTCCTACGCGGACACCCACCGGTACCGCATCGGCCCGAACTACGCCCAGCTGCCGCCCAACCGGCCGCGGGTGCCCGTCCACTCGTACGCGAAGGACGGCCCGATGCGGTACGAGCCGTCCCGCGCGGCCCGGCCCTACGCCCCGAACAGCTACGGCGGCCCGACGGCGGACACCCGGCGCTACGGGGAGCCCGCGGGCTGGGAGACCGGCGGCGAGATGGTCCGCGAGGCCTACACGCTGCGCCGGGACGACGACGACTTCGGCCAGCCGGGCACGATGGTCCGCCAGGTCCTCGACGACGCCGCCCGCGACCGGCTGGTCAGCAATGTCTCCGGTCATCTCCGCAACGGCGTCAGCCGTCCCGTGCTGGACCGCGCGGTCCAGTACTGGCGCAACATCGACAAGAACGTGGGCGACCGGATCGCCCACCACGTCAACGGGGGCTGAGGCGGCGGCCGACGGGAGGACGCTCGGCGCTCGTGCCGGTCAGGCAGCCCGCTGCCGGCGCTCCAGAGCCCTGGCCGCGCGACGCCGCGGCAATGCGGTGGGGTCGGTGGCGCCGGCTCCCTCGCCGGGCGCGTCACCCCACGCGGCGATCTTTTTCGCGACCCGGGCCAGGCCGGGGTCGCGCGGCTGCACCGCGATCTCGAAATGGCTCTCCTTCGCATGCCGCTTGTCGCCACCCCACGAAACGGTGCCTTCGCAGTCCGCGAGAACATCTCGAATGATCAGCAATTCGTTCGGGAAGAATCCGCCGGTGACCCCCACCGGATATCTTCCCGGCCGGATCGCGATCGCCGTTCCCGAGAGGTAGTTGCTCTCGTAGTCCTCGGTGAACGCCCAGTGGCGGGTATGCCCGGACACCTCGCCCTCTCCCAGGCCCGCTATCTCGTAGTGGAATCGCCGGACCACATGGAGCAGGACCGTGGCGACGTCGCCGGCCAGGAGGGGAACGCTGAGGGAACCGGCACCTTGGATGCGATGCGACGTCGCCTCGCCAAGCACCGGCCAGCCGTTCTCCGTCACGCTTCCGGACCAGCCGGGGTTTTCGTTTTCGGCGGCGGCAGCGGATCCCGTCATGCCACCGGTCCAGAGAGCCGCACCGCCGGCGAGGCCCAGACCGGCGAGCAGAATGCGCCGGCGATCCGGGCGGAACGTCAAGGATAAGGGGTCATTCATGGGCTTCATGGACTTCATGGGCAAGCTCCTTCTTGTGCTTGATCGCTCTTCTCACGGCCGTGGCTGCGCACAGTGCGACTCCCGCCGCACAGACGAAGAGCACCGGGTTGACCCAGGAGGGCACGAGGTCGACGGTCGTGCCGTCCGTCCACTTGCAGACGCGGGACAGCGGAAACAGCGTCTCGGTAAGGGAATCGGGCCGGTTCGACGGGCCCTTTCCGGACTCCACTCCACAGATTTTCGGCGCCTGAGTGAAACCGGACATCAGGCCGATGAAGTACACCGGCAGACCGATACTCACATTGAGGCACAACACCTTCACCCACAGCGCCGGCCCCTTCTTGCTGTGCAGCGCATTACTCATCGAGACCGGCCCATGTTCTCTTTCTGATTCTTGAGGTACCGGGCCCGCAGTCGCGATTCCTGCCCGGCACGGGCTTGCAGCGTATCGGCGAATCCCTTACAGAATTCGGTGAGCTTTCCCCCGGGCAGCATCCATGGCATGAGAACAGAGCCGCTACCACCGGCATTCTTGCTGATCAGGTACTCGCGGCCCAGGGAGATGGTCGGGTCAATTTCCATCGTGAGCATATAGCGTGCCAGATCTGTCGCAGTGGCGACCGAACCGCCGAAGCGCTGAGTGAAGTAGTCCTTGAAGCGCGTGACGCCGCCGGTTTCTGCGTACTGATGGCGGACGGCCTGCACAATTGTCTTCTTCCGGCGCACCTGCTCCGCAATGAGGTAACCATCGGCGTCCTCCACGAGGTCACCGAACCCGAACGTGGAGTCGACTCCGATCTTCCCCAGCCTGGCCTGGCAGTAGTCGTATCCGGACGGGTAGCTCTCATGGTCACGACGCCACTCCCCGTACAGGGTGAAGATGTCGCCGGCCCAGCCCCCCACGTCCCCGGCCCCGCCGCGGGTGGCGCTCGACGGCTGCTCCTTCACATAGTGGGCGTTGGCGGTGGCAAGCATGTGCTCGGCACCGAGCGGGTGCCCGGTGAAGGGGTCCTTGAACTCCTCGTAGATGTACGCTCCGTGCTCATCGGCGTAGTCGATGAAGCCTTGGTCCGGATCACCGATGAGCGCCCACCACGTGAGGTCGCCGTACGAGCGGTTCCGCACGTACTCCATGACGAGGCGATCCGGGTCACCTTTCCCGTAGCTCTTTGCCAGCCCGTAGAGCATTTCGACGTACGAGATGAATCCGTCTGCCGGGGAGGCCGTCTTGTGCACACTGTTCTGACCCTCGTCAGTACCCGCACGATGGGCATCCTTATCCAGATCATAAGGGCCGTCGGAGGAGGGGATCTTGCTGACCTCTTTGATCTGGGTGAATGACCAGTTGGTCGGCATCGGGAATCCGAGATTCCCAGAAAAACCCCATGACATCCCCGAGACAAAGGAATACCGGGCGTAGGTTTCCTTGGTCACCTTCGAGCACACATTCCGCGATCCGTAGACGCCGTGAATATAGCGTTTCCCCTTACTGCCCAGCGCGGACGAAATGCCGTTGAAGTAGGGGACGATGTTCGACGCTATCTCTTCCCTGGTGGCATCGTAGTCCACGGCGAAATAGATAACGGTGCCGCGATTGAACCCGTACGAGGTGGCGCGTTCATGCGCCTTGAGGCCATGCTGGTAACCGGCCGTGTACGTGAAGTCGACCAGCCGGCGCCCGTTGTCCTGAAAGATGGGGAATACATTCAGGCCGGCCTTGAAAATATTCTCCAACTCGCCGGGCTTGAGGTACTTGTCGATGCTGTTCGGTGGCTGATAGATGTAGCGCCCGACATACCGGTGACCGGAATTGTAGAGATCCCGGCCGATGGCAGGGGTGATGGTGAATCGGGTATCACACCCGTTTACCTTGCGGTCCGGGTCTCCGGTGGACACCAGCAGCTGAGCCCAGGTGGCGAAGTCACCTATCTCCGACGCAGGCAGGTTGGAGAACTTCTGGAACTCCCTGACGAAGGTGGTGAGAGCGGAGTCGAATGAGCTCTTGAAAGAAGTGATGTACGTCGCGGTGCCCGTGTACACCGGCTCGTTGAAGACGCAGGCCGCAGAGAAGAGTTGCACGAATACACCGGAGTCGCCGGGAGACAGGACATGCCTCTTCAGTCCCGTCTTCGTGCCCTCTCCGAAGTTTCCGGTGACCTGATCCTCAGGAATTCCCAGTTCATACTGGATGGCTTTCATGAGCGCCGTCTGAACATCGCGTGAGTAAATGCCGTCACACGGCCCCACATAGAAGGTTGACTTCTTGAAATAGCGGCCGTTCAGCCATTGCTGGATTTCCCGGACCTTTTCCGAACCGCCGGTGAGCAGCACATACGCGTCCATGGTCAGCAGGGCCTTGAACAGCTTGGGCTGCACCATTCCATTCGAATCATCAAGGCCCGCATTGGCCTTGAGCTGAGCAACCGATTCCTCCGTGTCGCCGTCGTACGTCCCCTCACCGTCACCGCCCGGGTAACCCTTGCAGAACAGCGCGTGCTGGACGATCTTCCGGATGTTGGTATTCGGTTCACCCGAACCGATATCTCCGCGCGCGGACAGCTTGGACAAGGTGGTGGGGCCGAAGCTGTCCGAGAGAGTGGGGATCCCCAGTTCGTGCTGGAGTGCACGAGTGAGGGAGTACATGGTTGCCCAGCCGGTGCTGCCGTTCTCCGGGCACTTCGTGTAGCCCGCCACACGTGCGTAGGTCGCATTGACCCACTTCTGGGCAGCGAGCACTCTCTCGTCAGCCATGTCTCTTCTCTCCTTAGGTGAACGCCGAAGGCTCCGCCGGCCCGGCTCTCCGGCATTCCGGGAAGGGCAGTGCGGAGGTAGGGCGTGTGCATCTGATGACGACGGCCGGGGATTCCGGCGCGGCACGAGCCGGGGACGGCGTGACGAAGAGGGAACAAGCGCGCCCACAAGTGAGCAGAATGCTGTTCCCGAATGGATTGCCGGTTCTGCTCGGCTCGTTGATTACTTCCGGTGGCCCGCAACAGCGGGGCTGTTGCGGGCCGGCCCTGGATGGTGGGGCCACCTGGCTGACAGGAGTGCACCGCACGCCCCGTCAGCCATTTTGGAGATCAGTCACACGGCGGGACGGCCAGCTGCCTGTCGATGATCGCGGCGTGTGAGTTCTTGGAGTCCTTCATGATCGCGGTGACTTCGGCGCAGAAGCCCTTTTTGACGCGGACCGGACCGGCGTACCGGCTGAAGTTGCCCTCATTCGTGACGCAGGGCTGACCGGGAGAGTTCTGGCACAGCTTGAGCTTCATGTACTTGGTGAAGCCCGAGTTGTTGTCGAAGACGGCGCAGGACGCGCCGGCTCCGTTCTGGTAGGTGAAGAGGGTGCCGAGTCGGGTGTTCGCGTCCGGCAGGCGCTCGGCGTACGTGAGCTTGTATCCGGAGCCGCACAGCGAGGCCGTCGCCTGCACCGCCTGCGGGTCGGCCGCGGCGATGACTCGGGTTTCGCTATTCGTCCACGGCAGGAGTGTGACGTCGGAGGTCTTCGGCGCCGCGGAAGCAGAGGCTTGCGGAACGACGAGACCAAAGGCCGCAATCGATGTCACGGCCACCAAGACACGGGCCGTGGACTGAAACTTGCCAGGCATATGTTTCCCCCATAGATGCCGATCCGTGGTGCAAGACCAGAGGCCAGAAAAGCAGCTGCTCCCCAACAGCCTCCGGCTCACGGCGAGTTCATTCGCCTTGGGATCAGCGCGGAGCTTAGCGGTGGAACGGTTCTCCGGGAAAGGGGGAATCTTTCACCTGTCCGGCGAGTATCGGCCCGCCGTGACTGCATGTCGCGGCCATGGGGCACTTCCGAGTCAACACGCAGACGGTATAGGCCACTTATCGCTACCGGCGCTACATAAAGTCAGCGTGTGCTGTCCATCACGATGGAGAAGCGGCCTCCTTTGGGAAGTCCCCATGCCCTTCGAGGTTCCGCGACCCGGTGCAGGGACGAGAGAGGGGCACCCGAAGCTTCGGGTGCCCCTCTCTCGGTGCCGGCCGGACCGACGGCGTCAGCCGAAGTCGGACAGGCTGTTGGTGCCCTTGCCGCCGTCGGCGTTCCCGCCGGTCGGCCGGCCGCCGGTGTCCCCGCCGTCCGTGCCGTCCGGCGGCGGGGAGGAGGTGGGGTCGGTCGGGGTGGCCGGGTCCGACGGCTTGCCGCTCGTGGTGTCCGACGGCCGCCCGCTCGGCTTGGACGGGGTCGGCGACGGGCTCTTGCTCGGCGTCTCGGACGGCGACGGGGAGGTCGACGGGGTCTTGCTCGGCGTCGGGGTGGGGGTCGGCGGGACGCCGGCACCGAGGTCGGTGTCGAGGTCGAACTCCGCGCCCGTGTTGCCGCCCAGCGCCGACTCCGTGTAATCGGCCCACACCCGGGCCGGGTAGCCGCCGCCGTTGACCCGGCCGCCGCCACCGGTGCCCTTCAGGGTGACCTGGGTGCCGCCCTTGGGGGACTCGCCGAACATGCCGACCGCGGTGACCAGCTTGGGCGTGTAACCGACGAACCACGCCGACTTGTTGTCGTCGGAGGTACCGGTCTTGCCGGCCGCCTGGTACGCGGTGTTCTTCACGGCCTCCGAGGCGGTGCCGTCGTTGACCACACCGGTCAGGACCGAGGTAAGGGTGTCGGCGGTCCGGCGGCTGAGGACCTGGTCGCCGATCGGGTCCTTCAGCGGGACCGAGGTCTCGACGCCATCGACCGGGTGCACGGCCTTGGTGACCAGGGTCGGGGTGACCTTCTTGCCGTGGTTGTCGAGCGTGGCGTAGGCCCCGGCCATCTGGAGCGGGCTGGCGCCCATGGTGCCCAGGGTCATCGCCGGCTTGGCGTCGATCTTGGAGCCGTCCATGCCCAGGCTGACCGCGGTCTTCTTGATCTCTTCCAGGCCGACGTCCGCGCCCATCTGCGCGAAGACCGCGTTGACGGAGTTGTTGGTCGCCGTCTGGACGCTGATCTTCCCGTACGGGTGCTCGTCCTCGTTGGGCGGCGCGAAGGGGATGTCCCCGCCGACGACCGGGCGGCGGTTACGGCCGTCGTAGATCGTGTTGGGGGTGATCGGGACGCGGTCCTGGGTGACCGCGTTGTTCTCCATCGCCGACGCCAGGATCAGCGGCTTGAAGGTGGAGGCGGGCTGGTAGTCGGAGCGGGTGGCGTTGTTCGTGTAGTGCTTCGGATAGCCGGCGCCGCCGTACATCGCCACGATGCGCCCGGTCTTGGGGTCCACCGAGGTGGCGCCGAGCTGGGCGTCCCCGTCGACCTTGCGCTTCTTGGGGTCGAGGTCGTCGGTGAGCTTGCGCTTGACGGACTGCTCCAGCGCCTTCTGCTTGTTCTTGTCGATGCCGAGGGTGACGGTCCAGCCGCCGGCCTCGAATTCGGACTCGTCGACGCCCTGGGCGAAGAGTTCCTGCTTGGCCTGCTTGACCAGGTAGCTGGTCTGGCCGCTCATGCCGGGCAGCGGCTTGGGGCCCTGGGGCACCTCGAACTTCTGCTTGGCCCGGTCCGCCGCGGAGAGCCACTTCATGTCGACCATGTTGTCGAGGGTGTACGCCCAGCGCTCCTTGACCCGCTTCTTGCCGGCCTCGGTCGCACTGGACCAGTCGTACTGGCTCGGCGCCTGGAGGAGCGACGCGAGGTAGGCGCCCTCCGAGACGGTGAGCTTCTCGACGTCCTTGCGGAAGTAGGCCTGGGCCGCGGCCTGGATGCCGTAGGCGCCGCGGCCGTAGTAGCTGGTGTTGATGTACCCGGCGAGGATGTCTTCCTTTTCGTACTTGTTGTCCACCTTGAGCGAGATGACGATCTCCTGGAGCTTGCGGGAAACCGTCTGCTCCTGGCTCAGGTAGTAGTTCTTGACGTACTGCTGGGTGATCGTCGAGCCACCCTGCTTGCCCTGACCCCGCAGGGTGTTGAGGACTCCGCGCAGGGTGCCCTTCAGGTCGACGCCGGAGTCGTCGTAGAAGGACTTGTTCTCCGCGGCGACGAAGGTGCGCTGGACGTCCTTGGGTATGCGGTCGAGCGGCACCGTCTCGCGGTTGACGTCGCCCACCCGCGCCAGGACCTTGCCGTCGGCGTACTTGTAGACATTGCTCTGCAGCTTGGCAGCGCTGTTGCCCTTGG
Organism: Streptomyces sp. NPDC029466; assembly: GCF_055574515.1. Taxonomy (NCBI): domain Bacteria; kingdom Bacillati; phylum Actinomycetota; class Actinomycetes; order Kitasatosporales; family Streptomycetaceae; genus Streptomyces; species Streptomyces sp. NPDC029466. The sequence continues at coordinate 47,583 of NZ_JBVHZH010000039.1, forward strand.
GGATGTCCACGTACAGATACAGACCGATGAATCCGAGGATGCCCAACAGGCACACCCCGAGAAAGGCCCCGAGGAGCTTCTTCCAGGTGAAGAAGCGGCGTATGCCGGACTTCTTGTCTGTCTGCTTGGCACGGCGAGCGCTCCCCTGTCGCGCTCGTCTCGCTTCCGCTCGGCCCATCGCTTCAGCAACTCCAGTCGTTCCGCCCCCAGCTAACTCAGCTGTTGAAGCTAACACCGCATCTGTAAACAAATACTCATCGATCAAGGCTTTTCCTGACGTGACAAACAGCACCCGTCACGACGGAACCATGGGGTGGGTTTTGCGCGTCACCCCGCCCTCACCTGGAGTCTTGCCATCGGAGAGCCCCCGCACAGTACTGGACGCCGCGACTCGCCAACGGTTAAAGTGCTATCACTTTGCTAGACCAGCGACATCACCAATTGCGGTGGACATCACGCACCGCACCTGGAGAAACGGGGACCCCATGACCGACCAGACCTCGGCCGACCGCACCGGCGGCGCCGGCGACGACCTCACCGTCGACACCCCCGAGATGCCCAGACCACAGGTCCGCGAGGTCACGGCCCACAGCATTCCGGGCGGGCTCGCCCTGCTGCTGACCGTGCTCGGCGTCGCGCTGGGCATCGCCGTGATCGTCGTCGGCGGCATACTCGGCGACGGCGGCAACAACGCGGTAGCCGTCCCGATGTTCATCGGCGGCATCCTGCTGCTGCTCACCTCGTTCTTCTGCATGACCGGCGTGAAGATGGTCGCGCCCGGCGAGGCCCGCGTCATCCAGCTCTTCGGTCGCTACGTCGGCACCATCCGCACCGACGGCCTGCGCTGGGTCAACCCGCTCACCAGCGCACGGAAGATCTCCACCCGGGTGCGCAACCACGAGACCGCCGTCCTGAAGGTCAACGACGCCTACGGCAACCCCATCGAGCTGGCCTCGATCGTGGTCTGGCAGGTCGAGGACACCGCCCAGGCGCTCTTCGAGGTCGATGACTTCCTGGAGTTCGTCGCCACCCAGACCGAGGCGGCCGTCCGGCACATCGCGATCGAGTACCCCTATGACGCCCACGACGAGGACGCCCTGTCGCTGCGCGGCAACGCCGAGGAGATCACCGAGAAGCTGGCCCAGGAGCTGACCGCCCGGGTCCAGGCCGCCGGCGTACGGATCATCGAGTCCCGCTTCAGCCACCTCGCCTACGCCCCCGAGATCGCCTCCGCGATGCTCCAGCGCCAGCAGGCCGGCGCGGTGGTGGCGGCCCGCCAGCAGATCGTCGAGGGCGCCGTCGGCATGGTCGAGCAGGCACTGGCACGGATCAGCGAACAGGGCATCGTCGAGCTGGACGAGGAGCGAAAGGCAGCCATGGTGAGCAATCTGATGGTGGTGCTGTGCGGCGACCGGGCCGCCCAGCCGGTCCTGAACACGGGCTCGCTGTACCAGTGAGTTCCGATACCCCCGAGGGGCCCGGCGCCGAAAGCGGGCGGGCCCCCGCGCGACGGCCGCAGCAGCGCAAGCAGGTGCTGCTGCGGCTGGACCCGTTGATCCACGACGCCCTGGCCCGCTGGGCCGGCGACGAACTCCGCAGCGCCAACGCCCAGATCGAGTTCCTGCTGCGCAAGGCGCTGGCGGAGGCCGGCCGGCTGCCGAAGGGAGCGGGGGCGATACCGCGGCGGGGGCGGCCGCCCAAGGAGCCGGACGCGGACTGACGCGAGCTGCGGACTGACGCGGACTGCCGACTGACGTGGGCCGACCGGGTGCTATACACCGCACGTATACACCCCCGACACACCCCCGAGTAAGGTGTGCGCCATGTCGATCGGTCATACGCTGCTGGGCCTTCTGGAGTCCGGTCCGCGCCATGGGTACGACCTCAAGCGGGCCTTTGACGAACACTTCGGGCAGGACCGTCCGTTGCACTACGGGCAGGTCTACTCCACGATGTCCCGGCTGCTGAAGAACGGGCTGGTCGAGGTGGACGCCGTGGAGGCCGGGGCCGGGCCGGAGCGGAAGCGGTATGCGATCACGGACGCCGGGGTCACCGATGTCGCGCAGTGGCTGGCCCGCCCGGAGAAGCCCGAGCCGTATCTCCAGTCGACGCTCTACACGAAGATCGTCCTGGCGCTGCTGACCGGCCGGAACGCCGCCGAGCTGCTGGACAGCCAGCGCGCCGAGCATCTGCGGCTGATGCGCGGGCTGACCGAGCGCAAGCGCACCGGTGACCTCGCCGACCAGCTGATCTGTGACCATGCGCTCTTCCACCTCGAAGCCGATCTGCGCTGGCTGGAGCTGACCGCCGCGCGGCTGGACAAACTGGCGGAAGCGGTCCGCCCGTGACGCCGGAGGGTTCTTCCCCCAGCTCCGCTGGGAGATGCCCCCAGCTCGCGGCGGAGGGGCTGTGCAAGTCCTACGGGGCGACACCGGCGCTGGACGACGTGGAGTTCTCCATCCACCCCGGTGAGGTCGTCGCCGTCATGGGGCCCTCCGGCTCGGGCAAATCGACCCTGCTGCACTGTCTGGCCGGGATCATCCGCCCGGACGCCGGTACGGTCCGCTACGGCCCGCACACCCTGACCGGCCTCAGCGACGCCCAGCGCAGCGCCCTGCGCCGTACCGACTTCGGCTTCGTCTTCCAATTCGGGCAGCTGGTGCCGGAGTTGACCGCGCTGGAGAACGTGGCGCTGCCGCTGCGGCTGAACGGCACCAAGCGCAAGGAGGCCGAACGGCAGGCCCGCGAGTGGCTGGAGCGGCTGGAGGTCGAGTCGGTGCACGACCGGCGGCCCGGGGAGATATCCGGCGGACAGGGCCAGCGGATCGCGGTCGCCCGCGCCCTCGCCACCCGGCCGCGGGTCGTCTTCGCGGACGAGCCCACCGGCGCGCTGGACTCGCTCAACGGCGAACGCGTGCTGAACCTGCTGACCGACGCCGCCCGGGAGAGCAACGCCGCGGTGGTCCTGGTCACCCATGAGGCCCGGGTCGCCGCGTACTCCGACCGGGAGATCGTCGTCCGCGACGGCACAGTGAAGGACATGCCGGCGGGCTTGATATGAGCCTGCCGCGCTCGCGGGCCGGGCGCGACGGCGGGCCCGGCGAGGACGGCGGACACCGCGACGACCGCGCGCCCGCCACCCCCTCCTCCCCGCCCACCGGCCCCGGCGCCTGGGCCCGGGACCTCGCGATGGGCATGCGGTTCGCGGCCGGCGGCGGCCGCGAGGGCTGGATCCGTACGGCGCTGACGGCCGCCGGCGTCGCCCTGGGCGTGGCCGTCCTGCTGCTCGGCTCGTCCGTGCCGACCCTGATGGACGCCTGGCACGGCCGGGAGAAGGCCCGCGAGAACCTGGGCCAGGTGCACGAGCCGCCGGCCGCCGACGACACCGTGCGCTACACCTCGACCGACACCGTCTTCCACGGAGCACCGATCCGTGGCCGCCTGGTGCGCCCGGACGGCGCGCATCCGCCGGTGCCGCCCGGCATCCGCCATCTCCCCGGCCCCGGCCGGATGCTGGTCTCCCCCGCGCTCAAGGAACTGCTGGACTCCCCCGAAGGCGCGCTGCTGCGCGACCGGCTGGACCACAAGGTGGCCGGCATCATCGGTGACGAGGGTCTGCGCGGCCCACGGGAGCTCACCTACATCGCCCAGAGCACCACCCTCGCCGCGCCCGACGGCTACCGCATCGACCACTTCGGCAAGAACTGGCACCCGGCGCCGATGCGGGCGCCCGCCGTGGTCCTGGTGATCATGACGTGTGTGGCGCTGCTGACGCCGGTGCTGGTCTTCATCGGCACCTCCGTACGGTTCGGCAACGAACGCCGGGAGCGCCGGCTGGCCGCGCTCCGGCTGGTGGGCGCCGATGTCCCCACGACCCGCCGGATCGCCTCGGGGGAGGCGCTGTTCGGCTCGCTGCTGGGGCTGGTGGCGGGCGGGGCGCTGTTCCTGGGCGGCCGGCAGTGCGCTTCGGTGATCACGCTGTGGGACATCAATGTCTTCCCCTCGGACGTGACCCCCGGCCCGCTCGCCGTGGCACTGATCGCCGTGCTGGTGCCGACGGCGGCGGTGGCGGTGACGCTGTTCGCGCAGCGCGGGGTCACCGTCGAGCCGCTGGGCATCGTCCGCCGCCGCCCGCCGGTCCGGCGCCGGCTGTGGTGGCGGCTGGCGCTGCCCGCCGTGGGCGCCCTGCTGCTGGTGCCGCTGGCCCGGGAATCCCCGTGGCGGGACACCCCGTTCAACACCCTCCGGCTCGCGGCCGGTGCGCTGCTGCTGCTGCTCGGCGTCACCGCGCTGCTGCCCTGGCTGGTCGACGCGGTGGTCGGCCGGCTGCACGGCGGGCCGGTCTCCTGGCAACTGGCCGTCCGCCGGCTCCAGTTGAACAGCGGATCGGCCACCCGCGCGGTCAGCGGTATCACCGTCGCGGTGGCCGGTGCCATCGCGATCCATATGCTGCTGACCGGTATGCAGTCCGGTTTCACCCAGGCGTACGCCGAGTCCGGCAAGCTGCCGCGGATCGGCCTGTGGGGCAACGCCCGTGACTGGCCACAGATCCAGCGGGCGCTGACCGCGCTGCGCGCCACCCCCGGGGTGACGGCGGCCCGCGGCACCATCGACGCCAACGCCGACCTGCTGCCCGCCCCCGGGCAGCCCCGGCCCACCGACCGCTGGACGACGATCGCCATCGGCAGCTGCGCCGAGCTGCGCACCCTGGCCCGGCTGGACTCCTGCCGGGACGGCGAGGTCTTCCTCACCGGCGCCCGCGGCCACCCCCTCACGCCCGGCGCACCCCTCGATCTCAACGCCCCGTACGAGAAGGGCGATCCGGTGCGGCCGCACCCCTGGAAGGTCCCCACGGCGGCGCGCGACGCCCGGCTGCGTGACCCCGGGCGCGCCCCCGACCGCGTCCGCTACGACCTGCTGGCCACCCCCGCCGCGGTCGACATCGGCCGCTTCCGGTCCCCCAGCGCGGAGTACCAGGTCGACTTCGACCGTGGCACCGCGGACGCGGTGGAGCACATCCGCAACACCGCGGCTCATATCGACCCGACGATGGCCGAGCTCTCCTCGGTCGACAATCCCCATGACGCGCAGTACTCCAGCGTCCGCAACGGCCTGTTCGCCGGCGCCGTCATCACCCTGCTGCTGATCGGCTCGGGCCTGATCATCTCCACCGTCGAACAGCTCCACGAGCGCCGCCGCGTGCTGTCCACCCTCGACGCCTACGGCACCCGCCGCAGCACCCTGGGCTGGTCGGTGCTCTGGCAGACCGCCCTCCCGGTCGTCCTCGGCCTGGGGCCGGCACTGGGCTGCGGCCTGGCGCTGGGCACGCTGCTGCTGACGATGACCGACAGCGCGGTGACGGTGGATATCCCGGTGGTGGTGGGGATGACCGGCATCGGCGGCGGCGTGATCCTCTTCGTGACGGCGCTGAGCCTGCCGCCGCTGTGGCGCCTGATGCGCCCGGACGGCCTGCGGACGGAGTGAATCTGCGAGATCATTCCGGCGCAGCAGTGCACATCAACTGCCCAAGGGGGGCCCTTTATGCGTCGGCTTGTCTATTGCATCGCTTCCACTCTCGACGGTTTCATCGCGGGCCCTGACGGCGCGGACCCCACCGGTCCGGACGGCTTCTGGCCGATCGCCGACGACTACGTCAAGCATCTGGCCGCCGAACTGCCCGAGGTACTGCCCGTCCAGGCCCGCTCGGCGTTCGGCATCACCGGCGAGGGCACCCGCTTCGACACCGTCCTGGAGGGCCGCCACACCTACGAAATCGGCCTCCGGGCCGGCATCACCGACGCCTACCCCCACCTGCGGCATCTGGTCTTCTCCCGGACCCTGACACAGAGCCCGGACCCGGCGGTGGAGCTGGTGGCCACCGACCCGGTGGCGAAGGTACGCGAGCTGAAGGGCGCGGACGGCAAGGACATCTGGCTGCTGGGCGGCAGCACACTCGCCGGCGTGCTCTACCCGGAGATCGACCAGCTGATCGTCAAACTCAGCCCCCTCACCCTCGGCAGCGGCATCCCCCTCTTCTCCCAGGACACCCCCTTCGCCCCCCACACCTGGGAACTGACCGAACACACCGTCCTCCAGAGCGGCTCGGCCTTCCTGACGTATACGCGGGCGGGGGCGGAGTAGAAGCTGCGGCGACGCTCTCGAACGGGCGAACATCGTGGTACGGGACGTACCGGCCTGCCCGGCCTACGATGATGCTCTCGATACCAGCCACTAGGAGGCGCCATGTCTGCCGCAGCGGTCGAGCACCCCTGTGATGGCAAGTCCGCGCTGCTCAAAGAAGCGGAGCGGCTCGCCGAGAAGCTTCCCGGCTACCGCATCGAGATCATCGGGGGAGAGCTCACCGTGACGCCACCGCCGGACGGCCCGCACGGGGATGCGCTGACCGACCTCACCTTCGCGTTCGCGGCCGCGCACGGCGCGGAGACACGGGTGGCGCAGGCCATGGGCCTATGGCTCCCGGACGGCCCCGAGGACTACGCCATCCCCGACCTCGCCGTGGTCGACGCCGACTACCGTGATCACCTCATCGTGGAGAACTGCTACGACCCGGCCGTCTTCCGCCTGGTGCTCGAAGTCACGTCGTCCAACTACGCCACCGACCTCAAGAAGAAGGTCGCCGCCTACGCGATCGCCCAGATCCCGGTATACGTGGTCATCGACCGTAAGAAGGACCGGATTCACGTCCTGACGGACCCCTTCGCCAACGAGTACCGCTGCCACCGCGTCCATGCCCCCGGGCAACATGTCGTCCTCCCCGATTCCCTGGGCACCGAGATCACCCTCGACGTGGCAGCGATCCTCGACGTCGCCCGCCCCTGACCCTCACTCCTTCACGATCCGCACCGGCAGTCCCCGCAGCGCCCCGCGCAGCGCCTCCGCGAACTCCTCGAATTCCTGTTGGCGGGCGGCGCCCGTGCGCATGGCCAGGGCGATTCTGCGGGAGGGGGCCGGGTCCGCGAAGTAGCCGGTGGTGAGCTGGTCGTTGCGGCCGGTCTCGACGCGGAGGGCGGTGCGGGGCAGGAGGGTGACGCCGAGGCCGCCGGCGACCAGCTGTACGAGGGTGGACAGGCCCGCGGCGCTGGTCGTCACGGGGGTGTTCTCGTCGCGGCCGGCCTCGCGGCAGATGTCCAGGGCCTGATCGCGCAGGCAGTGGCCCTCGTCGAGCAGCAGCAGGTCCAGTTCCTGGAGGGCCTGGCGCGGGATGTCGCCGCGGCCGCCGAGCCAGTGCTCCTTGGGGGCGACCAGGACGAAGTCCTCGTCGAAGAGCGGGAGTTCGGCGATCTGGGGGACACCGAGGGGGACGGCGAGCAGCAGCAGGTCGAGACGGCCATGGGCCAGGCCGTCCAGGAGGGAGGCGGTCTGTTCCTCGTGTACCTGGAGGTCCAGGTCGGGGTAGGTCTCATGGACCAGCCGCAGCACGGCCGGCAGCAGATACGGGGCGACGGTCGGGATGACACCGAGCCGCAGTACGCCCGTGAAGGGCGCGCGGGCCGCCTCCGCCTCCTCCATCAGATCGCCGACGGCCTCCAGGACCACACGGGCCCGCGCGGCCACCCGCTCCCCCGCGGGCGACAGCAGCACCTTGCGCGTCGTACGCTCCAGCAGCTGCACTCCGAGGGTCTCCTCCAGCGCGGAGACCGCCCCGGAGAGCGCGGGCTGGCTCATTCCGATCTCGGCCGCCGCCTCGCGGAAATGCAGATGCTCGGCCACCGCCGCGAACGCGCGCAGCTGGGCCAGGCTGGGCTGGCGGGGCCGGCCGCCCAGGTTTGCCGGTGACGCCACTGATAACCACCTCCGATCAACATCAACCAGTCTAGCTATTTCCCTGATCAATGGCAGCTGTGGCACTGTGTAACCCGTCCAAGCCTCAAGGAAAGTCCTCAAAAGGGACTTTCTGCGCAACAAGGAGAGTACGTGCTCACTGTCGGTGACAAGTTCCCCGAGTTCGACCTGACCGCCTGCGTTTCGCTGGAAAAGGGCCAGGAGTTCGAGCAGATCAACCACAAGACCTACGAGGGCAAGTGGAAGATCGTCTTTGCGTGGCCCAAGGACTTCACCTTCGTGTGCCCGACCGAGATCGCCGCCTTCGGCAAGCTGAACGACGAGTTCGCCGACCGTGACGCCCAGGTTCTCGGCTTCTCCGGCGACTCCGAGTTCGTGCACCACGCCTGGCGCAAGGACCACCCGGACCTGACCGACCTGCCCTTCCCGATGCTCGCCGACTCGAAGCACGAGCTCATGCGCGACCTGGGCATCGAGGGCGAGGACGGCTTCGCGCAGCGCGCCGTCTTCATCGTCGACCAGAACAACGAGATCCAGTTCACGATGGTGACCGCCGGTTCCGTCGGCCGTAACCCCAAGGAGGTCCTGCGGGTCCTCGACGCGCTGCAGACCGACGAGCTGTGCCCCTGCAACTGGTCCAAGGGCGACGAGACCCTCGACCCGGTCGCGCTGCTCTCGGGCGAGTGACACTCCGCTAGCGAACTGGAGGCAGATCTGACATGGCTCTCGACGAACTGAAGTCCGCGGTACCGGACTACGCCAAGGACCTCAAGCTGAACCTCGGTTCGGTCATCGGCAACAGCGACCTGCCGCAGCAGCAGCTGTGGGGCACCGTGCTGGCCTGCGCGATCGCCTCGCGCTCGCCGAAGGTGCTGCGCGAGCTGGAGCCGGAGGCCAAGGCCAACCTCTCCGCCGAGGCGTACAACGCCGCCAAGTCGGCCGCGGCCATCATGGCGATGAACAACGTCTTCTACCGGACCCGGCACCTGCTGTCGGACCCGGAGTACGGCAACCTGCGTGCCGGTCTGCGGATGAACGTCATCGGCAACCCGGGCGTGGACAAGGTCGACTTCGAGCTGTGGTCGCTGGCCGTCTCGGCCATCAACGGCTGCGGTATGTGCCTGGACTCGCACGAGCAGGTGCTCCGCAAGGCCGGTGTGGACCGCGAGACGATCCAGGAGGCCGTCAAGATCGCGTCCGTCCTGCAGGCCGTCGGCGCCACGCTGGACGCCGAGGCCGCGCTCGCCGAGTAATTCCCGGTACGCGCGGACACCCGCAGAGCAGAACCCCCGCAGACCTGGCGTCTGCGGGGGTTCTGTGCGTCCGGTGCGTGGTGGGGCTACTCCCGGGGCTCGTCGGAGAGGCGCGGCGTGGGGGGCGGGGTCGGGGCCACGGAGAGCGCGGTGGCGCCGCGCGGGGCCACCGACATCCGTAGCGCCTGTTCCGTGGAGTAGGAACGGAGGTAGCCCACCACCGTGTTGGTGACCGCCACCAGGGGGACCGCCACGACCGCGCCGCCGATGCCCGCGATCAGCCCGCCCGCGGCCACCGAGAGGATCACCGCGAGCGGATGCACCCGGACCGCCCGGCCCAGGATGAACGGCTGGAGGACATGGCCCTCGATCTGCTGGACGGCCAGCACGACCGCCAGCACCATCAGCGCGGTGAACACCCCGTTGGCGACCAGCGCGATGACACAGGCCAGCGCGCCCGAGACCACCGCGCCGACCAGCGGGATGAACGCGAACAGGAAGATGAAGACGGCGAGCGGGACGGCCAGCGGCACATTGAGGAAGTAGAGCCCGATACCGATGAAGATGGCGTCGATCAGGGCGACGACGACCGTGCCGCGCACATAGGCGGTCAGGGTGCGCCAGGCCCGCGGGCCGGCGCCTGCCACGCCCTCGCGGGCCGCACCGGGGACCAGCTTGAGCAGCCAGTTCCAGATCCGCCGGCCGTCGTAGAGCAGGAAGAGCGTGGTGAACATCGCGAGCAGGATGCCGGTGAACACCTCCAGGATGACGGTGACGCCCTCCAGACCGGCCGAGGTGATCGCCTCGGTGTTGGCGCCGACCGCATCCTGGAGATTCTTCGCGATGTGGTTGATCTGACTCTCGGTCACATGGAACGGGCTCTTCAGCAGCCAGCCCTTGAGCTCGGTGATGCCCTCCTGAATACGGCTGGAGACCGAGTCGATGTTGTCCTGGACCTGCCACACGACGAACCAGCCGACCAGGCCCATGACCACGAACCCGCCGATGAAGGTCAGCGCGGTGGCCGGCCCGCGCGGCAGCCCACGCGCACGCAGCCAGCCCACGGTGGGCTGCAGCAGCGCGGTGATCAGCGTGGCCGCGATGAAGGCCAGGACGACCAGTTCGATGGTGGTGATGACGCGCGCCAGCACCCACAGGGTGGCGGCCAGCACCAGCAGCCGCCAGCCCGCCTCGGCGGCGACGCGTACGCCCCACGGCACCGCGTCGACCGGATCGGGGCGGGCCGCGACGGCCGGGGCGTAGGAGGGCGGGGCGGGCACGGACTCCGGCGGGCGGCCGGCGGCCGCCGGGGGCTCCTGCTCCGCCCCGGGTCCGGGCACCCCGTCCACCGCCGCGGGCAGCTGCGTACGGGGGACGGTGAGCGTGCCCACCGAACGGTCGCCCGCTGAACGGTCACCCGCGGGGCCGTCGTCCGCCGAGCTCTCGGCTGCGGAAGCGTCCGCGTGCTCGGCACGCCTCAGCTCATCCGGGTCGCCGGCCTCCCCGAAGGAGTCTGACGGGCTTCCTTCAGAGGAGGCCCCCATCGAGGCCTCCGCGCGGCGGCGCTGTTCCTCCAGCCGCTGCGAGAGCCGCGTCAGACCGGCGCCGAGGCCACCGACCCACTGAGGCAATCTGGACATGTCCTTCCTCTTCCCCTCCCACGCGCCACAAGCTGACGGCACGACGTTACCTGTGCGGCACGCGCGAAACCCCCGACGCGGGCGCGTTCGGGGGTTTCGGAAGTGCGGTGGTGCGGCTTACGGCCTAGTACCAGCTGTTCGCCTGCCAGAACGACCAGGCACCACAGGGGCTGCCGTAGCGGTCGTTCATGTAGTTCAGGCCCCACTTGATCTGGGTGGCCGGGTTCGTCTGCCAGTCGGCACCGGCCGAGGCCATCTTGGAGCCGGGCAGCGCCTGGACGAGCCCGTAGGCGCCCGAGCTGGCGTTGGTGGCCTTGTAGTTCCAGCCGGACTCGTGGTCCACGATGTTGCTGAAGCACTGGAACTGGTCGCTCGCCATCATCTGGCGGGCCATGGACTGCGTCTCGGCGATGGAGTACGAGCCCTTGGAGACGAAGTCGCTCGCGTCGCGCGTGGCGGACCGGGAAGCGGCCAGCGTCTTCTCGCGCTTCTCGGCGTCCTTCTTCGCCTTCGCCTCGTCCGCGGCGTCCTTCTTGCTCTTCGCGGTCTCAGCTGCGGCCTTGCGTGCCGACTCCTGGGCGGACTTCAGCGCTGCCGTGTCTGCCTGGGTGGACTGGTCGTCCGCCTGCTGCGTCAGGGAAGCCGTCTGCACCTGGGCCTGTGCGCCCGCGGGAATGTCGGCGATCGTCGCATCGGCAGCGGTGGCCTCGGTGTTGCTGACCGAGGCAGGCTCGTTGCCCGCAGCGACGCCGACTACGGCGCCGACGGTGGTGACCGCGGTGGCGGATGCCACGGCGAATCCCCGGACCGAGATCCGGCTCACACGTTTTCCTTCCAGCATCGCCCGCATAGGTGACCTCGCGGACGCAATCGTGCCCCTGACGCTGGTCTCCCCTTGTTCCGGGCCCGGTTGAACGGATGGGTCCGGCTGGTCACGGGAGGCACTGGCCCGGTACGTCCCCCTCGGGGTCCGCGTGGTGCTCGGGCGGCATACGGCTGTTCGCTATGAAGTTCGAGTTCGTTCCACACCGCTGGGGGTGCTGATGCTGCCGTATGCGGGGCCTGACAGGAACCAGACTCTGCCCGACCGGCACGCCGCGAGGCAATTCCCCGCTGGGTGTGAAAGCTCACACCTCGTTTACGGCAAACGATTTTCGGATATCCACTCGCAGCACAACGCCGCCCGGCTAAGCTCCTTCGCTTCGCCGGGCGGCGTCGTCTTCACAACCGGTCAGATCCGGCCGTCCTCCAGCATTTCGGTCACCAGCGCCGCGATCGGCGAGCGCTCCGAGCGGTTCAGCGTGACATGGGCGAACAGCGGGTGCCCCTTCAGCTTCTCGACGACCGCGACCACGCCGTCGTACCGCCCGACCCGGAGGTTGTCGCGCTGCGCCACGTCATGGGTCAGCACGACGCGCGAGTTGGCGCCGATACGGGACAGAACCGTCAAAAGGACGTTCCGTTCCAGTGACTGGGCCTCGTCCACGATGACGAACGCGTCATGCAGCGACCGCCCACGGATATGGGTCAGCGGCAGGACCTCCAACATGCCGCGCCCCACCACCTCTTCGATGACGTCCTTGGTGGTCACCGCGGACAGCGTGTCGAAGACGGCCTGCGCCCAGGGGCTCATCTTCTCCGCCTCGCTGCCCGGCAGGTAGCCCAGCTCCTGCCCGCCGACGGCGTACAGCGGACGGAACACCATCACCTTGCGGTGCTGCCGGCGCTCCAACACGGCCTCCAGGCCCGCGCACAGCGCCAGCGCCGACTTGCCCGTACCGGCCCGCCCGCCCATCGAGACGATGCCGACGTCCGGGTCCAGCAGCAGATCCAGCGCGATCCGCTGCTCGGCGCTGCGGCCGTGGATCCCGAAGGCCTCCCGGTCGCCCCGCACCAGCCGGACCGCACCGTCCGAGGTGACCCGGCCGAGCGCCTTGCCGCGCTCGGACTGGAGCACAAGTCCGGTATGCACCGGAAGTTCGGAGACTTCCGGGACATGGGCGGTCTCGGCGGCGAAGAGGTCGTCGACCTGTTCGGCGGAGATGGTCAGCTCGGCCATCCCCGTCCAGCCGGAGTCGGTGATCGCCAGCTCGGCGCGGTACTCCTCGGCCAGCAGCCCGACCGAGGACGCCTTGATGCGCAGTGGCAGATCCTTGGAGACGACCGTGACGTCATACCCCTCGGCCTGGAGATTGCGCGCCACCGCGAGGATCCGCGAGTCGTTGTCGCCGAGCCGGAAGCCGGCGGGCAGGATCCCGGGGTCGGAGTGGTTCAGCTCGACCCTGAGTGACCCGCCGAGATCCCCGATGGGGATGGGCGAGTCCAGCCGCCCGAACTGCACCCGGTACTCGTCCAGCAGGCGCAGCGCCTGCCGCGCGAAGTAGCCGAGCTCGGGGTGGTGCCTCTTGGCCTCCAGCTCGGTGACCACGACGACCGGCAGCACGACCTCGTGCTCGTCGAAGCGGGCCATGGCGCCTGGGTCTGCCAGCAGGACACTGGTGTCGAGGACATAAGTGCGCCGGTCGTTCTCACGGCGCTGCTTGATGTTCACCACGGATGGACGAACCCCCTCGGATGAGGTTGGGGTGCGACGGCGTCGCGGGGCGGTGTTCTCCCGGGGCCACCGCTTCGGGGCGGCGTCCCCGGGACCCCCGGCCATCTAATGACCGGACCGGGCTCGGGCCACGATGCGCGGGCCGAGCGCCGGCCCTCCGCGTCGACCGTGCGGTACGCACGGACCTCCGTGATGTGCAAAGGGCCTCCCGGGCGGACGGCCCCATGCCGCCCGCTGAGATGCGGCGCCTGATGGCTTGTTCCTGACGCCGACCTGGAAGGGATATTCCCTCGAACCCTCGTTGCCATGCCACGGCATATGACGCACAGACGATGAACCTTGGGTGACACGTGATCACCGAGCGGCGGAGCCATTCGGGTGAGCCCCAGGGGGATGGTGCGTCAGAAGAGGCCCCGCCGGCGGTTCATGGGGCCGGCGGGGCCTGGTGACGTACCGTGACAATCAGGGATGTCCGGGACGTAAGGGGTGTATGCGGCGTAACGCGCCTGGCGGAACGAGAGCGGCTCGGGAGCGGCTCTCCAGGGCTCGTCCTAGAAGCCGTAACGCCGGTGCCGGGCGGCGTAATCGCGCAGCGCGCGCAGGAAGTCGACCTTCCGGAACGCCGGCCAGAAGACCTCGCAGAAGTAGTACTCCGAATGGGCGCTCTGCCACAGCATGAAGCCCGACAGCCGCTGCTCCCCGCTCGTACGGATCACCAGGTCCGGGTCGGGCTGGCCGCGGGTGTAGAGGTGCTCGGAGATCAGGTCGATGTCGACGATCTCGGCGAGCTCCTCGAAGGAGGTGCCGCGCTCGGCGTGTTCCAGCAGCAGCGAGCGCACCGCGTCGGCGATCTCCTGCCGGCCGCCGTAGCCGATCGCCACGTTCACCAGCACGCCGGTGTTGTCGTGGGTGGCCTGCTCGGACTCCTTGAGCACCTTCTGGGTGGCGGTGGGCAGCAGATCACGGTTGCCCACGTGGTGCACCCGCCAGCGGCCGTCGGCGGCCAGGTCCCGGACGGTGTTCTCGATGATGCCGAGCAGCGGCTTCAGCTCGTCCTCGGGCCGGTCGAGGTTGTCGGTCGACAGCAGCCACAGCGTGACCACCTCGACATCGGTCTCCTCGCACCAGCCGAGCAGCTCACTGATCTTGAGCGCACCGGCCTGGTGGCCCTGCTCGGTGGTCCGTCCGTCGGCCCGCGCCCAGCGCCGGTTGCCGTCCAGGATGACGCCGATGTGCTTGGGCACCTGGGTGTGATCCAGGCGACCCTCCACCCTGCGCGCGTACAGCCGATAGACCAGATTGCGCAGTGCAGGCGGATAAGGGATGCGCATCCCGGAAGATCGCAGCATGTGTGGTCCAGCCCCTCCGTGCCAATGGCGGTCGCCCCGTCGCCTCAAGTGGGCAACTTTACTTCTCGGCTGTCTCGACAGCCCAATCAGGTAGGTCACAAGTACGTGATAGGGAGATGAGCATGACTGGCACCGACTACCGTGCGGCGGAATCCCGCTACGACTCGATGAAGTACCGGCGAACGGGTCGCAGTGGACTCAAACTCCCCGCTATCTCCCTTGGACTCTGGCACAACTTCGGGGACGACCGCACCCTGAGCTCCCAGCGCGCCATCCTGCGCCGCGCCTTCGACCTGGGCGTCACCCACTTCGATCTGGCCAACAACTACGGTCCGCCACCCGGGTCCGCCGAGCTCAACTTCGGAAAGATCTTTGCACAGGACTTCCGCGGCTACCGCGACGAGATGATTCTGTCGACGAAGGCCGGATATCTGATGCACCCCGGTCCCTACGGCGAATGGGGTTCACGGAAATATCTCCTCTCATCGCTGGATGCGTCCCTGAAGCGGATGGGCGTCGATTACGTCGATATCTTCTACTCGCACCGCTTCGATCCGGACACCCCGCTGGAGGAGACGATGGGCGCACTGGCGTCCGCCGTCCAGCAGGGCAAGGCCCTGTATGTCGGGATTTCCTCGTACAACGCCGAGCAGACCCGGGACGCGGCCGGCATCCTGCGCGCGATGGGCGTACCGGCGCTGATCCACCAGCCCTCGTACTCGATGATCAACCGCTGGACCGAGGACGATCTGCTGCTGGACACCCTCGAAGCGGAGGGCATGGGCTGCATCTCTTTTGCGCCACTCGCGCAGGGCATGCTGACGGACAAATATCTGCACGGTGTCCCCGAGGGCTCGCGCGCCGCGCAGGGCAAGTCGCTGGACCCGAATCTGCTGTCCGACGACGTCGTACGCCGGCTCCGGGGCCTCAATGAGATCGCCGCCCGCCGTGGCCAGTCGCTGGCGCAGCTCGCCCTGGGCTGGGTGCTGCGCGACGAGCGGATGACCTCCGCCCTGATCGGCGCCAGCAGCGTCGCCCAGCTGGAGGCCAATATCGCGGCCCTCGACGGCCCCGCGATCACGGAGTCCGAGCTGGCCGAGATCGACGAGTTCGCCAGGACCACGGACGGCGTGAACATCTGGGCCCGCCGCTGAGCGCTCCGCGGGCTTGCGGCGCGGGGTGCCGTCGTGCGGCCGCGGCCGCATCGTGGCTGGTCACGGGGTTCCCCGCGCCCCGGACAAAAAGCGGGCCGGTCCGTGGGGGGGATACGGACCGGCCCGAGGGGGGGTTTCCACCATAACCCCGCGGGAGGGGTGCTGCGTGCACCGGCGTGGCCGCGGCGGGTCGGGGGCTCCCGGAGGCTCCGGCCCGGGGTGGGTCAGACCGCCGCGGCGGCGCCGGGGAGCAGCCCGCAGAACGCCCCGATGATCATGAAGGGCCCCAGCGGCATGGCCGCCTTCCGCGCCTCGCGCCGTACGAGCAGCAGCCCCGCGCCGTAGAGCGCACCGAGCAGCACCCCCACGGCGCCGCCCGTGACGAGGGTGCGCCAGCCGTACCACCCAAGGGCGATCCCCAGCCCGACCGCGAGCTTGACGTCGCCCAGCCCGATGCCGCGTGGGTTCACGACATAGAGCAGGAGGTAGAAAGCGCCGAGGAACAGCCCGCCCAGCAGGGCCCGCCGCCATGCCCCGCTCTCCCCCGTCAGCCAGCCGACGGGCCCCAGCAGCGCCACGCCCGCCACCGCGAGCGGCAGCGTCAGCACGTCCGGGAGGCGGCGGGCCCGCCAGTCGACGGCGGCCAGCAGCACCGCGGCCGGCGTCATCACCAGCCAGGCGACGAGTTCCGGCCGGGGCCCGGTGGCCGCCGCCAGGGCCGCGCAGACCAGCGCGGTGACCGTCGCCGTGGGCAGCGTGCCCGGCCCGTACGCCCCGCAGTCCGGGCAGCGCCCGCGCCCCAGCCAGCCCCGGGCCGGCCCGGTGATCGGATGCCCCCCGGGACAGACCGCGCGCCACTCCTCCCCGGACTCGACGGCCATCCGGTGGACGGGCCGCGGTATCAGCAGCCCGGCCGCGGCCCCGTAAGCGGCGGCGAGAAACATCAGCATCACGGACACGCGCCGAGCCTAGAGGCGCCCCGCGGCGGTCCGCCGGGAAAGACGGAGCGCGGGAGCTGATAGAACGCTGCGCATGGCGCGTGGGGAGAACGGTGCGGGGGTCCTGTACGGGGCGGCGAGCGGTATTCCGGTGGAGATCGCGGCGTCCTACCGGGCCCGGGCCCGCGGGCTGTTGGGGCGGGACGGTATCGAGGGGGCGCTGCTGCTCACCCCGGCGAGCGGGGTGCACACCTTCCGGATGCGGTTCGCGATCGATGTCGCCTATCTGAGCCGGGACTTCACCGTGTTGGCCGTACGCACCATGCGCCCGGGGCGGCTGGGGCTACCCCGCCTCCGCGCCCGGCACGTCCTGGAGGCGGAGGCCGGTGCGATGGCGCGCTGGGGGCTGCGTCCCGGACTGCGTCTGGGTGTCGAACCCCGCCGGTGAGGGCGGCGGGGCGCGGTCCGGGGCTGGGGCGCCGGAGCGGGGTAACGGGCCCGTGCCGGTATCGAGTTGCCGCCGGGCGGGCCGGAATGGTCACATGCGCGGCATGAACGCGACACCTCCGGAGCACATACCTCCCGCGGGCCCCGGGCTCCCCGTGGGCCCCGTCTACCCCGTGCCTTTGGCGCGCCGGGGGCCGGCCCCGGGCGTCCTCGGCAACCAGTGGCTGCGGCTGCTCGCCCTGCTCCTCGACACGGTGTTCGCCTTCGGCGTCCTGTTCCTGGTCATCGCGGGCGCCGACCTGGTCGTCGCCTTCGGCGGCAGCCGGGACAGCGCGCCCTTCCACGTCACGGTCCTGGTGGTCGTGGCGCTGCTCTTTCTCTACTCGCCGCTGCTGACGGCCCGTTGCGGCGGCACCCCGGGCAAGCTCCTGTGCGGACTGAGCGTCGTACGGCTCGCCGACGGGAGACCGCTCTCCTACGGGGCCGCCCTGGGTCGGCATCTGACTCATCTGGGGATGATGCTGCTGCCGGTAATCTCCCTGCTGGACCCGCTGAACTGCCTCTGGGACGGGCTCCGTCAGTGTCTGCACGACAAGGTGGTCGGCAGCTTGGTCATCCGTCGCCGCATGCGGCCGGCGCCGGCGGCCGCCGCGGCCCCGGTCACGAGGCCCGCGGGAAGCTGACCTCGACCCGGCGGTTCTTCTTGCGGCCTTCCTCGGTGCCGTTGTCGGCGATCGGGTACTGCTCGCCGTAGCCGCGGATCTGGAAACTGACGGATGAGCCGAGGTCCTTGGCCAGCTCCTGCTGGACGGCGTTGGCGCGCTTCTTGGACAGCACCAGACCGTGGCCCGCCGAGCCCAGATTGTCGGTGAAGCCGAAGACCCGCAGCTTGGTGGCGTTCTGCTTCTTGATCTCGGACGCGATGGTGCCGATACGGGACAGCGCGTCCGACGACAGATCGGCGCTGTCCTTGCCGAAGAGGACCTCGGCCTGGAGCGCGAAGGTCACATTGTCGTTGGTGTCCTGGCGGCGCTCGGAGCCGTCGTCCGCCTCGACGATCGACTTGATGTTGAGGACCTTGGACGGGGCGAGCTTGGCGCCCTGGACCATCCGCAGATCGGGGTCGTCGCTGTCGATGTGCACCGGCGGGCTGGAGTCCTCGGTCACGCCCGGCGGATCGGCATGGGCGACGGGGGCCGTCAGCGCCGCGGTGAGCAGCAGCGCGACGGCGGTGGTGGCGGCGCTCCGGGGCGCTCGGCGCACCCGGCGTCCTCGGGGCATCTGGGTCACGGTCATCGGGGCCCGCTCAGTCCGTGATCCGCACGCTGGCCGGCGGCAGGGTCGGCAGCTGGAAATCGACCTCGGTCACCTTGGCCGGCGGGGCCGGGAACTGCGCGAAGACCGGGCGGCTGGCACCCGGCATCAGCCCGCTGAGGCCGGTCGTGCACAGACATTCGCCGTTGGTGTCGCGCAGCACCAGATAGCGCTTCTTGCCCGCCTTGTCGACGAGGGTCGCCCCGGAGATCGAGGAACGGGACCGCAGCTCGGTCTCGTTGGAGCGCCAGTCGATGGCGTTGAAGGCGCGGGTGCCGCGGTTGGTGACCGTGCCGTTGACGGTGACGAAGCCGCCGGAGTCCCGGACCACGGAGTGCAGGGTGACCACCACGCCGTCCGGCCCCTTCATCTCGCCGATCACCTTGTCGGAGTCGGCCGCCGGGGCGCCGGGGCCGCTGTCCTTGGGGGCGGTGCTGCGGGCCGGCGGCTTGTCGCCGTCCGACGCCTTCGCACCGCCGCTGTCACCACCGCAGCCGGCCACGACGAGCGCAAGGCCGGCAGCGCTCGCCATGGCGACCGCTCCCCTGGCGGCCTTCGTGGTGCGCCGAATGCTCATGGGATGCGATTCCTTTGATCGTCGTCTGGTCGTCTCAAGGGGGGTGGTCGGGTGCGGGCGGTCAATGGGCGAGGCGTACGGAGAACAGGTCGGCGGCGTCGGGCAGTTCCTCCAGGTGGCGGGGGTCGAGCGTCCAGCGGGTGCCGTCGCAGGTGATCTCGACGGGGGCGGGGGCATCCTCGTCCTTGCCGTCCTTGCCGTCCTTGCCGCCCTTGCCTCCCTCGTCATCCGTGCCACCCGTGCCGCCCGTCCCGCCGGTGCCTGCCGTCCCGCCGGTGTCGTCCGTGGCGGGGTCGAGGGTGCAGCGGGGGCCGACCACGGACTTCGCCTCGGCCGACGCATGCTTGCTGCTGGTCGCCGGGATGACGGAATCCCCTACGGGGTTGCGGGTGGTGACCTGCACGGCGAACGAGGTGGGCCAGGAGTCCGGGGTGCAGCGGGGGCCGGAGAGCTCGGCGCCATTGCGTCCGGCGAACCAGCCCGCGCTCTCGCAGGCCGCTCCGGACGGGGCGCCGCGCCCCTTCAGCAGCTCTTCCCAGGCCGTCGGATCGGTCAGGTAACTGCCGTCACGGAGGCCGTCGAGCACGCTCTTGCGCAGCAGTTCGCGGTACTTCTGGCCGGCGGCGAGGGCTGCCGCGTCGGCGGCGGTCTGCGCCCCGTTGCGGGTGGCCGCCGCCTGCCCGACGGCGAAGAAGGCGAGCGCGAGGAAGAGCAGGCCCCCGACCGCGACGATGTAGAGCGGGAAGGCCTGCCCTTCGTCGCGCCGGCGGTGATGTTTGGTCGTGGCCGGCACGGCGGTGGCGGTGCGGGCTAAATGCCGACGACGTCGGAGATCTTGTTGGCGATGGCGTTCGCGATCTGGCTGCCGAAGTCCGTGGTCGACAGGACCAGGACGATCGCCACGACCACCGCGATGATGCCGAGGTACTCGATCGAGGTCTGTCCCCGGTCGTTCCCCAAAACCCGCTTCGCCATCGTCTTCCCCTCCATGGGCGGCCGTACCGCTCTGGTCCGGCTGGTCTGTCCCCGTGGTGCCGGCGCGGTCGGCCGCGCTCACGACACCAGAAAAGTACGCCGGAACCGTGTGCCCGGAACAGGGAATCCGTATCCCATCCTCTTTCGGGAACCCGGATGACAGGCACAACGACGTCTTTCGGCCACTCAGTCGCACCCTACCCACCCCCGCTCCCCCTCCGGGACCGTGCCCCGTTCCGTTACCCATGCAGACCGGACGGTCCTTCCGCACCATAGTGCGAGCGCAACCATCCGCCCACCCACTGTGACACAACTCGTTGCTGTTGCGAAGGAGTTGACGGGAAGCCGGGCCGGTAACGCACTCATCCGGCCGAGTACGGGCCGCCGTCGGCCGGATGGGCCCGGATGTGCAACCGCAAGGACGGCCCGAGGCGGCGGCCGTCGTGACGGGTGCCGGCGCAGCAGTCCACCGGGGGCCGGGCGGGCGGCGTGCCGGGGGCGGCCGGGGCGGGTCCGCCGGGCTCGGTCCCGTGGCGCCGGACGGCCGCCGGCCGGGCCGGTGCCGGGCTGCGGGCGACGGGTCACCTGCCCATCAGCGAGCCGAAGTTGGTGCCCGAGCCGAGGAAGAACCCGGCGATGAGCAGGATCATCGTGGCCGGAACCATAAAGGTGGTGACGACCATGGTGGCCTTGGGCACCGCGCGGGCGGCCCGGCGCCGGGCGTTCTGGGCGTCGGTCCGGCGCATGTCGTCGGCGATCTGGATCAGCGTCTCGACGATCGGCGAGCCCAACTCCTCGCCCTGCTGGAGGGCGGTGACGAACTGGGCGACCTGTTCGGAGTCATTGCGTTTGCGCAGTTCCTCGAAGGCCGCCCGGCGGCTGACGCCCATGTCCATCTGCCGCAGGGTGATCCGGAGTTCATCGGCCCACGGCCCCTCGTACTTCTCCGCGACCCGGTCCAGGGCCTGACGGAAGCCCAGACCGGCGCTGACCACGACGGCGAGCACATCCAGAAAGTCCGGAAGGGTGCGCTCGATGGTGTCCTTGCGCTGGCGGATGGCGGCCCAGATGCCGACCTCGGTCCAGAAGAGGCCGAAGAGCACCATCAGCACGCCGAGCAGCGGCTGCCCGCGCAGGAACATCACCAGGGCGCCGAAGAGGCCGAGGGCCCCGTAGACGGCGCGGCGGGCGGCGTACCGGTCGACGGTCAGCCCGCCCGGATTGCCCGCCAGGTCGATCCGCCGGCGGACCCGGGCGGTGCGCTTGCCGCCCATCAGCCGCAGCACCAGCGGCGCGTACCGCATCCCGGCGCGGTCCACCGCCGAGCCGACGGCCGTGGTGCGGGTCGCGCCCACCTCCAGGGACAGCGCCAGGTCGGGCGGCAGCCGGGCCTCGCGCCGGTAGAGCGCGATACCGCAGCAGATACCGGCGACCGAGAGGGCGGCGGCGAGGGCCAGCAGGATTCCGAGTGCCATGGCGATACCGATACCTAGACGTCGATCTTGGAGAGGCGGCGGATGAAGAAGAACCCGAGGCCGTAGAGGGCGAAGGCCACCACGACCGCGAGCTGGCCGAGGAAGGAGGAGGTCATCCGGTCGATGGCGCCCGGGGCGATCCGGTTCATCAGCAGCAGGGTGCCGATCCCGAGCAGCGGGACGACATAGGCGGTGACCACCACCTGGGAGAGCTGGGTGCGGACCTCCCGTCGGGTCTCCTTGCGCTCCTCCAGGGTCTTGGTGAGGTTGCGCAGCGAGCCGACGACGGTGCCGCCGGCGCGGTTGGCCAGCACCAGGGTGGTGACGAGCACGACGAGTTCCCGGGACGGCAGCCGTTCGGCCAGCTCGCCGAGCGCCTCGTCGATGGAGTGGCCGACCGAGAGCTTGTCGGAGACCTTCGCCAGCTCCTCACCGGCCGGTGCCTCCAGTTCCTCGGCCGCCATGCCCAGCGCCGTCCGCAGCGCGAGTCCGGCCTGGGTGGCGTTGGCGAGGATCCGGGAGAGTTCGGGCAGCTGGTTGATGAACTTCTCGATGCGCTTCTGCCGCTGCCAGTTGAGGAAGGCGAACGCCGCCCAGACGGCGACCAGCGCGGCGATCGGGCCGAAGAACGGGGCGAGGGTGGCCTGGGCGACCAGCCACAGCGCGACGATCGTGCCGAGCATGTAGACGACGAACTCGCCGGGGGTGACGTCCAGCCCGGTGGCGGTCAGCCGCAGTTCGAGGCGCCGGCCGAAGCGGGTGCCGCGCAGCGCCCGGTCGACGGACGGGAAGCGGCGCCGCCCGGTCACCGGCAGTCCGCGCTCGTCGGCCAGCCGGTCGACGACGGCCTGCCGCTGGGCGCGCCCGGCCGCGTAGGTCCGGACGCCGGCGATCGCGAGCAGCCCGCACAGCAGCGTGGCGCCGATGGCGAGCAGGGCGAGGTCGTTCCCGCCGGTCATGAGTGGGCCTTCCGGGTGGCGAGTTGGGCGTCGTGGGTGGCGACGCCGAAGGCGGGCGGGGTGGGCTCGCTCGCCATGAAGAGGCGTTCGGCGACCCGGCGCGGCAGCGGGAAGTAGCGGAAGTGGCCGTGCACGATGCGGTCGGCGCCCATCGGTTCGGCGTCGAAGCGGCAGACCGTGGCGATCCGGTAGTCCTCGTGGCCGCGCGAGTCGAGGATGGCGATCTCGCTGATCCGGCGGGAGCCGTCGGCGTGCCGGGTGAGCTGGACGAGGCAGTCGACGGCGCTGTTGATCTGGTCCCGCAGCGCCTCGAAGGGGATCTTGACGTCGGACATGGACGCCAGGGTCTGCAGCCGCATCAGGGCGTCCTCGGCGCTGTTGGCGTGCACGGTGGCCAGCGAGCCGTCGTGGCCGGTCGACATCGCCTGGAGCATGTCGAGGGTCTCGCCGCCGCGCACCTCGCCGACGATGATGCGGTCGGGGCGCATCCGCAGGGAGTTGCGGACCAGGTCGCGGATGGTGATCCGGCCCTTGCCCTCGACGTTGGGCGGCCGGGACTCCAGCCGGATGACATGGCTCTGCTGGAGCTGGAGTTCGGCGGCGTCCTCGACGGTGATGATCCGCTCCCCGTCCGGGATCAGCCCGGACAGCGCATTGAGGAGCGTGGTCTTGCCCGCGCCCGTGGCACCGGAGACCACCACATTGAACTTGGCCCGCACCAGCCCCGCCAGCAGCATCAGCATCTGCTCGTCGAGCGTGCCCATGCCGATGAGTTCGGCGAGGGTGTAGGCGCGGGGGAAGCGGCGGATGGTGAGGGTGGCGCCGTTCAGCGCGAGCGGCGGGATGATGACATTGACGCGTTCGCCGGACGGCAGCCGGGCGTCGACCATCGGATTGGACTCGTCGACCCGCCGGTTGACGGTGGACACGATCCGTTCGATGGTCTGCATCAGCTGCTCGTGCGAGGCGAAGCGGACGGGCAGCAGCTCGACCCGGCCGGCCCGCTCGACGTACACCTGGTCCGGGCCGTTCACCATGATCTCGGTGATCGAGGCGTCCTCCAGCAGCGGCTCCAGCACCCCGAGGCCCAGCGCCTCGTCCACCACCCGGCGGATGAGCTGGGCGCGTTCGGCGGTGGACAGGACCGGGCCCTCACGGCTGATGATGTGGCCCAGCACCCGCTCCAGCCGCGAGCGGCGCTCGGCCGCGGCCAGCGAGGACATCTCGGCGAGGTCGATCTCTTCGAGCAGCTTGGCGCGGTAGACGGCGACCATATGGCTGTCCTCGCGCGCCTCACCGGCCGGTTCGGGTGCGACGATCCGGGCTTTCAGGCTCATCGCGGGGGTGCTCCTTCGTACGTGTCCGCGGCGCGCAGGCCCAGTGCGCCGGGTTCCTGCGGGCGGGGCATGGTGGCGCTGCGGCTGGCGGTACCGAGACTGTCGACGCCGGGGATGACCGACGGGATCGGTACCCGCACCGTCGCGCTGACCTCGGCGCCGCCACCGCCCACCGAGATCGTCGCGCGGTCCGCGACCCAGCCGCTCATCGCCGACCGACCGGCGGCCTGCGGGCCGGTCTCCCGGTCGGCCTCGTCCATCGAGGCGGTACGGGCCGCGGCGCGCGCTCCGGTCCCGGCCTGCTGGACGGTGTAGGCGGCCAGCCCGAGCTGGACCACGGCCAGCCCGACGACCAGCAGGATCGGCAGGAAGCCGAGGAATTCGATGGATGCCTGGCCCCGGTCGCGGCCGTGACCGCGGAGCCGGGCGGGCAGGCGTACGGCGCTCACCCGGTGTCCTCCTTCGCGGCGCCGGCCGAGCCGGTGACGGTCCAGGGGTAGGTGCCGGCGCCGGGGAAGAGCACCGGGACCTTGATCCGTACGGTGGCCTTCCACAGGCCCGACTCCGTTCCGCAGGAGGCCGAGGCGCCCGCGCGCCAGGAACTCGGCAGCTGGTCCTCGGCGGCGGTGCGGCAGGCGCCCGCGCCGCCGCCCTCGGTGGCGGTGGCGGCCCGTGCGCCGCGGTCGGCGGAGTGCGCGGCGAGCGAGTAGGTGTACCCGACCAGCACCAACTGCCAGAGCAGGGCGAGGACCAGCAGGATCAGCGGGAGCAGCCCCATGAACTCCACGGCCACCTGCCCCCGGTCGTCGCCGCCCAGCGGGCGCCGCACCGCTCAGCCCTCCTCGTACGGGCCGGACGGATCGAACGGCCCCGGGCCGGCCGCCGCCGCTGATCCCCGCCGCACACCGAACCGGGAGCCGGGCCCCGGCCCCGCCCCGGAGGCCGACCCCGATGCCTGACCCGGAACTCCCCCGGAACCGGGAGCCGCCCCCGGCGTTATGGCCTTGCGCTTGCGCCCGGTCAGCGTCGGGCGGGCGCGGTGGCTGCCGCGGCCCTGCCGTGCGGACGGCGAGTCGACCAGACCGAGTTCGCCGGCCAGCGCGCACAGTGCCTGCTTGACCGTGGACCGGTTGTCCAGATCCTGCATCCGGCCCGCGTCGACGCAGGGCTGGAGCTCCTTGAAGGCGGCCGGTACATGGGTCCGGGCGACCTGGGTGCCGGTGGCCTTGGCGACCAGCGGCGGCTGGATCTCGGTGTTCCGGGTGAGGCGGTTGACCACCGTCGTGGTGTCCTCCGCCTTGCGGATCTGGAGCCGGTCCCACAGCCGGACCTGCCGTTTGGCGGCCCGTACGGCCACCACGTCCGGGGTGGTCACCAGCAGCGCCAGATCGGCGAGTTCGACGGCCGCGGCATTGGCGGACTGCATCTGGGAGCCGCAGTCGACCAGCACGACCTCGTAGCGGGAGCGCAGCGCGCCGATGATCTGCCGGGCCGCCCGGTCGTCGACCTCCTCACCGCGTTCGCCCTCCTCGGGCGCCAGCAGCAGGCCGAGTCCGGTGTGGTGGTCGTGCACGGCGTCCTGGAGGACCCGTACGGAGATGTCCTGAATGCCCGCCAGATCGACGATCGAGCGGCGGAACTGGACGTCCAGATAGGAGGCCACGTCACCGGACTGGAGATCCAGGTCCACCAGCGCGACACTGCGGCCCGCGGCCCGCGCCGCCAGCGCCAGCTGCACCGCGGTGACGGTGGTGCCGACCCCGCCCTTGGCACCCGTCACGGTCACCAGCGTGCCGGCCGGCCCGGGGGCCGCCTCCGGGCTGCCCCCTAGGTGGACCCGGACGCCCGCCGACCACTGGGCCGCAGCCTGCACCCGGGCGGCCAGCTCGTCGTAGCCGAGCGGCATACCGACGATGCCCCGGGCCCCGGCGTCCATCGCCGCCGAGAACAGCGCGGGCCCGGCGTCCGTGGTGATCAGTACGACGCCGACGGCGGGGAAGCGCAGCGCCACCTCACGGATCAGCTCCAGCGCCGGCGTCGGCCCGATCCGCTCATGGACGAGCACGACCTCGGGGAGCGCCTCCACGGCGGACGGCTGGCCCGCGGCGGGCGGGGCACCCGCGGCCGCTGCGCCGGCCCCTTGGGCGGCGGCGCCGGCCAGCGCGTGCAGCAGCGCGGCGGAGTCCCCGACCGGGGGCGCGGGTTCGGCGTCCGGCAGCTGGTGGAGCAGCGAGGACACGGCGCGGGCGGCGTCGGGGTCACCGATGGCCGGGAGGATGCGGATGGTCACCTGAGGCTCCGGGTCACTTGTCGCCGTCGAGGGTGTAGCTGCGCTGGCCGGGCGGTATGGCGTTCTCGTTGCCGGGGGCGAGCAGGGCGAGCCGTACGTGGGAGGCGAAGGACTCGGCGTAGGCGACCCGTTGGGCATCCTGGGTGTTCAGCGCGAAGGTGATCGGGACGGCCTCACCGGCCTGCCGGCTGGTGGCGGTGGTGTTGGCGCCCGGGTCCTTGGCCTCCAGGGGCGTCAGCTTGCCGACGTCGATGACCTGGGCGCCCGCGACGATGACCTTGGAGACCGGCTTGTCCTCGGGGCGCTTGCCCTCGAACGTGGCGTAGATGTTCACCCGGGCACCGGGGTTGATCTTGCCGGCCACACCGGTGGCGGCGTCGATCATGATGGCGATCTCCTGCTGCCCGGCCTTCAGCGCGGGCCGCTCGACGATCATGTCGTCCTGGAGCAGCGACCCCTTCTTCAGCGGGGTCACCGCGATCTTGCCGCTGACCTGGTCCAGGTCGGTCACGGCGGTGGGCGGCAGCCACCGCTGCGGCATCTGCACCCTTTCGAACTGCCCCGGATTCAGCTCTTTATAGGCCGCGACATCGGTCTTCAGCCGGTACGCCGTCTTCTCGGGACCGACCTTGGACTCGACGTTCTTGATCACCGACAGCACGCCGACGAACGCGCCGACCGCACAGAGAACCGACAGGAGCAGCAGGATCACTCCGCGGCGCTGGCGTGAGTTCATGGGGGAGGGACCTCGATCGGGACGGGGAGAAGGGGCGGGCGGGGGACGGGGTGGACGGTCACCGGGCGGGACCCGGCGGGCGGCCGACGGGGCCGGCCGGAGGGGCGGGGCCACGGCGGCCCGGTCGGACTCAGCGCACGCGGGCCACCGTCCGCGGGGTGCCGGGGACGTCCGGGCGGCCGGTGAGATCCGGCTGACCGACGGCATCGGGGTGGGCTGCGAAGTCGGGGTGGCCGGGCAGGTCCCACTGGCCGGGGGCGTGCGGGGCGTCGGACGCGTAGGGGTTTCCCGGCACAGGGCGCCCGGACCCGTACGGGTTCCCCGGTACGGCCGGTCCGCCCGCCGTGAGATCCGGTCCGCGTACGTCCAGTTGCCCGGGTTCACCACGACCGCCGGGGCGGCCGCCCCAGACGCCCACGACACCGGGTGCGGCGGGAGCACCAGGCCCGCCCGACGGCGCCGGCGGCGGGGTCGGGGTCGGGGCCGGGGCGGGCATCGGGGCGGGCATCGGGGCCGCAGCCTGATCCCGGGGCTGGGGCCGGTCCGGGCCGGGAGCCGGTGCGGGCCCGGGGGCGGGTGCGGGTGCGGGCACGGCAGCCGTCCCGCCGCCCGGTGACGACGCGGCGGCCGAAGCCGGAGGAACGGGATGGGCCGGAGGAACAGGAGAGACCGGAGGTACGGCCGCAGCCGGAGGAGCGGCCGAAGCCGGAGCAACGGACGAAGCCGGAGCGGCAGCAGAAGAAGGCCCAGGAGCCGCAGCCGAAGCGGCAGCGGACGAGGACGAGGACCCAGGATCCGCAGCCGTAGCCGTAGCCGTAGCCGTAGCGGCGTTCCCCACCTGCCGGGATGCCCGCCCGCCTATGGCCGCCGGCCCCTTGCCCGAGCCGCCACCCCCCGTCGCCCGTTCCCTCGCCAGCGGGGCGGCGCAGAACGCACAGCGGTCGCCGAGGAGTTCCCGACCGCACCAGCCGCACTCCTCGCGGCGTACGGAAGTCACCAGCTGATAGAGGACCGACACATCCGGTATGGCCGCCGCGAATTCGATCAGCTTCTGCGTGCCCCACCACCGGGCGGACTCGGCGGGCAGCCGGGTCTCGTACACCCCCTGCACCTGCCAGGCCGGGGCGAGCGCGCCGGTGACCCACTCCGAGGTGAGCTGGCCGCGGGCGACCGCGAGTTGGGTGGCGAAGCCGGGCGCGGGCAGTCCGGCCTCGGTGCTGTGCCGGTCCAGATGCAGCAACTGCGGCTGGGGATGGGCCAGCACCGCGAAGTGCGCGCCGGGCAGCCAGGACTTCATATGGGCCCGCAGATCGACCTCGACCCGGTCCAGGCCGCTGACGCTGCCCAGCAGGGCACCGGCGTGAATGTAGTGGGTCAGCAGCCGGGCCGCGCTGGCCAGCACCCCGGGGCTGAGGTCGCACAACGACAACTGCCGCAGCTGACGGGCCAGTAAGGCGACCCCCAGCGGCGGCAGGGACAGCGGCACGATGGCGATCCGGTCGCTCTCCAGGACGGCGCGCAGGGTGTGCAGCCGGCGAATGTGTTCCGGCGGGCAGACGGAGGAGTACAGCACCACGAGATGGCCATGGTGTTCCAGTACCGCGCTGGTCTCCGTCAGGGCGTCGTCCAGCGGCTGGAGATGCGGGGCCTGGAGGACGACCGCCGCGGGGGTCTGCCGATCGGTCGCGGGCAGCGCGAGGTCAGGGCTGGTGACTGCAATCGCGGTCGGCACGTCGCTCCCCCACTCCCTCCGGCCGCCGGGGGTCCCGGGACCGCGGATCGGCACAGCTCTGCGCCATCGGCGCCATTCGCTCAGCACTTTATCCACAGAGATACGTCCCAGAGAACACGTTCTGGGCTACTCGTCATGACCATCACCCCGCAGGGAAATGGCGGATACCGGCCAAGCGTCCCCCACGGGAACATCCGCTTCCGGCAGGACTCTTGACAGAGCGATTGGTCTGGACCACGTTGTACGGCATACGCAGGGGCCCCTGAACACGCATCCGCACTCTCCCCAACTTCCCCCCACACGGAGGCAGTCGTGGTTCGCGCACGCTCAGGAAGACCGAAGACCGGACCGGGTAACGGGCTGAACGCGAGGCCGATTTCCGGGCCGAACTCCGAGCCGGGGAACGGGCCAGGGAACAGGCCGGGGAACGGGACGGGGAACCGGCCGGGGAACGGGCCAGGGAACAGGCCGGGGAACGGGCCGTCGGCCGGACTGCCCGCGAGGCTGCTGGCCGGACTCACCGCCGCGGTGCTGACCGTGGCCGGCCTCGTCGGGACGAGCACCGCCCAGGCGGCCGGGACGCACACCCCGGCACCCGCCGCCGCAGCCGTCACCACCACCGCCGCCGTCCCCCGGCACGCCGTCACCGGCTACTGGCAGAACTTCGACAACGGCGCCGCGGTGCAGAAACTCAAGGATGTCGACGGCGCCTACGACATCATCGCGGTCTCGTTCGCCGAGGCGACCGGGCAGCCCGGCGCGGTCACCTTCCGTCTCGACCCGGCCGTCGGCTATGGCTCCACCGACGAATTCAAGGCAGATATCAAGGCGAAGCAGGCGGCCGGCAAGGCGGTGATCCTGTCCGTCGGAGGCGAGCGGGGCGCGGTGTCCGTCAACGACGCCGCCTCCGCACGGAACTTCGCCGACTCCGTCAGCGGCCTGATGGACGAGTACGGCTTCAACGGCGTCGACATCGACCTGGAGAACGGCCTCAACGCGGCCTATATGACACAGGCGCTCAAGTCCGTGCACGACCGGCACGGCGATGTCGTGGTCACCATGGCCCCGCAGACCATCGATATGCAGTCACCGCAGAACGAGTACTTCAAGACGGCGCTCGGGATCAAGGACTTCCTGACCGCCGTCAACATGCAGTACTACAACAGCGGTTCGATGAACGGCTGCGACGGCAAGGTCTACGCCCAGGGCACGGTCGACTTCCTGACCGCGCTCGCCTGTATCCAGCTGGCAGGCGGGCTCGACCCGTCCCAGGTCGGCATCGGCGTACCGGCCTCCGCCCGCGCGGCCGGCGGTGGCTACGTCGCCCCGTCCGTCGTCAACGCCGCGCTGGACTGCCTCACCCGGGGCAGCAACTGCGGCTCCTTCAAGCCCTCCCGGACCTACCCGGGCCTCCGTGGCGCGATGACCTGGTCCACCAACTGGGACGCGGCCAACGGCAATGCCTTCGCGAGCCAGGTGGGCGCGCACGTACACGGCCTTCCGTAACACGCTCCCCGGGCCATCCCCGTCAGCGGCCGGACGCCGACCCGGCCCCCAGGTCCCGCGCACGTCGTGCACGGGACCCGGGGTACGGCTCCTGCCTCAGCTCACCGGCGCGTGGCCTTCGGCTTCGGCAGCACACAGCCGTCGGCGTTCAGGTCCAGCTTGTTGCCGTCGCCGAAGCACTTCGGTATCTGGTACGTCTCCTGGGCGTAGCCGATGCCCTTGCGCACCGTGGTCTTGCCGTTCTCGTCCACCTCACAGGGGTTGTTGAGGGTGCACTCCTCGCCACTCTCGTTGGTGGTGTTGTTGACGGCCGTGACCTTGCCGGTCGCGGTGTCGACCACCGGTGATCCGGACGTGCCGCCGATGATCTGGCACTCCGGGGTGTAGCGGACCGAGTCCTTCCAGGTCCACTCGCCCTCCTTGAGGGTGGAGGCGAACCCGTCGATGCCGCAGGAGTAGATCTTCTTCCAGTAGCCGGAGACGATGCTGATCTTCGCGCCCTTGGCCGGGTGCTCGGTGGCCAGCTCCAGCGGCTTGATCTTGTACTTCTTCTCGATCTCGGCGTAGGTCGAGCCGGTCTCGTAGATCGAGACATCGGTGTCGGTCATCGTGGCGTAGGCGACCTTGGTGGCCTTGATCGTGCCCAGCTTGCCGGCCGACTTGTCCAGCAGGGTGAAGCTGCGGCTGGACGGCTTGTCGACGACGACCTCGCCGGCGCCCGGCATATCGCCTTCCAGGCAGTGGCCGTTGGACATCACCAGCGCCGGGTCGTCCGCCTTGGATCCGGGCATCCGGACGACCGAGCCGGAGCAGTTGCTCAGCGCGACACTGCCGGCGAAGTCCACCGCCTTGGTCTTCTTCTGCGTGGGGCGCCGGTCAGCGTCCTGCGGCGCGGCGTGCGCCGTTCCGACGGTGCCCAGCAGGGTTGCGGCGCCCAGTGCGGCCGTGGCCAGGGTGCCGACGAGAGGTCGGTTCATGTGGGGGTCCTCTCAGCGTCTGTCACCGAAGACCTTGCGGGGCCTTCGGCTTTGTCGTGCGCATTGTTAGCGACTCCGCACGTCCTGGCAATCAATTTCCGCCGCTCAGGGCGAAGTTGAGGGATTCGCCACTTCCCTGTGGCCGATTCCGGTGGCTGATTCCGGCGGCCGATTCCCGCGCGCGCCCCACATATGGCCGCCCGACCTCTTGTCACGGCCATGACATAGGCCAAAACTGACGCCGTCGCTTCGCCTCACACCCCACAGGAGACCGCATGCGACCACGTATCCGCGGCGGACGCACCACCGTCCTCGCCGCACTCCTCTCCCTCGCGCTCGCCGCCCCCATCGCCGCCGCACAGGCGCAGACCGCACCGTCCGCCGGGCCCGTCACCGGCCCCGCACAGCAGGCCGAACTCCCGCACCAGTACGAGGTGACCGGCCCCGCGACCCTCGCGGAGCGCACCGCCCTGGCCGCGACCGGCGTCAGCGTCGACGAGGTCCACGCCCGCGCGGTCGTCATCACCGCGACCCGCGCCCAGGCCGCCGCGATCCGTCAACTCGGCCACGCACTACGCAAGTTGCCCGACCCACCGGGCTTCGCCACGCCGTCCCCGCACAAGCCCCGCGTCAAGGACTTCCCCACCGGCTACGCGAACTACCACAACTACGC
Organism: Streptomyces sp. NPDC029466; assembly: GCF_055574515.1. Lineage (NCBI taxonomy): Bacteria > Bacillati > Actinomycetota > Actinomycetes > Kitasatosporales > Streptomycetaceae > Streptomyces > Streptomyces sp. NPDC029466. Next base: position 79,272 of record NZ_JBVHZH010000039.1, read on the forward strand.
CGAGGCCACGAAGGAGATCGACGCCCTCGTCGCCAAACACCCGGACATCCTGAGCAAGCAGGTCATCGGCACCTCCCACGAGGGCCGCAACCTCCTCGCCCTCAAACTCAGCAAGAACGTCACCAAGGACGAGAACGAGCCCGAGGTCCTCTTCACCGCCCACCAGCATGCCAGGGAACACCTCACCGTCGAGATGGCCCTCTACCTCCTCAACGAGTTCACCTCGAAGTACGGCAGCGACGCCCGCATCACCAAGATGCTCGACTCCCGCGAGATCTGGATCATCCCGGACCTGAACCCGGACGGCGGCGAGTACGACATCGCCTCCGGCTCCTTCCGCAGCTGGCGCAAGAACCGCCAGCCCAACGCCGGGTCCAGCAGCGTCGGCACCGACCTCAACCGCAACTGGGACTTCAAGTGGGGCTGCTGCGGCGGCTCCTCCTCCAGCCCCTCCTCCGAGACCTACCGCGGCAAGTCCGCCGCCTCCGCCCCCGAGGTCCAGGTCGTCTCGAAGTTCGTCCACGGCCGCAACATCGGCGGCAAACAGCAGATCACGGCCGCCATCGACTTCCACACCTACAGCGAACTCGTCCTGTGGCCCTTCGGCTTCACCAACGACGACACCGGCGAGGGCATGACCCAGGACGAACACGACGTCTACGCCACCCTCGGCAAGAACATGGCCGACACCAACGGCTACACCCCCGAGCAGTCCAGCGACCTGTACATCACCGACGGCTCGATCGACGACTGGCTGTGGGGCGACCAGAAGATCTTCGCGTACACCTTCGAGATGTACCCGTCCTCCTTCGGCTCCGGCGGCTTCTACCCGAAGGACTCGGTGATCCCGAAGGAGACGTCACGGAACCGGGAGGCCGTGCTGCGACTGCTGGAAACCGCTGACTGCCCATACCGGGCGATCGGCAAGGAGGGGCAGTACTGCAAGGGCCGGTGACCGGTCCGCCGCCGAAATGAGGATGCCCGGCACCAGGGTTGAGCCGGTGCCGGGAACTCGTTCCTCAGAGAACGTCAGAGCAGGTGATCGGCCTTGCCGGCCTTGATGTCGAGGACGAGGGCGCGGAGCGCTGCACGGGAGTCCGACACGTAGGCGTCTTCGGCTCCCGCCACGGCGATATAGGCGTTGCCCTGATCGTCGGTGCCTATGCGGAAGCAGTTGTTGCCTTCGCCGCAGTAGGGGTCTTCCCAGTTGATGTCCCGCATGGTGACCTTTCTAGAGTGAGCGTGCGATCTTGCGGATGAAGTCCCGCGAACCTGAGGTCGAGAGCGACGCATCGTCCATCCAGCCCAGGTGGGCGCGGTACTTCGCAAGCTGTGCATCTGCGTGCGTGAACTCGGGGCCATGGGCGGAATCCAGCTGCACGGTATCCAGCTGAGGAACGACGCCGTGGGCATACAGCAGCGCATGCCCCGCCCCTGGGAACGCGCCCGCTTCGACCGGGAGTACGCGCACGTCAATGCCGTCGCACTCTGATGCATGACATAGGTGTTCAAGCTGATGGTGCATCACGTCTGGTCCGCCGAACCTCATCCGCAGAGCCGCTTCGTGGACGTACGCAACATATACGGGCGGCTCGGGCCGCTTGAAGACTCGCTGGCGCTCCAAGCGATGAGAGACGCGCAACTCAACTTCCAGCCGAGTCGGTGTGGGAAGTACTGCTGCAAAGACAGCGCGGGCGTACTCCTCGGTCTGCAACAGGCCCGGAACGTGCGCGGTCTGCGTCGTACTGATGCGAGCGGCATGCCATTCGAGCTCCGCGATATCCAACAGCCCTGCGGCGAGCGTGCCCCGGTCCCGTTCCCACCAGCCGCGTTCCCCGGTCACAGCCATGGCAACCAAAGACTCGACGTACCGCTCATCGGCACACGCGTAATTGCAGGCAAGCGTGCGCACACGCTCGGGGGAGATCGGCCTGACGCCGCTCTCCATGTTGGAAACCCGCGTCCGGTCGACGCCCAACAACCCGGCGGCGTACTCGGTCGTGGCGCCTGCGGCGAGACGCATCTTGCGTAGCTCTGCGCCAAGCCGTCTTTGCCGCACCGTTGGTGTGGTCCTGGTCGACATGCAGCCCCTTCTGCCGTGGTCGGGGACAGTCTGCCGCTGACGCGCCCCACGAGTCCACAGAGCGGGGGGTAATTACCCCTCTCTCAATAGACACGATACCCCCGACGCCTCTACAGTCAGTAACGCAACGCTTACGCTCGACGCAGTCGGAAGTGCATCGCGCGAGCCTGCCCGCATCCTCCTGCCCTGGGAGGGGTGGCTCGCGCCAGGGAGACAGGCCACCGGCTGCCGTGCCATCAACCAACCCTCTGCAACAGGGAGTTGCCATGTCCACAGCCGTGACCGTCTGCCCGCACCCCGTCGACACCCGCACACCCCGTGTACCGGAAAACCTGGCCTACAGCCTCACCCTCCCTGCCGCACTCGCGAGCCCGGCCGTCGCACGCTCGGCCGCCCGTACGATCCTGGAGGCGCACGGCCTGTGCGACGTGACCGCCGCCGCGGTCCAGGTGATCGGCGAACTCGCCGCTTGCGCCTGCCTGTTCACACCCGCCGACAGCGTCTATCTCTCGCTGCGCTATCGCGACGACGCATTGCGCATCAGCCTTTACGACGGGCACCCGCGCCATACCCACCGCCGTCTCGCGGCAGCCTGTGACGGCAGGCGGCGGTCTCTGCTTCTGCTGCTGGCCTGTGTGATGCACGCCTGCGACGGTGAGTGGGGATTCGGGGAGTCGACGAAGCCCGGCGACGGAACGCGGCTGTGGGCGGTGCTGCCGCGCGCGGGGGCGCGGGCCTACGGTCAGGCGGCTTGAGCTGACGGCACGCCCGGCGCCATGCGGGCACCCCGTCCACAGACAAGTCGGCCGAGGACCTGGAGCGGAGGGCCCGGCCCAGATCACAACTGCTCGCGGCCCTACCGGACTCCGGATGACCAGCGCTTTCCGGCCCTTGAGCCCAAGGGCCCGCCAGGAAGCAGATGTTGCTTCCCGGCGGACCTCAGAGCCACGTGGTCGTCCGTGCGGCGAGGGCCGGCACTACTGCCCGTTGCGCGTGGCGGTGCATGCCTCGGCGGTGGTTTGGTCCGTGCACTTCACAAGTTCGGGATAGTAGCCCTCGACCCCGTTGATCGCCTGATTGGCCGTGCCGGCACCCTTCCAGCTCCTTCCGATGTCCGTGGTGATCGTCCAGTCGCCGGTCGTCGCCTTGTAGGGCACCTTCCGCGCCAGCCATCCCTTGTACCCAGGAGGCACCACAACGAGGACGCCATTGCCGGACATCTCGGCCTCGGTGACGCTGCCACCCCAGGTGTGGGAGTAGCCAAGAGAGAGCTGGGCCGTCACAGGAGTCTTCTCGGTTCCCGAGAATCCAGCGGTAAAGCCGACGCTGAAGGTGTTGGACCAGTTGGTTTCCTTTGAGTGGGTCTGCGTCCAGTTCATGGTGCAGGTCAGGTCGCCGCTTCCCTTGGGACCCGGGTTGTCGCAGTACGGGCCCTGCCCCTGCTCACTGCTGGATTGTGAGACGAGCTCGTACTTCCAGGTCACCTTCTGGGAGGAATCGGTGATGTCGTAGGTCGCCGACTTGATGACGTCGGATGCGTTGTCGAACTGCTTCAGGGCGTACCGGGTCGCCATGACGTCGAGAACGGAAGATGGCTTGGGCTGCCCGGGAGTCATTCCCGCGACGTTCCATATCTGGCCGCTACTTTCGGGAACACAGCCGTAGATCTCCAGCACAGGTTCCGGGCGATGTTCCGGAGAATAGGCGCGCGTGGCATCCAGACATTTGTCGGTGCTCACGCTCCGGATACGGTAGTTACCTTGATCGTCTTCCTTTTGCGCGTAGAATTTCTGCGTGTCTGCGCCCGAACAGTCCCTCAGCTCGGGGAAGTGAAGACCGATACTCGAATCGGGTTGCACGGTCTCGACACACTTTTCGGTGCCGTTGTGCACCATCTGAAAGCTTCCATCGTCGTAACCACGAAAGCTCCACGTGCCGGCGGCGCTGCCCTTTCGTGCGTAGAGCCCACTGCCGTTGGCCGGTGCGTCATCTTGAAACCCCACATGCAAGTCCGGGTTCATCGATGTCGGCGAAAGGTCCAGACACCCGAAGACAACTTTCTGGTCGCACTGCGGGTCGGCCGCCTGGGCTGTTCCGGCGAGCGGGAATGCGGCCATCCCCAAGCCGGCCAGAGTGGTGCTGAGAAGCAGAGCGGTACCCCGTTGACGTGATCGGCGGGGACTCGGTTCAGCGGTCATCATGACGCAAGCTCCTTCGACGGGCCTTCTTTCGACAGGCCTTCTTCGTCGGGCCGACCCCTGCGGCCGACCCGCGGTCCGGAACAGACCTCTCGGCCGGCCGAGGCGGGCACGGCAGCCTCCGCGTGTTCCTCACACGGCCGGTCCTCGCCGACGGCCGGTTTCTCCGGTCTGCCGCGGATGGCCCAAACGTAGACTTGGGTAACTAAATAAACATCGGTCACCTGACGTACACTTCGGCCGATTCCTGCTCAATCTGCCTTGTGGGTGCCTGCGCACCGAGCTCGTCACCGACGCACTCCTGCACCACGGTCTGCCGGACCCGAATTCCGGTGGCCGCTACACCACCAGGCTCACCAGGGCCGCCACCCCGAACCCCACCACAGACAGCACCGACTCCAGCACCGTCCACGACTTCAGGGTGTCCCGTTCCGAGATGCCGAAGTACTTGCTGACCATCCAGAAGCCGCCGTCGTTCACATGCGAGGCGAAGATCGAGCCTGCCGAGATGGCCATGATGATCAGGGCCAGATGGGCCTGTGACATGCCCTGGCCCTCGATCAGGGGGACGACGATGCCGGCCGTGGTGACGATGGCGACCGTGGCGGAGCCCTGGGCGACGCGGAGGACGAGGGAGAGGAGGTAGGCGAGGACGATGACCGGGAGGCCGACGTGGTGGAAGGTGTCGGAGAGGGCGGTGGCGACGCCGCTGCCCTTGAGGACGGCGCCGAAGACGCCGCCGGCGCCGACCACGAGGATGATGTTGCCGACCGGCTTGAGCGAGGCGGTGGAGACGGTCCCCAGGGACGTGCGGGACCAGCCGCGGCGGATGCCCAGCAGGTGGTACGACAGCAGCAGGGCGATCGTCAGGGCCACGAAGGGGTGGCCGAAGAACTCGACGACCGAGCGGCCGGGCGAGGGAGCCAGGGCGATGGAGGAGAAGGTCGCCAGGAGGATGAGGAGCAGGGGGGTGCCGATGATGGTGAGGACGGTGGCCAGGGAGACCGGCTTCTCGTGTGACGGGACACCGGCCGCTGACCGGACGCCGGCGGCGGCCTTTTCGGCGGTGACCGCCGCCTTGGCCTCGTCGGCCGCCTCGACCATGTCCTGGGGGACGGGGACGAAGAGGCGCCTGCCGATCCAGGCCGCGTAGGCCCAGGCGGCGAGCACCGCCGGGAGGCCGCAGACGAGGCCCATGAGGATGATCCAGCCCAGGTCGACCTTGAAGAGGCCGGCGGCGGCGACCGGGCCGGGGTGCGGCGGCAGGAAGGCGTGCGTCATGGAGAGGCCCGCGAGAAGGGGCATGCAGTAGAGGAGGATCGACTTGCCGGTGGGGGTCCCCTCTGCACCAAGCTTGTCGGGTGCTTGGGGGCGTTTCGCCGCCGCGTAGACGATCGGGGCGAGGACGAAGATGCCGACGTCGAAGAAGACCGGGATGCCGAAGATCAGGCCGGTCAGGCCCATGGCGAGGGGTTCGCGCCGCTCGCCGAAGAGGCGGAGCAGACGGGCGCTCAGCACCTCGGCGCCGCCGGAGACTTCGAGGATCGCGCCGAGCATGGTGCCCAGGCCGATGATGATCGCGACATGCCCGAGGATGCCGCCCATGCCGGTCTCGATCAGCGAGACGGCGTCGGACTTCTGGACCGTGCCGAAGAGTTCGGTGACCGAGAGCCCGGCGGCCAGCCCGACCGCGATGGAGACGGTCAGCAGCGCGACGAACGGCTGGAGCCGGACCTTGATGATCAGTACGAGGAGCAGGGCGATGCCCAGGGCGGCGACCGTCAGGAGGCCCGCGGTGCCCGGTATCAGGGCGAGCAGTCCACCGGTGTGGGGTGGTGGCGGTGGCGGAGTGGCCGGGGCTGCGGTTGTGGCGGCGAGGTGCATGGGTGAACTCCCGTGGCAGGCAACGGCTTTCCGGGTAGGGGGGACCGCGGCAGGGCGCCCCGGCGGTGTGGGGTGCCCTGCCGTGCGGCGGATGGTGCGGAGGTACTAACGGCACAGCGGTCGGCTCACGGGTCGGCTCACGGGTCGGCTCGCTGAAGGCACAGGCGTGGCTCAGCTCAGGACGGCGAGGGCGTCGATCTCGATGAGCAGCCCCTTGGGCAGACCGACGTAGACGGTGGTGCGGGCGGCGGGTGCCTCCTTGAGGCCCTGCTCCTCGAAGTAGGCGTTGTAGATCGCGTTCATCTCGGCGAAGTGCGCCACGTCGGTGAGGTAGACGCGGATCATCATCGCGTCGTCCCAACTGGCGCCGCCCTCTTCGAGGATGGCCTTGACGTTGGCGAGGGTCTGGAGGGTCTGCTCGCGCAGGGTGGGGCCGGCCGGGGTGGGGGCCTGGCCCTCGACGGCGGGGAGGAAGCCGACCTGGCCCGCGACCTGGAGGATATTGCCCTTCTTGACGCCGTGGGAGAACTTCGCGGGCGGGGTGGTGTGGGTGGCCGGGGTGAGCGCGGTCTTCTCGGTCATGGGGTTCAGGCTTCCTCTGCGGGGTCGGTGGCTGACGGGGGGACGGCGGTTCCGGAGTACTCCCGGCTGATGGCGTCGGCGGTGCGGCGGACCAGCGGGAGCAGTCCGAGGAGTTCCTCGGCGCTGACGACGACATTCGGCGCGGAGACCGACATGGCGGCGACCAGACGGCCGTCGGCGCCGCGTACGGGGGCCGCGACGCAGTTGATGGACTCCTCGTGGCCACCGAGGTCGGTGGCCCAGCCCTGTTCGCGGACCGTGGCCAGTTCGGCGAGGAACGCCGTGGCGTCATGGGTCGAACGGGACGTGTAGCGGGGGTAGTCGAGCTTCTCGGCGAGGGCGCGGCGCTCGGGTTCGGGGAGGTCGGCGAGGAGCAGCTTGGCGACCGCGGCGACCGTGATCGCGACGGGTTTGCCGATCCGGGAGTACATCCGGACCGGGTAGCGGCTCTCCACCTTGTCGATGTAGAGGACCTCGTTCTCCTCGTGGACCGCGAGGTGGACGGTGTGTCCGCACTTCTCGTTGAGGGCGACGAGGTGGGGGTGGGCGATCTCGCGTACGTCGAGGTTCTCGACGGCCTGCTGGGCGAGGGCGAAGAGCCGGGCACCGAGGCGGTAGCGCTGGTCGGACTGGCGGTAGACGAAGCCGTGTTCGTGGAGGGTGCGCAGCAGCCGGAGGGCCGTGGACTTGTGGACGCCGAGCCGGTCGGCGACCTGGCCCAGGTCGGCGGGTCCCTCGGCGAGCAGCGGCAGGATGCTCAGCGCCCGGTCGACGGTCTGGCTCATGCCGGCACCTCGTCGCCCTCGGCTCGGTCGGCGATCCGTCTCATGCCGGCACCTCGCTTCGCCCGGCCCGGTCGGCGGTCCGGCTCATACCGCCACCTCGCTTCGCCCGGCCCGGTCAGCGGTCCGGCTTGCCGCCACCTCGCTTCGCCCGGCCCGCCGGTCGCCCGGGGCGCACCTCTCGGTGGCTCTCGCACGTGGCTCGTTCATTGCGTGGGTACCTCCTCGTCGGCCCTGTGGCCGGATGTGTCGGCGGCGGTCCAGCCGGGAGCGAGGTGCAGTGTCTCCCAGGCCGGGTCGTCGAGGGCGGCCAGTCGGTCGGCGTACGGCCGGCTCGGCGGGGTGGCGAGATCGCCGGGGACGGTGAGGGCGGCGGCGGCCCACAGATGGCCGTGCCGGAGGCGGGCGCGGTCCGGGAGGCCGCGGAGGGTGGCGGAGAGGAAGCCGGCGGCGAAGGCGTCTCCGGCGCCGGTGGCCGCCACGAGGTCGACGTTCAGGGCCGGGACGAAGGTGGTGGTGCCGGTGGCGTCGTCGCGGCGGCCGCCCGGCTCCCGCGTCCGCCGGAACACGGTGGCTCCCGCCCTGCCCTGCTTGACGACCAGGGTGTGCGGTTCCGGCAGCGCCTGGCGGATGGCCCGGGGACCGTGCAGGCCCCAGGCGTCCCGGGCCTCGTCGTCGCCCACGAACACCAGGTCCGCACCGCGTGCGAGGTCGAGCAGCACCTGTGCCCGCGCGGTGTCCCGCCACAGCCCCGGCCGGTAGTTGACGTCGAAGGAGAGGAGCGGACGCCCTGGGCGGCGGGTGGTCAGTTCCCGCAGCAGGCCGAGGCAGTCCGCGGACAGCGCCGCCGTGATGCCGGACAGATGCAGGATCCGGCCGGCGTACACGGCGGCCGGGTCCAGGCCGTCCGCCGTCATGGCGGAGGCGGCGGAACCGGTGCGGTAGTAGGCGACTTCGTGGGTGCCGGTGGCGCGGTCGCCGGCGGTGCGGAAGTAGATGCCGGTGGGGCGCAGCGGGTCGCGGCGGACGTGTTGGACGTCGACGCCGCAGTCGCCGATGGCGGCCAGCAGGTGGTCACCGAAGCCGTCGGTGCCGACCCGGGAGATCCAGCGGGTGGTGTGGCCGGTGCGGGCGAGGGTGCAGGCGACGTTGGATTCGGCACCGCCGATGGCGCGGTCGAAGGAGGGGACATCGGCGAGCCGCCCGGGCAGCCGCGGCAGGAAGGTGACCATGGACTCGCCGAGGCAGACGACATCGACGTCCGGAACGGGTGCGCCGTCCGGAGCTTGGCTGTCGCCGGCGTTCGAGGACCTGGTCACGATCGGATGCGCTCCTTCGCTGTACGGCTCACCCGGGCGCGGCCGGGGCGGCGGTTCAGGTGTCGCCCGGCACGGCGGTTTCGGGTGTCGTCCGGGGCGGTGTCCAGGCCCCCGTTCCGGCCCGTTTTGCACGATGCTTCTCACCATTGACCGGGCGATGGCCCGGATGTTAGACAGCTGTACGCGATATGCGCAATGAGCGTTGCAGAGAGTGCAACAGGAACTTGGAGGAGGCCCCATGGCCGGCGAGCGGCTCGCGCAGGGACTCAAGGGACTCGCGGACGAACGGGTCGATCACCGCTTCAAGGCGCTCCCGCCCGACGCCGAAGGGCTCACCGTCGGGGAGCTGGCCGCCGAGCGCCGCAACCTCTTCGACGGCGGTTTCACCACCCCCGTCCTCGCCCTCTCCGCCGAGTCGGTCGAGCACAACCTCGCCCTGATGGAGACCTACGCCGACCGGCACGGTCTCGCCTTCGCTCCGCACGGCAAGACCTGTATGGCGCCGCAGCTCTTCGCCCGGCAGCTGGAGCACGGCGCCTGGGGCATCACCGCCGCCGTCCCCCACCAGGTCCGCGTCTACCGCGCCTACGGCATCCAGAAGATCTTCCTGGCCAACGAGGTCGTGGACCCGGCCGCCCTGCGCTGGCTCGCCGCCGAACTCGCCGACGACCCCGGCTTCCAGCTCATCTGCTACGTCGACTCGCTGCGCGGTATCGAGCTGATGGACCGCACCCTGCGGGAGGCCGGCGCCACCCGCCCGGTGGATGTGGTCGTCGAGCTGTGCGCCGGCGAGGGCGCGCGCACCGGCGTCCGCACCGAGACCGAGTGCCTCGAACTCGCCGATGCCATCGCGGGGGTGGACACCCTGCGCCTGGTGGGCGTGGCGGGCTACGAGGGCGAGGTGCCCGAGGCCACCCCGGAGCGGGTGACCGCTTATCTGCGCCGACTGGTCGCGCTGGCCGAGGCGTTCGACAAGGCGGGCCGGTTCACCGACCTGGACCAGATCGTGGTCAGCGCCGGTGGCAGCGCCTGGTTCGACGCGGTCGCCGAGGTCTTCGCGGACCTCCCCGCGCTGTCGGCACCCGTCCTCAAGCTGCTGCGCTCGGGCGCGTATGTCTCGCACGACGACGCCCACTACCGCCGGCTCACCCCCTTCAACCGGGTCCCCGAGGAGGGCGCCCTGCACCCCGCCTTCCGGCTGTGGGCCCAGGTCGTCTCCCGCCCCACGACCGAGCAGGCGTTCCTCAACGCGGGCAAGCGCGATGCGGCGTACGACCTGGATCTGCCGCAGGCCCAGGTGGTCCGGTCCGGCCGGGACGGCACCGAACGCCCGGCGGACGGCCTCACCGTCACCAAGCTGTCCGACCAACACGCTTGGGTCGACACCGAGCGCGCCGGCGATGTGGAGGTCGGCGACTGGGTCGCCCTCGGGCTCTCGCACCCCTGCACCATCTTCGACAAGTGGCAGCTGATCCCGCTCGTCGAACAGGACGGCACGGTCACGGACTTCATCCGGACCTTCTTCTAGGACTTCTTCTAGAACCTTCTGCCAGGCCCTTCTTCCAGGACCTGCCCGGCGGGGCCTTGGCCCCGCGGGCTTCCCGGGCCGGAGCTCTGCTCCCGCCCCCCGGACGCCGGCGGTGCGCGCCGATCCCCCGCGGTGCGCGCCGCCGGCCCCGGCCCCTGCGACCGCACGTCCCCCGGTCGACGCTCCGGGGCACCGAGAGAGGCAGGCCCAGCCATGGAGACCGTGTTCCGCGGCGTACGCGTCGTCGACGGGTCCGGCGGTCCGTCCTACCGCGCCGATGTCGCCCTGTCCGGCGGCCGGATCGCGGCCGTCCACCGCGAGTCGGACGGCGGTCCGCGGCCGGGCGCAGCCCGCGTGGTGGAGGGCCAGGGCCTCGCCCTCTCCCCCGGCTTCATCGATATGCACGCGCACAGCGACCTGGCGCTGCTGCGGGACCCCGGGCACGAGGCGAAGGCCGCCCAGGGGGTCACCCTCGAAGTCCTCGGCCAGGACGGCCTGTCGTACGCGCCGGTCGACGACCGCACCCTCGCCGAGGTCCGCGCCCAGATCACCGGCTGGAACGGCGGAGCGCCCGGGGACCACTCCGTCGACTTCAGCTGGCGCACCGTCGGCGGCTACCTCGACCGCCTCGATCACGGCTTCGACGGCCACGGCATCGCCGTCAACGCCGCCTATCTCGTCCCGCAGGGCACGGTACGGATGCTCACCCTCGGCTGGGACGACCGCGCGGCCACCGCCGACGAGCTGGACCACATGCGGCAGCTGGTCGCCGAGGGCCTGGAACAGGGCGCGGTCGGCATGTCCTCCGGTCTGACCTACACCCCCGGGATGTACGCCTCCGACGCCGAACTGACCGAACTGTGCCGGGTGGTGGCCCAATACGGCGGCTACTACTGCCCGCACCACCGCTCCTACGGCGCCGGTGCCCTCCAGGCGTACGAGGAGATGGTGGCGCTCACCCGCGAGGCCGGCTGTGCGCTGCATCTGGCGCACGCCACCATGAACTTCGGCGTCAACGAGGGCCGCGCGCCCGAGCTGCTCGCGCTCCTGGACGACGCGCTGGACGCCGGCGCGGACCTCACCCTGGACACCTATCCGTACACGCCCGGCTGTACGACCCTGGTCGCCATGCTGCCGAGCTGGGCGAGCGAGGGCGGACCCGGGGTGATCCTGGCCCGCCTCCGGGACGACGCGACGGCCGCCCGCATCCGGCAGGTCATGGAGGTGGAGGGCGCCGACGGCTGTCACGGGGTGCCCATCGACTGGGACACCATCGAGATCTCCGGGGTGTCGCACCCCGAGCTGGCGGACCACGTCGGCAAGACCGTGGCCCGCACCGCCGCCGAGCGCGGCGAGGAGCCCTGGCGGACCGCCCGCCGGCTGCTGATCGAGGACCGTCTGGGCTCGACGATCCTCCAGCACGTCGGCCACGAGGACAACGTGCGCCGGATCATGCGCCACCGGGTGCACACCGGCGGCAGCGACGGCATCCTCCAGGGCGCCAAGCCGCATCCGCGGGCGTACGGCACCTTCCCCCGCTACCTCGGCGCCTACGTCCGCGAGCTGGGCGTGCTGTCGCTGGAGGAGTGCGTCGCGCATCTGACGGGCCGTCCGGCCGCCCGGCTGCGGCTCCCCGACCGCGGCCTGGTGCGCGAGGGCTACCGCGCCGACCTGGTCCTCTTCGACCCGGAAACGGTCGCCGCCGGGGCCACTTTCGACGCCCCGCGCACGCTGCCCACCGGCATTCCGCATGTCCTGATCGACGGCCGGTTCGTGATGGCGGACGGGCGGCGCACGGACGTACTGGCGGGCCGGTCGGTACGGCGGACGGCGCCGGGCCGGGGCTGAGGTCAGCCGGGCGGCGGCAGTTCTCCCGCGGCCGCGCGCAGGACCAGCCGTTCGATCTCCGGTCCGCTGCTCGTCAGAGGTGAAGCCCTGATCGGTCACTATCTCCGGGAAGCCGCTGGAGAGTTGGCGCTCCAGTCGGCTCAGCGTCTCGGCCCCCGTGGGGATGAACGCCGAGGCCGCCGGCGACGGATCACGCAGCAGCCCGTTGGGCGCGAGCGCCGAGCGGTCGCAGCCATGCCCCAGCCGGCGTCGACGGCGAGGGTGAACGGGGTGGCGGCACGGGAGGCGACCAGGAGCCCGGCGAGCCGGCGGGCGGCGCGGCCGGCGCCGAGCAGATCCGCGCCGGGCTCGGCCACCGGTTCGTCGTTGAGCAGCGCGAACGGGCCGCGGGGCGCGGCGACGGCGGGAGCGGGCGAGGCCGGTGCGGTGGGTGCGGCCGGGGGTAACGGTGCCGAGGCGGGCATGGAGCGTAGCGGCGCGCGCCCCCGACCGTGGGGGCCTCCGCGGAATCCGCGGCCCCCGCATCGTCACCGGGCGTGAGGAAGTCCACACCGTCCGGTGATCAACGTGGGGAAAAACACCGGGCGGCCGCCGTAACGCGCCCGTAAGGTGGCGGACATGCAGGTGATCCAGTCAACGAAGCTCGCCAACGTCTGCTACGAGATCCGTGGCCCGGTTCTTGAGGAGGCGATGCGGCTGGAGGCTGCCGGTCACCGCATCCTCAAGCTCAACACCGGCAACCCGGCGGCGTTCGGCTTCGAGTGCCCGCCCGAGATCCTGGAGGACATCCTCCGCACGGTCGGCACGGCGCACGGCTACGGGGACGCCAAGGGCCTGCTCTCCGCCCGCCGCGCGGTGATGCAGCACTACCAGACGCAGGGCATCGACCTCTCCGTCGACGACATCTACCTGGGCAACGGCGTCTCCGAGCTGATCCAGATGTCGATGCAGGCGCTGCTGGACGACGGCGACGAGGTGCTGGTCCCGGCCCCGGACTATCCGCTGTGGACGGCCTCCGTCTCGCTCTCCGGCGGCACCGCCGTGCACTACCGCTGCGACGAGCAGGCGGACTGGATGCCGGACCTGGCCGACATCGAGCGCAAGGTCACCGACCGCACCAAGGCCATCGTCGTCATCAACCCCAACAATCCCACGGGTGCGGTGTACGACGACGAGCTGCTGCGCGGTATCGCGGAGATCGCCCGCCGGCACAACCTGATCGTCTGCGCCGACGAGATCTACGACAAGATCCTCTACGACGGCGTCACCCACACCCCCTTCGCCTCGCTCGCCCCCGACCTGCTGACCCTGACCTTCAACGGGCTGTCCAAGTCGTACCGGGTGGCGGGCTACCGCAGCGGCTGGATGGCGGTCTGCGGCCCGAAGGCGCACGCCTCCTCGTACATCGAGGGGCTGACGATCCTCGCCAATATGCGGCTGTGCGCCAATATGCCGGCCCAGCACGCGGTCGCCACCGCGCTCGGCGGCCGGCAGTCGATCAACGATCTGGTGCTGCCCGGCGGCCGGCTGCTGGAGCAGCGCGACACGGCGTATGAGCTGCTGACCCAGATCCCCGGCGTCAGCTGCGTCAAGCCGAAGGGCGCGCTGTACGCCTTCCCGCGGCTGGATCCCAAGGTCTACAAGGTCAAGGACGACCGGCAGATGGTGCTGGACCTGCTGCGCGCCGAGAAGATCATGATCGTGCACGGCACCGGCTTCAACTGGCCGGAGCCCGATCACTTCCGCCTGGTCACGCTGCCCAGCAAGGACGATCTGGCGGATGCGGTCACCCGGATCGGCTCCTTCCTCGACGGCTACGGACAGTACTGACCCGGAGAAATTCTCTGTACGGCCCACAACTTTAGACAGCGTCTAAGCTAGGATGGTCTCCTGAACGTATTCAGGAGGCCGTCCCATGTACGAACCGATCCGCACCAAGTCGGTCCACACCATGGCCGCCGCCCCGGAGATCCCGCACCGCTCGCGCGAGCAGGAGCTGGACATCCGGCTCGCCGGACAGCTGACCGCGCTGCTCACCGTCACCGATGAGCTGCATGCGCTGGCGACGCGGACGGGCGGCGGTGCGCCGCAGGACGCCGGGCCGGCCGCCGCCGAGCTGGCCGCTGCCGCCGAGCGCATCGCCGAGCAGGTCGCCCGGCTGACCGGCGGCCACTATCCGCTGCGCGCCGAGCCCACCGACGGCGGCACCCCGGCCCGGATCGAGGCCCTCCAGCAGCGCGCCCACACCCTCGCCGGGAACGCCCTGGCGGTCGCCACCACCCGTGACGACGCGGCGGCGCGGGAGCTGGCCGCCGAGCGGCTGGCGGCGCACGCCGCACCGCGCCGGGACCTCGCCACGGCCTGAGGCCGGGCACTGGCCGGCCCACCTCACCCAACCGGCCCAGCCGGTCCCTGCCACGTCAGCTCACCCACAGCAACGAGCCGGGGCCCGCACGTCCTGTGCGGGCCCCGGCCGGTGTGTGCGCTACGGGTGACTAGCCGAGCCGCTGGACCAGCGCGCGGTACTCGTCCCACAGCTCCTTCGGCGTGTGGTCACCGAAGGTGTTGAGGTGCTCGGGGATCAGCGCCGCCTCCTCGCGCCACACGTCCTTGTCGACGGTGAGCAGGAAGTCGAGGTCGGCGTCGTCGAGGTCGAGGCCCGTGGTGTCCAGCGACTCCTTGGTGGGCAGCACGCCGATGGGGGTCTCGACGCCCTCGGCCTTGCCCTCCAGCCGCTCGACGATCCACTTGAGCACCCGGCCGTTCTCGCCGAAGCCCGGCCACACGAAGCGGCCCTTGTCGTCCTTGCGGAACCAGTTGACGTAGTAGATCTTCGGCAGCTTGGCCTGGTCCTTGTCGGCACCGACCTTGACCCAGTGCCCCATGTAGTCGCCCATGTTGTAGCCGCAGAACGGCAGCATGGCGAACGGGTCCCGGCGCAGCTCGCCGACCTTGCCCTCGGCCGCGGCGGTCTTCTCGCTGGCGACGTTGGCGCCGAGGAAGACGCCGTGCTGCCAGGTCAGCGACTCGGTCACCAGCGGCACGGCGCTGGCGCGACGGCCGCCGAAGAGGATCGCCGAGATCGGCACGCCCTTGGGGTCCTCCCACTCGGGCGCGATGATCGGGCACTGGCCGGCCGGGACGGTGAAGCGGGCGTTGGGGTGGGCGGCCGGGGTCTCGGACTCCGGCGTCCAGTCGTTGCCCTTCCAGTCGGTCAGATGGGCGGGCTTCTCCTCGGTCATGCCCTCCCACCAGACATCGCCATCGTCGGTGAGCGCGACATTGGTGAAGACGGAGTTGCCCCACATCGTCTTCATGGCATTGGCGTTGGTGTGCTCGCCGGTGCCGGGCGCGACACCGAAGAAGCCGGCCTCGGGGTTGATGGCGTAGAGGCGGCCGTCCTCGCCGAAGCGCATCCAGGCGATGTCGTCACCGATGGTCTCGACGGTCCAGCCGGAGATCGTCGGCTCCAGCATCGCGAGGTTGGTCTTGCCGCAGGCGCTCGGGAAGGCGGCGGCGACGTACTTGGACTCGCCCTGCGGAGGGGTGAGTTTGAGGATCAGCATGTGCTCGGCGAGCCAGCCCTCGTCGCGCGCCATGACGGAGGCGATGCGCAGCGCGTAGCACTTCTTGCCGAGCAGGGCGTTGCCGCCGTAGCCGGAGCCGTAGGACCAGATCTCCCGGTCCTCGGGGAAGTGCGAGATGTACTTGGTGGAGTTGCACGGCCACGGCACATCGGCCTCGCCCTCAGCCAGGGGCGCACCGAGCGAGTGCACCGCCTTGACGAAGAAGCCGTCCTCGCCGAGCTCGTCGAGCACCGGCTGACCCATGCGCGTCATGGTGCGCATCGAGACCGCGACATAGGCGGAGTCGGTGATCTCCACACCGATCGCGGAGAGCGGGGAGCCGAGCGGGCCCATGCAGAACGGGACCACGTACATCGTCCGGCCGCGCATCGAACCGCGGAAGATGCCCTGCTCACCGGCGAAGATCTCGCGCATTTCGGCGGGGTTCTTCCAGTGGTTCGTCGGGCCGGCGTCCTCCTCCTTCTCGGAGCAGATGAAGGTGCGGTCCTCGACCCGCGCCACGTCCGAGGGGTCGGAGGCCGCGTAGTACGAGTTGGGGCGCTTGATCGGGTCGAGCTTCTTGAACGTGCCCTTGTCGACGAGCTCCTCGCACAGACGCTCGTACTCCGCCTCCGAGCCGTCACACCAGACGACCCGGTCGGGCTGGGTGATCGCTGCGATCTCGTCGACCCAGGAGATGAGTCCTTGATGACGGGTGAGGACGGGGGGAGCCGCGTTGTCGCGCGCCACGATCGCTCCTAGATGAGGGTGTGGACGGATTTATGCCCGATTTGGCCGGGAAAATCCGCTTCTTTTGATGTTTGCCCCTTGGGGGCTGCGACCCGGATGCTTCGTGACCGCTCATCCGGTGCCGACGGCACTCATTTGATCATCCGACCGTTATGGGGTTCTGTCCAGAGGGCGCTTTCGTGACCGTCACCACTCCGGCACCAATCCGTAACTTACGGTTGCGTAGGTAGCATTGCGCCATGACTTCCGCGCCCGACGCCGCCGAGAGCCAGTCCCCCTCCGCGCCGCCCGCGATCGCGGCGGTCGCCGCCGTGGCCGCACCCCTCAAACCCAAACTCCGCGGCTGGCTGCACGCCGGGATGTTCCCCGCCGCCCTCCTCTCCGGCGTCCTGCTCACCGCCCTCGCCGACAGCCCCCGCGGCCGTCTGGCCTGCGCCATTTACACCCTGACCGCATGTCTGCTGTTCGGGGTCAGTGCCCTTTACCACCGCGGCAATTGGGGCCCGCGGACCGACGGCGTGCTGCGCCGGCTCGACCACGCCAATATCTTTCTGATCATCGCGGGCACCTATACGCCGCTGACGATGCTGCTGATGCCCGGCTCCCGCGGCGAGGCGCTGCTCTGGGCGGTCTGGGCGGCCGCCCTGGCCGGAATCCTCTTCCGGGTTTTCTGGGTCGGCGCCCCACGCTGGCTCTACACCCCCTGCTACATCGCCATGGGCTGGGCCGCCGTCTTCTTCCTCCCCGACTTCCTGCGCACCGGCGGCGTCGCCGTCCTCGTCCTCGTCATCGTCGGCGGGCTGCTCTACAGCGCCGGCGGCGTGATCTACGGCCTCAAGCGCCCCAACCCCTCACCCCGGTGGTTCGGCTTCCACGAGGTCTTCCACTCCTTCACCCTGGCGGCCTTCGTCGTGCACTACGTCGGCATCTCCCTGGTGGCTTATACGCACACCTGAGGCCCCGGCCCGAGCGGCCGACCGGCCCGATATCCCCACGCCCCCGGGGGGGGGGGGGGGGCGGGGGGGGGGGCAAACCATCCCCAAAAACCCCCACAAAACAACCACACCCCCCCAACCCCCCCACCCCCACAAGCGTTCTCCCCCCCCCCCGTGGCAAAACCC
>NZ_JBVHZH010000040.1:0-94494 GCF_055574515.1 Streptomyces sp. NPDC029466
GCCGGACGAACTCCCACTCGGCATCCGACAGTTCATGGCGACGTATCACCCGACCATGATCCACCACCCGAGATCATTTGAAGACACTGCCTAGGTGTTTCACGGCAGCATGCCGACGGCCGTGCTCCGGCTGTGGCTTCGCGGCTGACGGACACCGGATGCCACGGCCGGGGCGCTTTCTTGTGGTGACGGTCAGTAGATGATCGACACGATTTGACAGGTGGCTTCGGCCAGGTCGCGGTCGCCGTCAATGCCGACGCGGGAAAGGGCTGTCTCCGGCTGGATACCGCGGGTACACAGACGCCAGGCGGTCTCCGCGTCCAGGTGAACGATCGCGGTCGGGCGTTCGGCGTCTGGCTCGGCGAGCGACCAGCGATCCCCGGTGGCCGTCGCGGTCCAGGTACCCCCGGCCGGGCCGTCGATCCGAACCTGGCTCTGGGTGCCGACCGGCATACCGACGTCACGCAGAGTGTGGGGCAGGGCTCGCATGAAAGTGTCCAAGACCACCGACAAGAAGCGTGGATCGGGGTCGGTGTCCTGGCCGATGGCGTGCCGGACCTGCTGGCGGTGGGTCCAGAACTCAGTGAAGTCGCGGGCGCTGTCCAGCCACATCGGTGCCGGGTCGACACCGGCCCAGGACACCCCCAGCGATGGCGAGTTGAGGGCAGCGGCCTCGAAGAACCGGGCGACCTGCCCGCCGATCAGGTCAAGGGTGTCGGTGAGCGCGGCCGGGCTCACCCCGCGGCAGGCGTCGACCCATTCCTGGTGGGCGCGGTGGATGAACGCCTCCAGAGTCTCGCCCGGCGCGAAGGCGGGACCTTCCTGATGGCCGTCGCGGTCGCGGGCGAGACGCCCGTAGAAGTCGCCCAGAACGTGGGTAGCGAGGTCACGTACGGTCCAGCCCGGCACCGCCTCCTTGACCCAGTCGACAGGCGCCACACTGCCGCTGACTTCCTCAACGTGCCGCAGCACCGCCAGCCGATGCCGAGCACGTCGTTGCAGTTCCCGTTCGGTCATGCAGGTCTCCTAGGAATCAGAGACCCACCTGTCAACAACCTCCGTCAGTTTTAGACCTAGGCCCCAGTTCGCCGCCCCAGCGTCACCCTGGCGAGCCGAAGCCACCGTGAGGGCGCTCGCCCCGGCCTGCAGAGCGGGCGAGCGCTTTACCCAGCTCCTTGAGATTGATGGGCTTGGTGAGGTAGTCATCCATCCCGGCTTCGATGCAAGGCCCCCGATCGCCCTCCATTGCATTGGCGGTGACTGCGACGATGTATGGGCGGCCTTCGCCCGGCCAACGCGAGCGGATGCGCTGGGTTGCCTCCAGCCCATCCATCTCTGGCATCTGCACGTCCATGAGTATGACGTCGTAGGGTTGACGTTCGAGCGCCGCCAATGCCTCCCGACCAGTGCTCGCGACGTCGGCTCGGTATCCGAGTTTGTCCAGCAGCAGTATTGCCAGTCGCTGATTGACCGCGTGGTCTTCTGCGACGAGGATCCGCAGAGTGCCCTGGGGAGCGCTCCGATGCGTCCCGGGTGCGCGCTCTACGGCAGACACAGCACCGGCCAACTGCCCTGTGAAGACGCTGATGATGGTGTCGAAGAGCTGGGACGGCCTGATCGGCTTGGTCAGGTAGGCGGCTATCTGGGAGTTGGGGAGGTCGTTGCGCTGCTGACCGAGCGAAGTCAGCATGATGAGCGGGATGGAGTGATGCTGCTGGGTTGCCTGGATGATTTCGGTAAGGGTGGGTCCATTCCGCTCCGGCATCTTTGCATCAACGATTCCGAGGTCGAAGTGGGCTCCGGCCGAAAGCCACTCGACCGCTTCGGCCGGTGACTCGGTGGTGCTCGGTTGCATGCCCCATGACGCCATCTGTGTCATCAGGATCTGACGGTTGACCGCACTTCCGTCGATGACGAGCACCCGTTTTCCCGCCAGCTCCGGCCTTTCCTCTGGCACAGGGTCGCGCCGCCGGACGGCTGCGGTCCCACCCTCGACGGTGAAGCGGAACGTCGAGCCCTCACCTTGCCGACTGGACACGAAGATCGTCCCGCCCATGAGTTCGCATAGGCGCTTTGAGATGGCCAGGCCAAGACCGGTGCCACCGTAGCGGCGGGTCGTTGAGGCATCGACCTGACTGAACAGATCGAACAATCCTTCAATTCGATCGGGCGGGATGCCGATTCCTGTATCCCGCACAGCAAAGTGCCATCGGCACCGCGGGGACGCATCCGACCCGTCGCCAGCATCCGCCAGAAGCTCAGCGTCGACCGTAACCACAATCTCGCCTCGTTCGGTGAATTTCACCGCGTTACTCAGCAGATTGAGCAGCACCTGCCGGAGCCGGGTGACGTCACCCACCATGCCCTCGGGCGCGCCCGGGTCAACCAGGCAGGCCAACTCGATGTCCTTCGCGGCCGCCTCGGCGGCCACGAGTTCGAGCGTGGCCTCAACACACTCACCGACATGGAACGGCTGGTGCTCAAGCTTGAGTTTACCGGCCTCGATCTTCGAGAAGTCGAGGATGTCATTGATCAACGTGAGCAGGGCCTCCGCACTCTCACGGACGGTGCCGGCAAAGTCGCGCTGCTCGTGGTCGAGCTCCGTGTCGAGCAACAGTCCGGTCATGCCGATGATCGTGTTCATCGGGGTGCGGATCTCGTGGCTCATTGTCGCCAGGAAAGCACTCTTGGCGTTGTTGGCACTCTCGGCTGCCTCCTTCGCCTGCTGCAACGCCTCCTCGGCACGTCGCCGGGCTGTGACATCCGAGAAGGTGACAACTGCCCCACAGACCTCCCCCTTCTGTCTAATCGGATAGGAGGTGCAAGCTACAGGAAAGAGGACTCCATCGCGCCGTCTGAACATCTCCCCCTCGGTCTGGCGCCCACGACCAGTCCGATACGCCGCACAGATCGGACACTCCTCGATCGAGCACGGAAGACCGTTGCGATGGGTGTGACTGCACAGCTCGTGCATGTACTTGCCAACCAGGGAGTCGGGTTCGTATCCCAGTATTTCGGCTGCGGCCTTGTTGACGAAGGTGGAGTTTCCTTGGAGATCAGTAGCGTAGATACCTTCTGCGGTCGATTCCAGCAACAAATTGACGTTGCGTGCCGCAGTCTCTGCACGCATACGGTCCACGACCCGGCCCAGCTGCGTGCCTATGTTCCCCATCAGGTCGAGCAATGCCCCGTCGGGCTCGACCGGCTGGAACGAGAAAAACTCCAGAACGGCGACGACTTCATCGCCCACCAGCACGGGAAATCCCATGGCCGCATGCACACCGATGTCGTCCGCATTTCCGACTCCGGAGAATTCGGGGGTCTTGGTGACATCAACGATCCATGCAGCCTTGCCGCTGGCGAATACGCGTCCGGGCAACCCCTCCCCCGGGGTCAGCGGGCTCGCTTCCCTCGCCTGCCGGAATGCTCGAAACTCAGCAGAGTCACCGCAGTGCCAGACCGGCGAGGGGACCAGCTTGGCGCCCTCGGCTCGTGCCGCATCAGGGGCGAGCCAGTATGCATGGCCCACCTGCCAGCCGGTGTAGCCACAGACAAGGTCAAGGACAACCTGCGTCGCCTCAGTCAGGTCAGCGGCCTCATTGGCGGTGACCGCGACGCGTTGAAGCAGCTCGAGTTCTCCGGTTCGGCGCCGCACCCGCTCAGCCATGCCGTTGAAGCGCTTGGCGAGTGAGCTGATCTCGCTCATGCCCCCGACTGGCGCACGCACGCGCAAGTCACCCTCGGCGATGCGCGCGGTGGCGTGGTCGAGCATGCCAACCGGACGGATGATCGCTCGCCGCGCCCCAACCGCGACGACCGCCATACCGCACAGCATCACCAGTGCGACGCCGACCGCTGCCGACGAGTACGCCGTCGCCCGGTCGACTGCCTGCGCGGTTTCCCGGTGGGTACGTACGTCGACCAGATCGAACACGCTTCCTATCGGTTGCATGATCTGAGCCTTGGCGTGACGGTAATCCGCGCCGTAGAGGAGTGCGGCGGCCCTGGCCCGGCCGGCAGCCGCCCTGGATGTTCCAGCTGTGCTGTCGATCTCGGCGAAGGCTGTCTCTTCGATTCGCGCCAGAGCGTCGGAGCGCGACCGCGCCGTCTTGAGCAGGCTCAACTCTTCACGGGTGAACCCTGCCCGCGTGGCCAGCGTATCGAAGCTGACGGCCGGTCCGGAGGAAGTGGGCCGCCGCCCGGTGTCGGTGACCACGTCCCAGTAGACACGGTCGTACTGCTCGGGGCGCGGGGCTCTACCGTCACGAATAGCCAGGATCTCGACGAAGTAGTCCCGGTAGCGTGATTCTCCGGTGACCGCGTACGTCCTTGCCATGCGGGTCAGGTCATCGGAGGTCTGGCGCAGTTCGTCGGCCAGGCGCAGCGATTCCGACCGCCGGCTCTCGGCCCGTGCAGCGTCCTGCATGCTCTGCACGGCAACCACACTCAGGGTAAGCACCACGGCAAGCAAGAGGGCATTGACCACAACGAAAACACGCACGAGCATTCGGAGCGACACATTCACCCGCCGCCCCACAGAACGCTTCATCGCCACCACCCCTCCGACAGGACACCCAGCGTCTCTCGTCGATCTCGGTGTGTAGCTGGGCGTCTCTCGTCGAACTCGGTGTGTAGCTGGCTCTCACACCCCAATGAGCCAGGTGCCATTTGCCGATTCCCAGGGTATCCAACCAGTGACCGGTGCAGCGGGTCGGCGAGCTTCCCTGCGAGCCCGTTCGCGGTAGTGAAGCGTCGAGCTATTGATCGTTGATCATGGTCTTGTTTGAGAACCGCGGCTTGTGCAGGGATCATCAATGACCCAGGGCCACTGTCCCGTCGGCCGGGATGATCGCTGAACTTGACGCCGATACGGGCCCGTTGCGGCAGGAACGGCACCAGGCCAGGCTGGCGCCCGGGCAGACAGACGGGCTGTGGGCGTCGGCGCGAGCACTGGCACGCCTTCGGTGGCCGATGCCTGGCCACTCTTCTATCGACCGTCGCGAGGATCACCGGGGGCACCTGGTGCCCAGGGGTGCAGTTGTCCAGCCCGGCTCTCAGGTCATCAGATGGAGTGGCTTGTGATGAAGTCATCCATTCCTGCGGCCAGGCAGGCGTCGCAGTAGTCCAAGAATCTCTTTTTCATCCGCGCGAGTCATGATGAAATCAAGGTGGATTCAACGCATTCACTCAGACCCAAGGGAATGCATTCCAGGTCGAATTTTCTCCCCTCGAACTTGGCAAAGTCAAGGATGTCGTTAGTGGTCGCCAGAAGATTGTCTGCGCTGTTACGAACGACCTCCGCGAAATTGTGCTTCTCTGCGGTTAGGCGAGCACCAAGCAGGAGTTCCGTCATGCCGATGACCGCATTCATTATGCAAACGCTCCGCCAACCGATCGTTTAGCGGCGAGCTTATGCCATATCCGCGGCCTCACTGCCGACGTCTCTCTCCGCGCGGTATCTTGCACGTCACCCGCGGCTGTACCCCGGGTTCATCCGGCCCCTAACTAGTCACCGCAGCGTGGCGGCTCTTCATCGCCCTCCTCCGCGATCAGCTCTCCCGTGGCCGACTGCTGGACGCCAGCTCCTGTCGAAGGTCTGCCAGAGCCTGTCGAGCATGGCGGTAGGCGGCTTCGGTGTCCCTTGCGGCCGACGTCGCACCCTCGGACAGTTCGCCGTGTGCTGAGAGTTTCTCCAGCTCCTGGCACAACGATCCCAGCTGCTCGAGCCCGAAAGTCTTGCTGAACGATTTCAGCGTGTGCGCGGCGCGGTGGACCTGCTCTGTCTCGTTGTCCTGGACCCCCTGGTGGATTTGGTCGATCAGTTGGGGAGAGTCTTCCAAGAACGTGTTGACGAGCTCGATGACGAACGGAGCTTCGAGCGATTTCCCCAGCTCCTGCACGGCCTGAGGGTTCAGTACGGGTGGGGTTTGCATGCTTTCGTCCTCCGATCAGACTGCCGCCCTGGTAGTGGCAAGGCACTCTTAGGACCAGCACGTGGCGGTTAAGTCGTTTCCCGAGCTTGATCGGTCCACTTCGGGTGGCCGCTTCTCGTTATGCATACGGGGAATCACTGAGCCAGGACGCCCGGGCACGACCCGCTGATCACCGGGCCTGGTGCCATCGGGCCGGAACCGCCCGTCGAAAGCGAGCACGACGACATCAAAAGCTTCCGTACGCATGACGCTCAGTGCCTGATGCGCTCTCGGCGGCCTCTGTATGGACTCCATTGTTTTCCAGCCGGTAGGTCACCATCATGCGGTTCATCCGGTGGTCATCGACAACCGGAAATCGGCCTCGTTCTGGGATCACGGTGTGAGCCCCGCTCGCAGGCGTTCAAAGAATTTCCAAGCCAGATCGGTTGATCTCATGTGAACCCGGGTTGTGGTTGCGCTCCGAATCAGACTCGACCTTGGACGGGCTGGGGGCTGCTCGGCCAACTGGCGCCGGCCGCTGATGTCGAGTTTGCGACAGGACCTGTCCAGAGCGCGTCGACAGTCTTGTGCGTGACGAACAGGGTTCGGGCGTTCTCGCGGTTGGATCTGCCGGCGGCGGCCCACTCCACGACGCGCCGTTCACTGGGAGTAAGGGCCTCGATTCCGACCGCAAGAGCGCTGCGTGAGTGGGCATCGCATGCCTTGAGCTCGGCGTTGATCTGTTGGACTAGCAATTGTTCACCGCGGCGACAGGCGACGTCCCAGGCCCCATTCAGGACGCGCCTGGCGTCCGTGCGCCGGCCGACGCGCCGTAGCGCTGTATTTCGCGGTTGCCTTGGCGTGTTCCAGGCAGACCGGCAAAAAACCGGAGCTGGTAAACGGCCTGCTCAAAGAAGGCCATCTGGCCACGGTGAACTACTCCGGCGATACGCAACGCTCGTCAGCGGGCCAGGGCGCGCCTCATTCGCGGGCCAGTCGCAGTTCCTCCAACGCTGGGGGCTGGGCTTCCGCTTCCCGGTCCAGCTGATGCAAGCATAGCGCGGCCTCGGACTGCCAGGGCAGGACCGCAGGATTCTGCCCACCGGCCGCCAGGAATACCTCTCCTGCGGCCAGTGCAGCCTCAAAGACGCCTCCCGACTTCGCCCGCAGGCGCAGCAGAAGAGGATAGGTGAGGCCGTGAGGGGGATCGCGCCTCCCCAGAGCAGCACGGACGAGAACGAGTGAGAACCCCACGGCTTCATCGCGACAGGGCACTGCGGTCTCAGCCCTGTGTCGCATCCGGCTCTGATCCAACATCAGCCCTGAGATTCCGACACGAAATTCGAGACCCTACAGCTGCAGGGTCTCGCGGCTGGTATCGGAGATCACCTTCGTGACCTGCTTGCAGGTTCTTCCTCGGTCTCACGCCGTGTCGGACGTCGGAGTCTGCAATTTCATGTCGTTTCCTAGACGGTCCGTCTTGATCGGATCAGATGTCGTTCCGAGACGAGTGGGCTCATGCGGAACCAGAGTTCGCACTGAGGCCCCGTCCAGCTCTGGGTTCACTGCTCGTCAGCACCCTGCCCCAGAAGGTCAGGTGACTTCCCAGGCCGCCTCGATCATCTGAAAGATCTCGTCCAGCGCGGCGTCCGGGTCGGCCGCCTCGCGGGCAAGCGCATAGGCGTCGATGACGAACCTCGCGATCGTCCGGCAGGCCGTTTCGCTCTGTGGCAGGTCGGGATCGGCGATGAGGGCCGTGGCCAGCGACTCCGCGTGGCGCAGCCGCATCGACTCCTCGTACTCCCGCAGGGCACGTGACGCGTCGATCATGCGGTAGACCGGGGCGGCGCCGTCCCCCGTGCAGTGCCGGACCATGGCCTGGATCTCGCGGCGCAGCGCGGGGATGACTGGCTCGTGCGGGCCCCGGCCGGTGACCGCCTGCGTGAGGCGCTGCTCGAAGTTCTCGTCCTGCTCGAACACCAGGGCCTCTTTCGAGGCGAAGTGAGAGAAGAGCGTCGTGACGGCCACGTCGGCCTCGGCGGCCACGTCACGGATGCCCACCGCGTCGTAACCGCGCTCCAGGAAGAGCCGCAGGGCGGTGTCGGCGATCTTCTGGCGGGTCGCGGCCTTCTTGCGTTCGCGGCGTCCGGTGGTCGGCACGGTCATGCCGCTGACACTACCAAATCCAAAGGAGTAGCTGTTTCAAAACTATAACAGTTAGTGTTACGGTCGGCCGCATGAAGAGAGTGAGCTTCGCCGAGTTCGGCGGTCCCGACGTTCTCCACCTCGAAGACGCCGAGGAGCCCCACGCGGGCCCCGGCCAGATACGCGTAGCCGTGCGGGCCGCGGGCGTGAACCCGGTCGACTGGCGGATCCGTGAAGGCCAGTTCCACAAGGTCCGCCCGGTCGAGATGCCTGCCGGAGTCGGGCAGGACGCCGCCGGGGTGGTGGACCAAGTCGGCGAGCACGT
Source organism: Streptomyces sp. NPDC029466 (assembly GCF_055574515.1). NCBI lineage: Bacteria > Bacillati > Actinomycetota > Actinomycetes > Kitasatosporales > Streptomycetaceae > Streptomyces > Streptomyces sp. NPDC029466. The sequence goes on from NZ_JBVHZH010000040.1 coordinate 8,383, forward strand.
CGCAGGCGTCGAGGTCGGTGACCGCGTGTTCGGGCGAGGCGCAAGTACATATGCCGAGTTCGCCGTCCTCGCGACCTGGGCCCATATACCCGAGACCCTGACCTTCGAAGAGGCGGCCGGGTACCCCTCCGTCGTGGAGACCGCGCTGCGCATCATCGGTCAGGCCGGTGTGCGGTCCGGGCAGACGCTGCTGGTCAGCGGCGCGTCCGGGGGAGTCGGATCGGCGGTCCTCCAGATCTGCCGCGAGCGGGGCATCACGGTGATCGGCACGGCCGGAGCCGCGAACCAGGAGTATCTGCGGAGCCTGGGCGCCCTCGCCGCGACGTACGGCGAGGGCTGGGTCGAGCGGGTGCGGCGGCTCGGACAGGTCGACGCGGCGCTCGATCTGGCCGGGTCAGGCGTGATCCGCGAGCTCGTCGAGCTGACCGGGGATCCGCAAAGGGTGGTCTCCATCGCCGACCTGGGTGCGCCGGAGCTCGGTGCCCGGTTCTCCGGCGTGACCGGGAACGTTGCGCAAGCCCTCGCCGAGGCCGTCCGCCTCATCACACGGGGAAAGCTCCACATCCCGGTCGACAAGACGTACTCACTCGCCGAGGCCCCCGCGGCACACATCGACAGCCGGGCCGGTCACACGCGCGGGCGCCGGGTCATCGTCGTCTGAGCCCTTCCCTGCCCGGCCGCACGGCCCGGCGAGCCGCCTTCCCTCCAGCGCCCGCCGGCGCCCACCCGGCAGGTGTGCGACACGCAAGGAGCCCCATGCACCCTCCTGTCACCATCATCGGCGCCGGACTCGGCGGCCTCGTCCTGGCCCGCGTCCTGCACCTCCACCGCATCCCGGCCACGGTCTACGAGGCGGAGCCCTCCCCGACGGCGCGTTCGCAAGGCGGAATGCTCGACATCCACAACTACAACGGCCAACTCGCCCTCAAAGCAGCCGGACTGAGCAACGAGTTCCGCGACCTCATCCTGGAGGGCCGCCAAGCGATACGGCTCCTGGACCACCACGCAACCGTCCTGTTCGACAAGGCCGACGACGGCACAGGCGAAAGCCCCGAGGTACAGCGCGGCGAACTGCGACAGCTCCTGCTGGACGCACTCCCCCACGGCACCGTCCGATGGGGCCACAAGGCCACCGGCGTCCGCGCCCGCACCGACGGCCGCCACGAGGTGACCTTCGCAGGCGGCGCCTCCGTCGTCACACGCTTGCTGGTCGGCGCGGACGGCGCATGGTCACGCGTCCGACCGCTGCTCTCCGACGCCACACCCCAATACGTCGGCCGCTCCTTCGCCGAGACCTGCCTGCACGACGCCGACACCCGGCACCCGGCCACCGCGAAAGCGGTCGGCGGCGGGACACTCGTCGCGCTCGACCCGGACGGGCACGGCAAGTGGCTCGTGGCTCACCGGGAGAAGAGCGGGGCCCTGCGCACCTACATCACACTGGCCAAGCCGCAGGACTGGTTCGCCACCATCGATTTTACCGATGCCGCGGCAGCCGCCGAGCGAATCGCGGAAGAGTACGACGGCTGGGCACCGGAACTCACCGCCCTGATCACCGCCGGCCAGACCGCGCCGGTCCTGCGCCCCCTCCACGCCCTGCCGACCGGGCACCGCTGGGACCGGGTGCCGGGAGTGACCCTGCTCGGCGACGCCGCCCACCTCTCCACCCCCAACGGTGAAGGCGCCAACCTGGCCATGCAGGACGGTGCCGAACTCGGAAAGGCGCTCGCCGCACACCCCGACGATATCGAGACCGCCCTCACCTCATACGAACAAGCACTGTTCCCCCGCAGCGCCGCGGCCGCCGCCGAAGTCGCCCACCACCCCACGCCCCAGGACCTGATCAACTTCTTCACCGACCGGGACCAAGCGCGAATCTGACAGCCCCGCAGAGGCCGCCAGCGACCGCAAGCTCTCCTGCTGAACGACTCTCTACGCGTACGGAGGTTGTCCGTGTTCGCTATGCAATACCACCGCTACGGCGGTTCCGAAGTCCTCTGCACGGAGGAGACCGAAAAGCCGCACGCCGGGCCCGGCCAGGTCCGCATCGCGGTACGAGCCACCGGCGTCACCCCGGCTTCGGTCAGGACGCGGCCCCACTCCTCCAACAGGCCGGTCAGCCCCTCGAAGTCGCGGAACCAGCGCGCCGCGGGACCGGCGGCATGCTCGTCAAAGGCCCACGCAACCCGCCGAGCCGGGGCGGTACCCCCTCCCCCGTCGGTGTTCGCGCGCTTGGCGCGTGAAGCCGAGTGCATCCGCTGCGGACCGATGTCGACCACCTCACCGACGGCAGCCAACTGACCGTGGAAGACCGGCAATTGCGTGCTGCTCTCGCAGCCCGGCTCAAAAGTCAGAGCACTGCCGACGCGGCCGCGGCCCGATCGGATTTGCTGAGCCGCGCCTCGGCCTCCGCTCTCACAGTCGCTCAGGTTGGGCGTTGACACGGCTCAGTCCGCTTCGGTGGTGGGGGTCAGCGGCTGTTGCCCGGAGGCGGGGTCGGCTCCGGTGGTGACCCATGGTGGTCTTACCGCCGTCAGCCGGCAACGTTTGTTGGTCACCGCTGGAATCGCTCCGTCAGCGGCAAGAAAGATGTTGCTGAGTTCCGGAAGCGCGCCGGTACTTACTGCCGGCTGTCTCGTGTCCTGGTCGGCTCGCAGCAAGCGATCATGGCTCCGGACTCCCAATTTCTGACCCCAGCCGCACACTGACCGCCAGGGTAGGTCCGGAGCGCCGCAGGCGTAACCCCGCCGCCGAAGCGCCGCCGCGTACCCCGGCCTCCGCCGACCTCACCACCGAAACCGACAACCCAAGAGGATCCAACACCTGATGTCCATATGGCCTTCCCTCGTTGCCGTACTCGGTACCCTCGCCGGCGCCCTGACCGCCGGACTCCTCCAGCACCGTTCGGCACGCGCCGCACGCGCCGAGGAGCGCGCCGACAGCCACCGCCAGGACCAGCTCGGCGCCGTCACCGACTTCGCGGCCGCCCTGGACGCGCACCGCTCGGCAATGTTCCATCGCGAGCGCCTCGCCCTGACCCAGGCAGGCACCGAGCACCAGCTGGAAGCCCAGACGAGGTCCCACGACACCCGGGCGGCCATCACCGCACCCCACATCCGCCTTCAGGTCCTGGTCCCCGAACTGTCCGGCCCCGCCCAGCAGGCCGCAGATGCCACCTACGCGCTGCGCAAGGCCACCGACCGCACCGAGCTGGACGCCCGGCGGCATGCCGCCAAGGAAGCATCCGTCGCCTTCATCGCCGCGGCCGCCACGCTGCTGAGCCCCAACAACCGCTAAGGAAGGAACTAGCCACGTCGGCTCAACGAAGGTCGCCGCGGATGTACTCCTGGCAGGTACGAACCACCGGATGCTCAATCCGAATCTCCCCGACGGATACGGAGGAGGCGGGGTCGGTGGCTGCCGGCTTCCGAGGTCGCTGCACCAAGTGCAAGCACTGGATCGACGAGGACAAGGACGGCTGCAGCACCCGCAACGAGTCGCCTCCTCGCCGAAGCCGTCACCCACCCAGCCCACTGGCCTTGCACACGAGTTGCGACAGCAGATGTACACCTCACCGAGCAGCGCGTGGGTGGCGGCGTATTCGATGTTCGCGAGAAATGACGGCAGCCGTGTGGCGGCTGTCCCCGCAGTTGCCTCCACCAGTCGAGAGCTGTGCTCTGTCACAGCCCGGTGGCCAGCCAGAGGGTCACACCCGCGGTGGTGGTGAGCCCGACGCTGAGTGCGATCCGGCTGTCTTCACCGGTCAGGTGGACGGCGATCGCACCTGCCTGAAGGAGTACGAAGCCGCTGGCCGCGGCCGGCGCCAGAGCAGGCGCGATGCCCGTCAGCGGCGGCAGGATCAGGCCGGTCGCGCCGAGTATCTCGACCGTCCCCAGCGCCCTGAGGCCGGGCAAGGGTACGCGGTCGACCCAGGCCATCATCGGTCTCAGCTGATCGCGGCTGCGGATTACCTTCAACGTCCCCGCAGAGAAGTAGAACAGGGCGAGCAGCCCCGCAACGATCCAGTAGGCGATGTTCATAGTTCCCGTTCAAAGTTCCCGCTCATGGATCACCGGTTCACGGGGACCCGTCGACTGCTTCAGGCCAGGTCGGTGGCAGGCTCGGTCGCATAGCGGCTCATCTCCTCGACATTGGCCTGTGGCGTCAACGGCCGGCCGCCGGCGAGCACCTCCTGGAGGTCTCGGAAGTACTGCACGTACAGGTCGGGAGTGAACGTGCTGAGCATGACAGCGGGCTGGTCGGACGGGTTGGCGAAGGTGTGCGGGGTGCCGGGCGGAACCATCACCAGCGTGCCCGCGATGGCGTCATGGTCCTCGTCCCCGACGGTGAACCGCACGGTGCCGGAGAGGATGTAGAAGCCCTCGTCGTGTTGGGCGTGGCGGTGCTGCGGCGGCCCCTGGGTGTGCGGGGCCAGGACGGACTCGGCGATCGCAAGGCGGTGCCCGGTGTGGCTGCCGTCCTCCAGAACACGCATACGCGTGGTGCCCAGAACGATCGTCTCGCCGTCGCCGGGGCCCATCACCGATACGGCAGGAACGGCCTGCGACTCGCTGGTCTTCACTTCTTCGGTCATGCCCCAAGTGCACCGCCGGTGACCCACAGCTGTCCAAGACCCATCCCGCAGCGCCGATACGCCGTAGGTATCGTCGCAGCGTGGAGCTACGAACCCTGCGCTACTTCGTGGCCGTCGCCGAGGAACTCCACTTCGGCCGGGCCGCCACCCGACTGCACATGAGTCAGCCGCCGCTGAGCCGGGCGATCAAGCAGTTGGAGGCCGATGTCGGGGCCCTCCTGTTCGCCCGCTCGCCGTCCGGCGTCACGCTCACACCCGTGGGCACGGTGCTGCTCGACGAGGCGCGGGCCCTACTCGACCATGCCGACCGCCTCCGTGTACGCGTGAGCGCGGCAGCCGGCGCCGCGACCCTCACCGTCGGCATCCTGGGCGACGGCACCGACCCGGGAGTGTCCAGGCTGGCCGCCGCCTATCGCCGAAACCACCCCGGCATCGACATCCACATCCGCGAGACCGATCTGACCGACCCGACGTGCGGGCTGCGCACCGGACTGGTCGACATCGCCCTGACCCGGGCGCCGTTCGACGAGACCGCCCTGACGGTGCGCACCCTGCGGACCGATCCGGTCGGCGTGGTCCTGCGCGCCGACGATCCGCTGGCCCGCCGCGACCGGCTGCGGCTGGCCGACCTGAGCGACCGCCGCTGGTTCCAGTTCCCCCAGGACACCGACCCCAGCTGGCAGTCCTACTGGAACGGCGGCACGCCACGCGAGGGCCCAGTGGTACGCGCCGTCCAGGAATGCCTGCAGGCCGTGCTGTGGAACGGCACAGTCGGCCTGGCCCCCCTCGGACACGACCTGCCCGCGGAGTTGGCCGTACTACCGCTGACCGACATGGCACCGAGCCGAGTGGTGGCGGCGTGGAACGAAGGTGACACCAACCCGTTGATCCCATCCTTCATCGAGATCGCGACAGCCGCCTACCGCCGCTGAACACCGGCAACTGGTCCCGCCACAGCTCGTGAACAATTGATCCCAGAGCCCCTCGGAACACTCTGGGACGGGAAGCCCGCGCGGGCCACGGGGGCACCGCCGACGTGGTCGCCTACGCCGAGCGCACCGGCACCCCGTTGCCGCCGGCGAGTACAGCGGCCCCTCTGGGTCGTCTCCGCAGGAGACCGCTGGGTGCTCCAGCGAGTCAATCAGTGCCCAGGCAAAGTTGGACTGCTTCACCGAGCCGATGTCCACGCCCACGACATGCATGAGACCTTCCCGCAGACCGTCTTCCTTGACCTCCCGGCATTCGTCGGCATCGACCAGTGAGGCCACAATCACCGGCGGCATGTTCCCCGGTTCCGTCACCCGCGCCATCAAGCGCATCTCTCTGCGGGCCGGTGTGCCAATCGCTTGGACCGGCCGCTTCCTGCGCATCGGACTCGTGACAGGCCATCAAAATCGGGCGGCATCCCGTGTGCCCCTCACCACCCGGCCACCCCGAATCGGGGTTCAGGCTCCTGATACCAGGCTGTGGCGGGTGCGGTAGAGAAGTTCCAACGCGGTGTCCTCGGCAGCATGGTCCGTGCCCAGGAGGCGGTTGCAGTGCAGGTGTACATAGCTGTGGCACAGCTCGGGCAGCGTCTTGCCGAGTTGCCGGCGACGATTCAGATCGGCGAGCCGGTCGGCGACGTCTGCCAGGGGAGGACGTCGCCGATGAGACGAGGGGGTGGTCTGCGCAGCAGGTCACAGAATTCCGCCTTGCGGGTGCGGTACTCCGCACCCGCGAGCCGTCGCTGGGGAGCCCCCCGGTGGTAGTACCGGCGTGGATGAGGGAGAGCAGGTCGAGAACGGCGGAACTGACGGCGGAGTGCAGCTGTTCGGCGACGTCCATACCGATGAGGCCGCCGTAGCGTTCGATCTCACGATCGTAGACGTCGAAGGTGAACCGGGAGACGTGGCCGTCGGCGAGGAGGGTGCCCGCCCAGTCGCTGAGTGCGGGGACGAGCACGGAAGGGTCGCCGCGCAGGCGTAGCCGCAGGTGGGGTTCGGGGTCCGCGTAGCGCAGGAAGACGCGTCGGTCGGAATGGCGGTCCAGCGAGCGGACAAGCTCGCGGATTCCGCCGACGAGCAGGGATTCCTCCTTACGGTCGCCGTGGAGCTTGACGAAGGTCCAGTCGCCGGGGGGCGCAGCCGGTCTGCCCTCGCCACCCGGGCGCCAGCTTTGTGAGGTGGAACGGAGCGCGGAACAGGGACGTTACGGGTCATGGACACCACGAGTTCGACGGTGTGGCGGCCGTTCGGCCCCACGCCGATCAGACAGCAACAGGAGTAACAGACCGCCGGCCCCTTCGAGTTTCGCCCGGTGCGGTGAAGACCAGCTGCCGGCAGCCGTCGCCGTGGTCGGGCGTCAGTCGGGGGCGGGCGGCTGCCCTGGCATGGGCAGCTCAGCCGTATGCCCTTCGGCGATGACTACTCTCGGTGAACCGGGAGCCCCGTCGCATCGGCCGCAGGACGGGCATGTACCCGGGGCACGCAAGTTCGCTTAATCTGGGTGTGCCGGGTGGCCCTGATAGGAGGCCGTACCGGGGAAGGCTCCTGGACGCAGGAATGCTCTGCGTCATGCCGGGGGAACCAGTACCGCTTCGACACGTATGCAGGGATGGACCAGCAGATGCAGGTGAGGTATGGGACCAGCCTCATGCCCTTTGCCAGCCCGCTGGGGCGAGAACCGCGGCATCGGGTGACGGGAGAAGCGATCTACGGCGAGGGCCCGGCCTGGCGGGCGGGACGTCGTGGATAAGGTCGCGCTCACAGCTGCCGGTCTCTACACCATCGTCCTGCTGCGCGCCGGAGGGACCTTCGCCGTCGGCTGGCTCGCCGGAGCCGGGGCCAGGCGCGGCAGGCTCGCGGAGCGAATCTCCACGCCCAAGTTCCGAAGCGCCGAACGGGCCATCCAGCGGTGGGGCGCACCGGTAGTGGCCGTCTCCTTCCTGACCGTCGGATTCCAGACCGCTGCCAACTTCCTCGCGGGGAGCATGCACATGCCTCTGTCGCGCTACCTCCCGGCACTGTTCGTGGGCGGAGCAGGCTGGGCGCTGCTCTACGCGACGGCCGGTATCGGCGTGCTGGAGCTGCTGGCAAGGCTTTCTGCCGAGCAGGCGGTGATCGGTGCGGGCGCGGTCACCGCGCTCCTCCTCGCGATGAGCGGCGTGCTGATGTATCGGCGTAGAAGAGCTGCCGCGACCCACCGCAACACTGCGGCCGACGAATCCTGAAAGGCAGCCCGCGTACTGGCTGCAAGCCAGTCAGTGCTCTCGGACAGCGGGGTGGCCGGGACTCAGGAAGACAGCCATCCCACGGCCGTCGGGCGCAGGATACGTGGCTTGCCGCCAGCCGCGGCGCGGGAGAAACGCATGGCATGCCGGGCCCGTACGGATGTCATCAGCCACGAGGAACCTGCGGGTGCGGGTGCGCTCGCGGTATCCAGGACGCCGTGCCCAGGCTCGACCCGGGCTCCGGTGCGCACGGCCAACTCGTCGTTCTCCTGGCCCCGCGCAGGAGCACGGGCCGCCCGTACGCCGGGGGCGCGGGCGGGCTCTCCGGGACGCGGGCACCGCGGCCGTGGCCGCCGTACCCGCCGATTCCTGGAGGTGTTCCATCCGCCAGCCGTCGATGGGGCCTTGCGGCGACGGCGGGTGTTGCGGTCGAAACGCTGATGCTCGACGGACGTCTCGAACAGCAGCATCCCTGCCAGCAGCCGGAACGCCTCCCCTCGCACGAGCCCCGCCACCGGGGGCGGACCGCGCCTGGGGCGCCGTCCGGACCGATCAGCGGCGTTCCGCCGCCCACCGCCACTCTGCGGTGCTCATCCCAGCCGTCACCGTGATGTTTCTCCCAGATGAGTTCTCATCTGGGCCCGGCTGCATACGGGTCAGCGCGCGACGAAGTTCGTCAGTCCGTCGTGCGAGTGTTCCGGCGGTTGATCCCGGAAGAGGCACTGAGCACCCGCTGACGAAGCTCCCGCGGCGGGACTCCGTATGTTCTGCGGAACACGCGGCTGAAGTCCGCAGCGCGGGGGAAGCCCCAGCGCGCGGCGAGGGCGTGGATGGGCGTGTCGTTCAGGGCTGGGTTGGTGAGGTCGCGGCGCACGCGTTCCAGGCGCCGGCGGCGGATGTAGACGGCGAGTGTGTCCTCCTCCTGCCGGAAGAGGCGGTGCACGTAGCTGAGGGAGATGTGGTGCGCCTCGGCGATGGCAGGTGGTGTGAGTCCAGGATCGCCGATGTTGTCCTCGATGAAGGCGCGGATCCGTAAGGTCAGGGTCCGCTGGCGGGTCTCCGGCGCCAGTGCGGCGTCCTGGTCCAGCGTATGGGCGAGCAGCGAGGACAACAGGTCGACGATGATCGAGCCCAGTCGTGGGCCGTCCGCGGGGCCGTACGGGCCGGCGCCCTTCGCCAACTGCCCCAGCAACTGCGCCAGCAGGCTCCCGTACCCCTCCTCTGCCGGCAGCCGCCGGGTGAGCAGCAGGTCTGCCCGCTCCTTGCGCAGGGGAACCAGATTTCTGGGCACCTCCAGGCCCACCGCGTGCAGGGCGCCGGTGACACAGTGGAACGGCTGTGAGGTGTCCGCCACATGCATCTCCCGGGGGCCGTGGACGGCTTCCCGGCCCGCATGGGTGACGCCGACCGACCCGGCGATCGGGAGCGTGACGTGGTAGTTCTCCGGATCGGACTGCCGAATCAGACGCGGCGTTCTCCGCCAGCTCATGGGCTCGACCATTGTTGGCCACACGCTGACCGGTCCCAATTCCAACAGCCGTGTCTGAGCCTGAAACTGCGCCGGGCGGTCACTGTTCATATCCATGGGGCAGAGCGTCTTCGACATCAGATCCCGCCAGCAGTCGAACCGGTCCGCCGGCGGTAAGTCGTCAGTCCGGAACAGCCTCTCGGTAAGCATCTCTTCCCCCTCAGCTGCCTCACGAGCCCTTGAACAGCACGTGCCTGCTCCCCGATACGGAAGTTCAGGAGTTCACCAGTCGCCGATACGCAGCAGATAAATACCCTGGTGGACAGAGCCGTGCGCCACGGCTCACATCGCACTGTGGGCGATGGCGAAGCTGCGGTATTCCCTGGGTGACATGCCGTATTCCCGTCGGAAGGCGCGGGTGAAGTCGGCGGCGTGTGTGAAGCACCAGCGGGCGGCGATGGCGTGGATGGGGGTGGTGCGCATGGCGGGCTGTGCGAGGTCACGGCGAGCGTGCTCCAAGCGCTGGCCACGAACCCAGGCAGCGATTGACTCCTCTTCGTCCTCAAAGAGGCGGTACAGGTAGCTGCGAGAGATGTGGTGCGCGGCAGCGATGGTGCACGGGGTCAGATTCGGCTCGTGCAGATGCTGCTGGACGAAGGCCCGAATACGCAGCACGAGGGCCTGTCGGTGAGTTTCCGGGGGGAGCGACCTGTCGGCGTCGAGGACGTTGGCGAGCAGCGCCGACAGCAGGTCGATCACCACTGTCCCGAGCCGGGGCCCGTCAGCCGCCTGGTAAGAAGAGGTGTCGTTCGCCAGCTGAGTGAGCAACTGTGCCAGCAGGGCGCCAAAACCTTCGCGGGTTGACAGACGCACGGTAGTGACTCGATCGAACGTGTGCTGAGGCAGTGGCAGCAGAGCTTTGGGGACCTCCAGCCCGACTCCCGTGTGCGGCCTTGAGTCGTCGCCCGCATGAACGTCGACGGGCCGCGAGGTATCGACGACGCACAGGCTGTCCGGACCGTGGACGGTCTCCTCGTTGCTCCGAACGGCGCGCAACGCCCCGTGCAACGACAGAGAGAGGTGCAGCCCCTCTGGATCGGATTGGCGGATGAGTTTCGGCGTTCGTCGAAAGCTCACTGGCTGGAACGTCGTCGGCCACACTGACACAGCACCGAGGTCCAGTACACGTTGCGAAGCCAGAAAGTCCGCCCGGTGGTCGCTGCACAAGTCCAGCGGAGCATGCGTCCCACTGACCAGTTCGCGCCAGCAGTCGAACCGGTCCGCCGGCGGTAAGTCGTCAGTCCGGAACAGCCTCTCGGTAAGCATCTCTTCCCCCTCAGCTGCCTCACGAGCCCTTGAACAGCACGTGCTCCCTGATACGGAAGTTCAGGAGTTCACCAGTCGCCGATACGCAGCAGATGAATACCCTGGTGGAGAGAGCCGTGTGCCACCGGCTCACATCGCATATCTGTCCAACATGAGTGCCTGTTTTCCTTCCCGGGCCCGGTAGCGGGCCGGGCGAAACCGCACTGGAGCACTACGCGTCGGTGGCGGCGTGCTCCCGCAGGAAGGCTCCGGCACGAGCGGCGGCCTCTTCCTTCGTCGCGTACCAGGTGCCGTCCTCGGCAGCGTCGCGCGTGGCGTCCGCGCCTTCGCCCACCCAGGCCCAGCCGCCGGACGACGGATCCTGCACCAATTCGGCTCTGCCGCCGAAGAGTTCGAGCACCGCGCCCGCCTTCACCGCCGCGGCTGCGGGACGGGGAACCGCGTCGGGCCACTTCTTGCGCGCGCCCTGGCGGGTGATGCCCCAGACCGCACCCATCTGCTCGTAGCTCGCGCCGTAGGAGCCGGCTGTCGCCGCCGAGCGCGCCGTCAGCTGCTTGACCTCCGAATCCATCACCTTCCAGGCGGCGAGTACGGACAGAGCCACATCAACCGGGTCCGCCTCCCACATGCGGGCCGTGGACAGCCCTGACTGGCGGGAGCGAATAGCCGCTGCGAGTGGGTTGAGGGCGTCCGTAAGGGCCTTGCCCAGCTCGGCCCTCTCTTCGGGGGTGATCTCAATCGAAGTCATGCGACAACTTTAGTTACCACTGGGTTTCTCGGAAACTTTAGTTCCGGCCATTCGGTCGGGCGGCACCGCGCCGAGGCCGACGAAGTGGTCCGCCGCGCGATGGAGAGTGACGCGGCCGCGCTGAAGGAGCTAGGGAGGCTCGGAATGGGGCGCACAACGCCCAGGCGAAACCGGGTCCGGAGGAGGAGGGAGCACACCTGTGCCTCTCGGCCGGTCACTGTCCGGCATAGCCCGAGTCCGCCCAGACGATCGCGATCTCGGGGTGCATCAGCCGCAGCCGGAACAGCACTTCCTTCGCCGCCTCGCGGTCAGTCATGTCGGCCCGGGTGACCAGGACGAACAGCGGCAGGCCCTTGACGTCTACGCCAGGTAGTTGCGGCCATTGATCCTCTTCGCGCCGTCGCAGCCGCGCGAATCCTCCCGACGGTCTCCGCGGCCTCCACGGACTGGGAGTCGATGACGGTGGCGACCGCGCCCGGCGCCCGCGAACGCGCTCCACGAATGCGGCTCCACCCCGACACTGGCGGTTGCGGGCGGTCCGCACTCGCCGCCCTCGGACTCGACTGGGCAGGCTGAACCATCCAGGCGTTCTCTCGGGTGGCTGTCTCACCGCCGTGTATCCGGCGGAATGTGGACGGATTGCGCAGAGGTGTGGACCCACTGCTAACGACCTTCGTCAAGGGCCCCGGCAGGCTGGTCGGTAACGGATCCTCGGACATACAGGCGAGGCACATCAGAAGCCTCGTTGCCCGGGTCCCGCCGACGAAATAAGGCAAGGGTACGGGGCGTATCCACACCACCAGCCGAAAGGAGCATGTCGTGAAGATGCGTATCGGTCGGGTCGTCGCAGGCACGATGGCGCTTGCCGCCACCACCACCACCATGGCGACCTCAGAAAGCGCCGCTGCCGGCGTCACACCCCGCGTCGGATCGGACCACGCGTATTCCGGGCGGCAGAACGCACCATCCGTTCCCCTGAACAAGGGGAGCGGTGCGGCTCACCACCAATACCGCGTTACCGTGTACACCGGTAACAGGGCGGATGCTGGCACCGACGCGAACGTCTCCATCACCATCTACGGCACCAGGGGTTACGTAAAGCACAAGCTTGACAACTCCGAAGATAACTTCGAGCGCGGCAAGACCGATCGCTTCACTCTCGGTCTCCGCGATGTCGGCCGGCTCAAGAGCATCACAATCTGGCACGACAACACAGGTGAGAAGCCTGGCTGGTACCTGAACAAGGTCACGACCGACGGCGTCACGTTCAAAGCCAACCGGTGGCTTGCCACGGACGAAGATGACAAAAGGCCCTGGGCGCACCTTCAGCGCAGCTGAGCACCATTACCCTCCGAGACCTCACCGCACTTGGGGGTGAGCGACCTCGTCGATCGGAGGCGCGGCGACGCAGACCACGCGGTGTTCTCGTACGGTGCGGAACGCAGTTGGCGGCGGAGCCACGAGAGGACGATAACGAGGCCCCCTGGGACCCGATGGCGGCCCCGGGGGGCATCGTTCGTGCGGCTCGCACGGTTCGAGCGGGCTCTGGCACAGATCTTGGGCAGCGGACGCGGAGGGGCACCGCAGCACGCCGGGGGCGCGAAGCCGCCTGTCTTCCCCGTCGCCGCGATCGACGATCCGGCGCTGCCGGAGACTCCGGCCGAGCTGGCGGCGGCGCGGGCGGACGAGATTGACGCCGACACCGTCAACCGGGAGCTGTCCATCGCGCGCAAGGCGATCGGCTGGTGGCAGCGCCAGGGCTGGACCGCCGCCGAGCACGAACCGACGCCCGCCCCGCACTCCCTGACGGTCTCCCGGCACGCCAGGCAGCTCCGCCTCCCTCTGGACGCCTACGCGTCGACCGTCGCCGAGACCCACCTCGTGGAAGACGCACAGGACATCCTCACGCGTCGCTGCATGAAGGGCCGGGGCCTGGAGTGGAAGACGCTGTCCCTGGTGGACGCCCAGGACACCGAACCGCCCAACCTCCGGCGGTACGGAGCCGACGAGGCGGAAGCCCTCCGCAACGGCTACCACCCCAGCCCCGACCCACCGTCGGTGATACGGCGCAGCCGCGCCTGGGACGAACGCGAGGCGCTCCTGGCCGAGATGCGGCGCGCGACCTACGGTCGCTCCGGCAAGGGGGCTGCCGCAAGACCGCCGACCGCCAACTCGCCGACGACACCGCGCCCCCCCCGACTTCCACGCCTTCAACCAGCTCACCGGCACCGCCCTGGAGACCTCCCGGCGCACCCCCGAAGTACGCGACGCCCTGCACCGGTAGCAGACCTGCATGGCCAAGGCAGGCTTCGACTACCCCGACCCCTACGCGGCCGCCGGCGACAAGCGCTGGGAGACGTCTGAACCCACCTCGGCCGAACGCGCCACCGCCCGAGCCGACGTGGCATGCCAAGAGGCTGATGACTGAGCCTGGAGCCAGCCGCAGGCAATGCGCTGACAGTTACTTCCACTCCGTCGCCGTAGACCGCAATGACCTGGCGGAAGATCTCGGAGACCGGGTCCGCGACGCCCTGGGTCCAGATGCTGACTGCGTGGAGGCGGTCGAGATCCTCACGCAGACGCCGTGCGCGGAACTGCCGCCGCAAGCGCTGCAGCGGCTCGGAGCCCACCCGGACCCGAAGAACGTGCTCCTCAAAGTAGTCCTGCGGCACCTGGACCGGACCCTCACCGACCATGACGCCAACCTGCTGCGCGACCACATCTACGCCGCCGTTCACCAGGGCAGCGCCCACCAATGGGCGGCAACCCGCTGAGTAGAGCCGAGGCCGGCGCCGCCCTATGAGGAAGGCGCCGGCCCACCGGCACGTCACTCGTCCGTGGGGGTTACGGGACAGCCCTTGGTTGAAAGGTCCCGTCAGCGTCGTTGACCTGAAAATTCCACTGGCCCGTAGCACTGCATGTGCCGGCGAGGGCGCGTCCTTGGGGTCCGGGGGGCCAACACCGGCGCCGCTTCTGCTTCCTGAACCAGGATGCCGGCACGCCGTGATCGCCCTGCCCTCCGGGAAGCGCCACATGCGCACCGTACGCCGCTTCGTCCTGGCTCGCCTGAACCGCTGGGGTGTGACCGAAGAAGACCGGGACCGCATCGACGCCGGCGTGTGGCGGGCTGGGGTAGGAGGGCCAGGTGACCCCGCCCTCCTACCCGGCTGTTACGACCAGCCCTGCTTCACCTCGGCGGGGGCGGTGTTCCAGCTCTTGGGTATGAACGTGATGACGTAGGTTCCGCGGTCGAAATCTGCGTAACCGGCAGACCAGTTCCGGAACTTGCTCTCGTATACGTTCATGGGGCCCAGGCCGCTGTTGGGCGCGTGATAGTGGTTGGCGTGGGTCCATATGGTTTTGTCGTCATCCGGTTCCGCCTGAGCTCCAAACCAGCCGTAGTCGAAATTGACCCAACTTTCGCCAGGTTGGGCGGGACTGCGCGGAACATTCCTGTCCTTCGACATGTCGACCAGACCTGTGCCCTGGTCGGGGCGGAAGGCATCCGGATCGCCGTACTTCCTCTTGTCGGAGGAGCCCCGCTGGTCCTGCCCACTCCAGAAGTGTTTCGAGTAGACCACCGCCTTCATCTTGGATGGATCGTAGTTGCCTCCATCCCTTTCTCTGAAGGACGGCGTATTCCTCAGCGCCGAGTAAAAGTTCGAGCGACTGCCCTCGTAGCGCAGAGCGTCATTTTTGTTCGCGAGCTCTGTCTTGAGGTTGTCGAGGTAAGTCCCCTCGTCGTGCGCAGTATCCAGAGCCTTGTTCATGACGGATGCCACATCACGCGCCCGCTTGAAACCCTTCCCCTCGTCGAAACTGTCCTTGGCGATGCGCCCCTCAAACTCGGCTTGCGTCTCATTGGGGCGTGGTCTGCTGTTTTCCAAGTTACTCTTGTACTTGTTCTCGTCGAAGAACGCGAACGCCAATTTGTTCGTCGGGTAGGGGCCCGAATTGACCCAGGTGATGCCAACACAGCCGTAGGACAGCTTTTCTCGCTGATCTTCGGTCATTTGCTGTTGGGCGCCGTCGCGGTGACTGTAGACCTGCTGCCACTTGCGTATGTAGTTGTTGACGACCGTAGTGGCCCTACCTCCGGAGGCCCGGTACGCGTCAGGCATCCGGTTGAGCGGCTCGGCGGGAGGGGTCACCCTCTCGTCGACAGCGTCGGGGGCCCGGAAGAGCGCACTGGCGCTCGGCGGCAATTCCGCGAGAGAGTTGCCAGGTTGACCCGCAGTCAGGGCTCCTTCGTTCAGTGCGTTGATGTTCTTGACGTCCTCCGCCGTCAGGCCGTGCGTTTCGGCGTAGGACCCCTCCCTTTCCCCGCCGCCGCCACTGGCGGCGTGGCTGACCGACGGCATGACTCCAGCGGTGCATATCGCCGCGCTCACAGTGGCGAAGACGAGTAAACTCCGACGTTTGTACATGAAAATCAGTAACTCCCTTGTTGTGGAATCTCGTGAAACGGGGCATGCGAGCGAACGACGCAATGAGGGGTTGCGGTAAGCAACCGCTCCGTGACCCCAGCCGCGCTGTCCTGGGTCGCTGCGCCGGAGACAGGAAGGAACGCCGCCACGAGGCGGAAGGAGATGCGGCAAAGGCGGGAGACGGCGGTGGCGGCGTGGCCGTCGCCGGTCATGACCGGGTAGCCGGCGGGCCGCCCGGGTCGGGCGGCACCGGTGCCTCGCTACATCAGCGTCGCCGCCGAGGCGACGACGCGGACCCGGTCCGGGAGCCGAGGTCGCCGTAGCGGACCTCGACGCACGGATGGGAGTGCATGAAGTCGGTGTCGCCCCGGCGGACCTGGCCGGGATGACCGACAGCGGCAGTCGCCGGGGCGACGGGGGCCAGGGCAGCCACCTGGGCTCCCTGGGCGAGGGGCAGGGCGGGGGCGCCGGTCACGGCGACGGCAGGGAGAGCGCGCAAAGCGATGGTGCGTATCACGTATCGGCTCCCGGATGAGTGATCAGGTAGATACGAGCAGTGATCATGCCCCGGCGCCAACTCCCCGGCAACGTCGCCGTCTTACAATCGGCCAATCTGTCACGTAGGACGTATCCGGCCATGTATCCGAGCCGGCCTGTGGGGATGCGATGCGGCAGCGTTCCCCTCCTCCTGGCGTGTGGTTCGCGGCGAGGCCGGTACCGATGTTGTCGATGGAGCCGGTCACGGCCTCGGAACAACCGGTGGGCAAGTTGGGCAGCGCGGACCGGAGGCAGCGGTGCGCCGCACCAGGGCCCTGCGGACGATCGCGGCCGGCTGCCCGGATACGACGGTGACGTTCAAGCCGGCACCGTAGCCGCACTGACCGCCACAGACCATGGGCCCGGCGCCCCGTCCCTAAGCACCCCGAGCAGCCAAAAAAGAAGCTTCCGGCAGAGGCGCGGGGCGAGTGGTGCGGTCGTTCTGTTCGGCGCATCATGCACCGCCCACAGCTCGTCGGCGACTCCCCCAGCTCCGGCCGAGCCGCCCCACACCCCGGATCATCAGGCCCGGAGCGATCCAACCAACTTGCGCCCGACACCGGCAGGCGAGGGCCCTGCCCACGATGTCGGCCTCGCAACGGGTCACCGGCCGCTCTGCGCAGGACGACTACGTAGTGGCCGAGTTGACGCGCTCGGCGCCGCGTGAAGACTGCCGCCTGCGGTGGAGGACGCACTCGTCGCAGTATCCGGAGCCCGAGACCCGGTAGTAGAGGCAGCAGTTGTGGCGACGGTATTCGAGGGGGTCGAGGATGAGGGTGCCCGCGCTCGCGAGGGGCTCCCGTTCCAGTAGGGCGGTGGCGAGCGGGAGCGGCGGGTGCGGGGCATGCGGAGCGCGCCTGGTCAGAGTGCGTACGGCGCCCATGAGTGCGGAGGTGGCGTTGCCCTGCAGCACCTTTGATGAGAGTCCGAAGTGCCGGCGCATCGCCTCGTCCAGCGGCCGCAGGTGGCGTACGACGATGCTTTCGTACAGGGCGTCGGGCAGGTCGTCGCCGCGGGACACGGCGGGCATCTTGGGCAGCCAGAGGTCGATCGGGCCGGAGGCGGCCGCGCGCCACCACAGCCGTTCGGGCGCGAGGTCGGGCACCTCACCTGTCAGTACGGTGGCGGCCAGGGCGACCGACCACAGGCGGGCCGCCGTTCCGATGTGGAGAGTCGAGGCGGCCACCCGTTGCTGGTCGGTGCCGAGTCGTTTGCCCATGGCAGTGACGGAGGCTTCCAGCGCCCTCTGTTCGCTGTGCAGGTCGATAAGCAGTGAGAAGTCCGCGGCATCTGGCCGTGGCCCGCTGGACACCTTGAAGTAGGGACCGATGGCGGAGATCTGAGCGAGTATGTCGGTGGTCATCATGGGTGCCTCGCCCGGGTCAGTCGCGGAAGGAAGCGGGATGTGCGCGGCAGCCGGGGCTCCGCGCAGTGAGCCGACCGCTTGGTCATCTGGGCACGCTCGGTCCGCAGTCCCATTCCGGGGAACCTCCGGCTGGAGCTGAACGACGTCGGTGTTCGCGTACGCCGGGCTCATGCATCCGCGCGTCCTCTCTCCTCACGCTTCCCCCTCAGGATCCTTATTGCATCACCATCGCAGTTACGCATAACTTGCGGAACCGTGGCCTCCCGCTTCGCGGCGTGTGTCGCCTCCTGAAAGAGCCTGGAAGGAACCCCCATGAAGAGCAGACGCTCGCTGCCGCTGCTGCTGACCGCGCTGGTGGCCCTCTCGGTGTCCGGCTGTGGCGGTCCCGCCAAGCAGACCGGCGCCTCGTCCGCGGGCCCCGCCGCGAAGGGGTTCCCCGTCACCGTGTCCAACTGCGGTGTGCGGACCACCTATCAGCGTCCGCCGCAGCGGGCCGTCTCGCTGAACCAGCACGCGACCGAGGTCATGCTGGCACTCGGTCTGGAGAAGTCGATGGTGGGCACGGGCTACCTGGACGACAAGATCCTCCCGAAGTACCAGGACGCCTACAGCAGGGTCAAAACCCTGTCGAAGGAGTACCCCTCGTTCGAGACGCTTCTGGCAGCCGAGCCCGACTTCGTCTACGGCGGGTTCGCCAGCACCTTCGACGAGAAGGAGGGGCGCGGCCGCGCCGCCTTGCGCAAGGCGGGGATCAACACCCATCTGAATATCGAGGAGTGCTCCAAGGGGCCCGTGACGATGGACCGGATGGACGAGGAGATTCGTACCGTCGCCAAGATTTTCGGCGTGCGCGGACGAGCCGAACGGCAGGTGCGGAGTCTGCACAGCGTGCTCGACGGCGTGCAGCGCAAGCTCTCCGGGGTCTCCCCGGTCAAGGTCGTCGTCTACGACAGTGGCGACAAGACCGCCTTCACCGCCGGCGGCAAGGGCATCGGCAACGAGGTGATCAAGCAGGCCGGCGGGGCGAACCTCTTCGCCGACCTGCACAAGCCCTTTGGTGATGTCTCGTTCGAGCAGGTCGCGCAGCGGGCCCCCGAGGTCATCGTCATCTACGACTACGGCGACCAGTCCGCCGAGGCCAAGAAGAAGTTCCTGCTGTCCAACCCGGCGCTGAAGGACGTGCCGGCGATCAAGAACAAGCGCTTCGCGGTGCTGCCGCTGTCGTCCACCGTGCTCGGCGTGCGGGTTCCGTCGGCCGTGGAGTCGCTGGCCCGCCAGCTCCACCCGGGGCGCTTCACGTGACCGATGTGCAGGAGAGGGCTGGGGTGGTCGATGAGCCTGGTGAGCGGGAGACGCCCGGGTCGCTCGCCAGGCGCCGCCCCGGGGTTCCCTACTCCTTGGTGCTCGTTGTTCTGGGCGCCGTGCTGGTCGGTGCCGCTACGGCCGGTATCTCGGTGGGCTCGATCAGCATTCCGGCTGACCAGGTCTGGGGCATCCTGCTGCACCGGGTGCATCCGGCGCTGGCCGAGCCGGCGTGGCCCCCGGTGCGCGAGACGATCGTCGTCGACGTCCGGCTGCCCCGGGTTCTGCTGGCCGCAGCCGTGGGCGCGGGACTGTCGGTGTCCGGGGCGGCGCTGCAGGCCCTGGTCCGCAATCCGCTGGCCGACCCGATGCTGCTCGGCGTCTCGTCGGGCGCGTCGGTCGGTGCGGTGCTCGTGCTGGTGTTGAACGTCACGCTGTTCGGGATGTTCTCCCTGCCCGTCGCGGCGTTCTGCGGCGCGCTGGCCGCGCTCGTCGCCGTCTATCTGCTGGCCCGTTCCGGCGGGAGGATGACCACGGCGCGGCTGGTACTGGCGGGTGTGGCCATGGCCGAGGTGCTCTCCGCGCTGGCCAGCTTTCTCATCGTCACCTCCCACGACCCGCACAAGACCCAGGCCGCGCTGCGGTGGATGCTCGGCGGGCTGGCCGGCACCACCTGGGCGACGGTGTGGATCCCGGTGGGTGCGGTCCTGCTGGGGACGGCGGTCCTGCTCGGTGTCTGCCGTTCGCTCAATCTCCTGCTGGCAGGGGAGGAGGCCGCAGCGGCCCTGGGCCTGGACGTGCACCGCTTCCGGGCCGCGCTCTTCATCCTCGTCGCGCTGATGATCGGCACGATCGTCGCGGTCAGCGGGCAGATCGGCTTCGTCGGGCTGATCATGCCGCATGTGGTTCGGCTGCTGGTGGGCGCCGACCACCGCCGTGCACTGCCTGCCGCCGCGCTCCTGGGCGCGGCCTTCCTGATCGCCGCCGACCTGGCCGCGCGCACCATGATGAGTCCGGAGGAGATACCCGTCGGCATTCTCACCGCCCTGGTCGGCGGCCCGTTCTTCCTGTGGCTGATGCGGCGGAAGGCGGCCCGATGACGACCAGCGCGACAGCGGCGGCCGGGGCGCTCGATGCTCAAAAGGTCTCCGTCGTAGTCAACGGCAAAACCCTGGTCGACCAGGTGTCCCTACATGTGGCGCCCGGCGAGATGGTGGCGCTCGTGGGTCCCAACGGGGCCGGCAAGTCGACGCTGCTGCGCACGTTCTACCGGGCGCAGCGCCCCACTTCCGGCCGGGTGTTGCTGGACGGGACGGACGTCTGGCGGATGCCCGGCAAACGGCTCGCGCAGCAACTGGCGTCCGTCCTGCAGGAAACCGCCGGGGACTTCGAGCTCACCGTGTACGACGTGGTCGCCATGGGCCGTACGCCGCACAAGCGGGCGTTTGCCGGCGATGACGCGGACGACCGCGACATCATCCTGCGAGCGCTGGCGGAACTGCACGTCGGTGCCCTGGCGCATGCGCCCTTCGACCAGCTCTCGGGCGGGGAGAAGCAGCGGGTCCTGATCGCCCGTGCGCTCGCGCAACGCACGGGAACGATGGTGCTGGACGAGCCGACCAACCACCTGGACCTGCGTCACCAGCTCGATGCACTGCGGCTCGTCCGAAGGCTGGGCGTCACCGCCGTCGTCGCGCTGCACGACCTCAACCTGGCCGCCTCCTTCTGCGACCGGATCTGCGTGATGGACGGCGGCCGGGTGGTCGCGACCGGAAGTCCGGCGGAGGTGTTCACGCCCGCGCTGCTGGCCGAGGTCTACCGCGTCGAGGCGGAGGTGACCGAGCACCCACGCACCGGCGTGCCGTACGTCACCGTGCTTCCCGGTGTGGAAGCGGCGGCCACCGGCAGCCCGAACGGAGGAAAACAAGCAGGACAAAGAGGGTGACCCAGAAGAGACACGGAGCCGGGGCCAGTCGGACGGCCATCGGCCAAGATCGAGAACAAGTTCAAAGTAGCGTGCGTCAAACGCCCTTCAGAACACGATCAAGTGCCGCCCGGCCTGCAGGTCCCCAGTTCGGCTTGCCGCCGGGAAGGCCCCGATCTCCGTTCTGCCCCATGAGCATCAGGAAGAGGCTCTTCAGAGCGGCCAGCCCGCGGGCGCGCCGGATCGCCGCCTCGTCTGCATGCGCGTACCTGTCGAAGAACCGTGCGGCCGTGCCCGCAGGCAGCAGCACCCATGCGGCGGCGAGGTCCCACGCCGGATCGCCGGCGAACAGGTCACCGAAGTCGACGATGCCCGAGAGCGTTCCGTCCGAGACGACGACGTTCGCGGGATGGAGGTCGCCGTGCACCCACACCGGCGGGCCCTCCCATGCGTGGGCCGCAACGGCGTCGTCCCAGACGGCCCGGACGTCGGCAGCGATGTCGTCGGGGGCAACGGCCTGGAAGAAGTTCTCGAAGCCGTCCGTGCAGTTCCGGGGATGGGCACTGCGGTCCGTGGTGATCGGCGCCTCGGCGGGCGCCTCCACATGGAGCGCCTGGAGGAAGCCCGCCAGCGTGTCGGCCGCGTGGGTGCCGCGGCTGATCGAGCCGTGGTCCAGCGGCTCGCCGGGAACCCACGTCATCACGGTCCAGTGCTTGGGGAAGCGCTCGGACGGTTCGCCGAACCGTACCGGGACCGGCACCGGGAGCGGCAGGCGCGGGGCCAGCACGGGTAGCCACCGCCGCTCCTTGAGCTGGAGCTCCGGGGTGGGGTCCATCCGCTGCATGCGCACGGCCAACTCGTCCCCGAGGCGCCACATTTGGTTGCCCCAGCCGCCCGCCACCTCGCGGATGGCCAGCCCCGCCAGGTCTGGATGCTGCTCCTGCAGCAGTTCGCGGACCAGGTCTGCGGTGATCTCGGTCTCGATCTCGGTCTCGGTCATGCGAAGTCACAGTACTGAGGCGGCAGGCGGAGCAGGCGGAACAGCTCCAAAGTTCAGAGAAGCGGCCAGGCCGAAGGAGACCGTTCCCTGCCGGAGCGATCGCATGGCTTCGACGGTACGCACAGGCCGGCCGGGCCGCCGCCCGCCGGCATCCGTCCGGGCACATGCGCGGTGCGGAACGTCCCGGTGGGACGGTCCCGGTGGGACGCGGCCGCTGCCTAGTGCCACATCAGCAACCGTTCGCCCTGCTGCGATACAGCGCTCCGGCGGCGGCCCGAATCGCTCCCCCGCCGTCGGTCGGTAGGCATCAGCTGCCACAGTTAGGGGATGAACGGAAACTTCTTGGCCCGACACCATGACCAGTTGGTGGCGTGGCTCAGGGACGGAGAGGCCGAAAGCCTCCACGCATTCCTGGGCGCACACCACGAGTCCTTCACGCTCGTGACGACAGATGGAGCGATCCTCGGCCTTGAGACGCTGGGAGAATCCCTGCGTAGTGCGGGCGGCAGCCAGCCTGGCCTGTCGATCCAGATCGAGGAAGTCACCAGGATCACGCCCGACGTGTACCGGTTTCTGGAGCGCCACATCGTTGACGGCTCCGTCGTGGAGGTGCGGGTCGTGACTGCCGTAATGGAGAACGAGTTGCTGCTCAGCGTGCAGGAGACCGCCCGTCGGTAGCGGACCCAGCAACGAGGCGACCGTGCGCCAGTACCGCAAGCTGCTGCGCGACCACTCGCGTCGTCAACGGGCCTGACGGCGCTCCAACCGCACCCAGGTCCCGCGGTCCGTGCGCGCGCCGACCGAGCGACGCTTGCGCACCACACTCCCCCGCTCCAAACCAACGTCCAAAGACCGCTCGACCCGGTCGAGCACCTCGTCGACCGGGTCGGCACGCAGATCGACAACAGAAGGGGAAGAAGCCATAGCCACAAGGTGCCATTTTGAGGCGCGGAGCGACCCCGGTTCCCGTGAAGGGCCCGAAGCACGGCGGCAACGCGCGCCAGGCACGGCCATTGCCCAGCACGTAGACGATCGCCGCGAGCACCGCCTCATCAGGCGTGTCCTGCGTCCCGCCGTCCTGGGCCCGACGATCCTGCGAATGGCCGTCCCAGACCCACACCTGGCAGGCAGGACAAGCTCAGTCCTGGTGCAGCTCGTTGCGGCCGGGGCCGCCGGAGAGCTTGTCGGTGCCCGGGCCGCCCCATAGGGCGTCGTCACCGCTGTTGCCCCACAGCGCGTCGTTACCCGGCTCGCCGTACAGCTTGTCGTTGCCCTTTCCGCCCTGGAGGACGTCGGCGCCGCCCCTGCCATGCAGGACATCGTTGCCATCGTCGCCGTGCAGGTTGTTCTCCTCATCGGTGCCGGTCAAGGAGTCGTTCCCGGCTCCGCCGAAGCAGTCCTGCCCGCAATGGGTGAGGGTGTCGTTCCCCGGGCCTCCGAAGGAGCCGAAGCCGAACGGACCACCGCCGCCGTCGAGACGGTCGTCGCCGTCGTCACCGTGGAGCATGGCGGACACGGACCCCTTGAGCACGTCGTTGCCCTTGCCGCCGTAAACCCCGGCCCACGCATCGCTGTCCGGTTCGAGCGTCGCGGTGTCGTCCTTGTCACCGAGGTCGATGTCGTAGCTGTCCGAGTCATCCGAGTTCTGCGGGATCTCGACCGCGCAGCGCACGACGGTGTGGTCGCCCTGCGTGGGGTAGGTGCACTCGTCCGCGCTCGCCGCACTCGCGTCGATGGCGATGTCGTTCCGGTCGCGGAAGGTGAGGACGTAGTACGACTCGAACTCACCGCGCCGCTCGATCTCTTCGTCGACCGTCAGCTTGTTCTGCTGGCCGGGGGCGGCCTTGTACCAGAGCTCGCCGTCCTCGTGGACGACGGTGGCCGTGGCTCTCGGGGCCGCCTGGACGGCCGGCGACGCGAGGGCGTTCGCGCCGAGGGCGAGGGCAAGGGTGGCGGTGGCAATGATGGTGCCGTAGGTGCGCATGCGGAAGTGGCCCTTCGGAATGTCAGTGCGCCGTGGTGCTTGTGGTCACTGGGTTTGACGAGGGATCCGCGAACGGAGTTGTGCCATCGATCATGAACAACAGCGGACCAGGCAGTGGCCGGGACTTGGACAGCTCCGGGGGGTCGACACCCCCATGTGTACTCCACATCCCACTCCTCGTCGACCGAACGTCACTGGCGGGAGCGCGGGTGAGTCCCTGCGAAGATCCGGGCCCACCCGGAGTCGCTAACAAGCCCTTCCGAGGGCGCGGCGCATGGACCGGCAGGCGGCTGGGCACCGATGCCCGCGTGCCCATCGCAGACGACTTACCGCGCTTCACCGCCCTGTCGGCGCGGCTGACAGGCTTCGACGGAGTGGCTCTGGAGGCCACCGGGCTGACCGAGGTGTACCGGGCGGTCGCCATGGAACGGCTCGGCGCTGAGCGGTACGCGCGGCTGCTGCGCGAGCTGGTGGAACCTGACGACGCCATGGATGGCGAGCTGCGGGAGGCGGCCCAGGCGGTGACGTACCTCTGGTACACGGGCAGTTGGCCTGGCCCGCCGCCGATCGTGGTGTCCCCGCTCGCCTACGCAGAGGGCCTGGCGTGGAAGGCGTCCGGCCTCAAGGCTCCCGCCACGGTGCCTGGGGGGTACGGGAGTTGGGGTGAGGCGGGCGACCGGTCCGGGCCGGGTGACGGAGTGGCGGGGAGTGGCCGATGACGCGGTACGACGCGATCGTCGTCGGCGCCGGTGTCGCGGGCTCGCTCGTCGCGCACCGGCTCGGCCTGCACGGCCGACGAGTCCTGGTCCTGGAAGCCGGCGCGGCGGACCCCGGCGCTCACGAACCGTCCGCCGACCCGCTCACCACCTATGTGACGGCCGCCGCCAAGGTGCCCGGCTCCCCCTATCGGGCCCATCCGGCGGCCCCCTGGCCCGACGTGACGGACCTCTCCGGCACGGAGGGAACCCCTGGTTACCGGGCGGTCGGCCACCTGCGGCAGGACGGCCCGCTCCCGTATGCCAGCGGATACGTCCGCGTCAACGGCGGCACCGGCAACGTCTGGACCGGCCTCGCGCCGCGCATGCTCCCGGAGGACTTCGATACCGAGACCTTCGGGTACGGACGGCGGTGGCCGTTCACGTACGCGGACCTTGAGCGTCACTACCGGGCGGCCGAGGAGGAGTTGGGGGTGGCTGCCGATGCCGACGAACAGCGCGAGCACGTCGGTCTACCCTTCCCCGACGGCTACGTCTTCCCCATGCGCCCGCTGCCGGCCTCGCGTGTGGACCGTCTCCTCGCGGCCCGCCTCGACGGGCGGCGCGTCAAGGACCCCGTCACCCTGCACGAGGTCGAGCTGAGAGTGGTCGGCACACCACACGCGCGCAACAGTGTCCCGGACCCCCGCTATGACGGCGGCCGCGGCTATGTGCCGCGCGGGCGGGACGGGCGGCCCGCCCCGGACAGCCGGTGCGTGGGCCATGCGAGCTGCGTCCCACACTGCCCCTCGTACGCGAAGTACACCGCGCTCAAGACCCAGGGACGCTGGAGCGCGACCGTCGTACTCCAGGACCGGTCCGTGGTGAGCCGTGTGCTCGTCGACGGGCGGGGGCACGCCACAGGCGTGGCGTACCACTCGTACGACGGGGAGGTGTCCGTCGCGCACGCCGATGTCGTCGTGCTCGCCGCGCACGCCGTGGAGAACGCCCGGTTACTGCTCCTCTCCGGGCTCGCCGACCGCAGTGGTCAGGTCGGCCGCAATCTGATGGACCATCCAGTTCTGCTGACCTGGGGCCTGTTGCCCGAGGACACCGGGCCGTACCGGGGCCCCGGCTCGGTCTCCGGCTTCGAGGGCTTCCGCACCGGCGCGGCACGCCGGCTGCGGGCGCCGTTCCGCGTCGAGCTCGGGGCGTGGGGCTGGGCCTGGGCGAAGGGATCCGTCGACGCGGACGTGCACCACTTCCTCACCGAGCGGGGCTTGTTCGGGGCGGAGCTACGGCGGGCGGTCGGGGACCGGATCCGCCGCCAGTTCACCCTCCAGTTCGAGATGGAACAGGCCGCCGACCCCGCCAACCGGGTCACCCTCCATCCTCAGGAGCGCGATCCGCTGGGCCTGCCCCGCCCCCTCGTCACGTACGACCTCGACGAGCACGTGAAGGAAGGGATGGCGGCGGCCCGGGCGGTCTCCGACCAGATCTTCGCGCTGCTCGGTGCCGAGGATCACACGGACTACACGCCGGTGGCGGCCTGGCCGGGCCGCTTCGAGCACCGCGGACGTATGTACGGCTACCGCGGTGCCGGTCATGCCGCCGGCACCCACATCATGGGGGACTCCCCTGCCACGTCGGTGGTGAACGCCTGGCAGCGCTGCTGGGACCACCCCGGCCTGTACGTGATCGGCTGCGGCAGCATGCCCTCGGTGGCCACCTCCAACCCGACGCTGACGATGGCCGCGCTCGCCCTGCGCAGCGCCGAGCGCATCGAAGCGGACCTGGCGGCCCGCGACCGCCCGGCCTCCCTCGCCTCGCCCCCGGCATCCCCCGCGCTCAACGAGCCGTCATCGACACGAGGAGCCCAGGCATGACCACCCCGCTGCCCCTGCCGCCCGTGACCCAGCCGTTGCAACTCCCCTTCCATTACGGGGCATTGCACCAGATCGGCATCGACTGGCTGGTGGACCCGGGACCGGCCCACGTCCTGCTCGCCAAACACCACCCGGCCCTGACCGCCGCCGCCTTCGAGGACGGTCAGGCGCTGGTCTCGCTCAACTACCAGCTGTACTTCGCGCAGTACGCGTTCGGCGGCGGCATCACCCAGGAGATCGAGTTCAACATCATCGCGTTCCCGACGGACGAGAGCGGCCGGCTGCCGCGGCTGACCTACGCCCAGTACGCGCAGGGCTGGGACCAGACGAAGCTGCTCGGTATCGCCCGCGTCCACGTCGTGTGCGACAACCCGTTCGCCATCAGGGCCGGGCAAGAGCTGTACGCGGAACCGAAGTATCCCGGCTGGTTCGAGGTCGACCTGCCGTCCCTCAACGGACCCGCGGGCGAGACCTGGACCGTACGGTGCAAGACAGCCACGGTCGGCCCGGACGACACCCTGGAAAAGGACCCGGGCCCGCTGCTCGACATCACGGCGGAGCTGGACGGCCTCACCCCCGTCGCCGCCAACTCCGCCCCGATCACCGGCTACGGCACCGATCCCGAGGGGCGACTGCTCGCCGGCCCCATGAACGTGTACCAGCCCTACCGCTGGTACGACCTGTCCGCCCCCGAACACTCCGGCCGCACCCGCCTGGCGGTCCATGCCCCGGACGACGGCCTGGGCCGCGACTTCCGCGCCCTCCTCGGCGACGGAACACCGGCCGCCGGCGCCTGGACGTACCAGTCTCCCCCGGTGGCCGCCCACAACCGCCCGTACTACCTGCCGACGCGACCGCGTCCCTGACCGCCGGGCCCTCAGCTGGACCAGCGCACGCAGATCCGGGTGAAGACAGCTGATCTCGGTCGGTCACCCGTCCGCCAAGAGCTTCATCGCTGTGCAAGCACCCCCGTAGGTGGAGCCGGCGTGCCCCCGTGCCGACAGCCCGCGGCGGCATCGCGGCGTCGGCCGTCGGCCGTCGGCACGCTCCAGGGCCGAGGCGTGTGCGGAAACGCTTGTCGCATCCGGAGGCATCCGGCAAAGAGCCACACCAGCGCAACGCTGGTGTGGCTCTGAGCGCCTGGAGCCTTCCGGGTGTAAGCAGGAGATATGGGCGTCCGGCATGACCTTCTCGGCTCCCAGAGATCCTGGCAGCCAAGCACCGGGTTGATCGCCATCCCGCTCGCGATCATCGCGGCGGTAACGGTGATCGACATCAACGTTCCGGAGGCCGTCCACCTGGGTCCGTTCCTGGTGGCCGCGCCCGCGCTCACCGCTTCCTTCGCCGGCCCCGGCGTCACCGCCTCCATCGGCGCCCTCGCCGTAGCGGCCCAAGTACTCATCGGTCAGCTGCACGGCGGCTTGATGACTGCGAACCACCTGGCTCAGATCGCCGCCCTGTTCCTGATCTCAGCATTGGTGACGATCTTCCGCTACGTGCGCGACCGGCGTGAGCGGACTCTCGAAGAGGTACGTGCCGTAGCCACCATGGCACAGCGGGTATTGGTGCGGCCGCTGCCCCGCAAGATCGGAGGGCTGCGGATCGCGTCCATGTACATCGCGGCCGAGTCCGAGGCCCTGATCGGCGGTGATCTGTACGCGGCAGTGGCCTCCCCTGGTGCCACCCGCCTGGTCGTCGGCGACGTCCGCGGTAGAGGACTGCCTGCCGTGGACGAGGCCGCTTCGATCCTCGGGGCCTTCCGGGGCTCCGCCTACCGCGAGCTTTCTCTGCCCGGGATCGTGGCCCACCTGGGAAACGCCGCGTGCTGGAACACGAGCCACCGCGTCGACGGAGGTCCCGACGCCGAAGAGTCGTTCACCACCGCGCTGGTACTGGACATCCACGATGACGGCCCCTTCATCGAGCTCGTGAACTGCGGTCACCCCCCGCCACTGCTGCTACGTGACGGAAAGATCCAGTCTCTGGAAGCCGACGAACCCGCCCTCCCCCTCGGCCTCACCGCCCCCTCGGCGAGCGACTACACGGTGGAAACCTTCTCTTTCGAGCTCGGCGACCTGCTGTTGCTGTACACCGACGGGGTCATCGAAGCCCGTGACCGGAGCGGCGCCTTCTATCCCCTTGCCGACCGGGTCGCCTCCTGCGACACGACCGCCCCCGACACCCTCGTACGCCACCTCCACGACGACCTGCTCCGCCATGCAGGCGGAAACCTCGGCGACGACGCAGTCATCATCGCAATTGCCAAGAGCGCCTGAAGGCGGGAGACGACCGGCAGCACGTGACTGCGAAGCCGGCCGATGGTCGCCCCGGCGATCGGCGAACCACACCTCTGGCCCCGAGAGCCGGCGGACATCCGCCCTCAGGCTTCCGCAC
This sequence comes from Streptomyces sp. NPDC029466, assembly GCF_055574515.1. NCBI lineage: Bacteria > Bacillati > Actinomycetota > Actinomycetes > Kitasatosporales > Streptomycetaceae > Streptomyces > Streptomyces sp. NPDC029466. The sequence goes on from NZ_JBVHZH010000040.1 coordinate 37,245, forward strand.
GTTCGCGAAGCCACGACGCGGCCAGAGCCGTCCACGTCGCCGCGTCCCCCGCGCCTTCGGCCAGACCGAGACAACGGTGATCACGACCGAAGTGGCAGATACCCAACGCAACCAGTTGGCGCCGGCTGCCTCGCGATCGGCGCTTTCTGCGTGTTGTCAGGCGACGCGGAGGATGCTCTTGCCGTGCGTTGTGCCCTCGGCAAGGCGCTGCACGGCCATGGCCAGGCCCCCGAGGGCGTACTCGGCGGTGATATCCATGCGGACCTGGCCGTCGGCGACGAGGCGCCTGCGACACCCTCGTCGCGGCCGTCGAAGCCGTCCGCGCGGAGCGCTGAGTGACCGAGACGTACATGTATGGCGTTATCCGCGGGAACGGACAGCACTTCGACAGTGGTCCAGGAGCTGTCTTGCCGTCGGAACTGGCTCGGAACATTCACGGGTTCTGACAGCACCGGGCTTTCCTGGCGGGCCGAGCGCGGCGGTGGTCAACGCCAGTCGTCGATCACATACGCGTCGGGGTGGCTGTACCCGGGTTCGTTGGGCCTGTGCATGGTCACGCCCTGCAACCAGGTGCGGAAACCGCGGTCGATCATGCGCCGGTAGGCATCCGGGCGCCCCAGGTTCATGCCGGCGTCCAGTTGCCCCAGCCCGCGCTCGGCGGCCAGCCGCTCGCATGCGTCGAGCAGTCGCTCGAACCGGTCGGCGGCCTCCGGACCAGGACGTGCGGCGCCGAATTTGATGAAGCACACGTCCACGCCGGCCTCCGACCCGGCTCCGCAGTGGCAGACGGCCAGGCCGTCGAGCTCGGAGCCAGTGCCATGGAGCAGGATGGTGTCACCGAGTCCCTGCGCGTGCACGGCCACGATCTCGCGTTCCAGGCTCAGGCCCTCGTACACGGCTCCGGTCAGTGCGCGACAGCGGCTCAGTGCGTCGGGCCGTTCGGCGGCGGGCAGTTCGCCATAGAGCACCCGGCCGGGGGCTGCGGCACCGTCTGTGACCTGCTTCTTCATGATGGCTGTGAGGAATCGAGGCCAGAAACCGTACCGGCGGTAGAGCTCAAGATGCTTGGGACTGTGCGAGAAGGTGAACAGGCCGAGGTGGCGATTCCCCCAGGCGTCGAAGCAGTCGATGACCGGATCCATCAGACGCCTGCCGATGCCCTGGTCCCACAGATCCGGACGTACGGTCAGCGGTCCGAAACACCCGACGCTGCCCCAGTGGGCGGCGAAGTTCGATCCCACTACTTCGCCCTCGACCGTCGCCGCGAACGCCGCCTGTGGATCGGCCGCCCAGCGGGTGCGGACGTAGTCGGCGGTCCCGAACGGATCAGGTGCCCCCAGGAAGGTCCCGAAAGCGACCCTGCAGATCTCATCGGCCCGATCCAGGTCCGTCTCATCCAGCGGGCGGACTGATACCGGGGCCGCGCCACCCTTGCGCTCCGCTGCTGGTGGGACCATCGCCCTCTCCTTCCTGCCCACGTTCCATCGGACCACGGAGGTGCGCCGCAGGCGAGGTGAACGGTCCGGCGACACCCCCGAGAATCGGGGACCAAGCCGGTCTACCTTGCCTTTCCGCCTACCTCGCCTTTCCGCGGGAACCGCAGCAGGTAGCCGGCGCCAGCGACCACCATGGCCGCCTCGATCGTCCACACGATCTAGTCAGCACACCACTACGGGTGCCGAGGCTCAGGAGCCACCCCTGCCCGGGTTGCGGAGTCAGCCGACGGGTGCTGTCCGTTCTCGTGAACAGCGACCTCGCCCCCGGGGCAGGCGCCTCCCAGAGTGCTGAACAACCGCTGTCGTGATCCGTGAACAAAGCCACCCGACTTCGACCAGATCATCTGCCGCCACCGGCCCTCAGTACCTCATCGAGAACCCGCATGAGTGGTCCGGCACTTCGGTTCCTGCTGCATGCCGCCGTGGTTCAGAGGCGGTGGAGGCGTGCGAGGGTCTGCTCCAGCTCAGCCTGGAGGGTGCTGCCGGCGGTATCGGCGTCACCGCGCTCGATGGCCCGCACCAGTGCGTCATGGACTACGTCCCCGTGATTCGGCTCATTGGCCCGTAGGTCGAGAATGTCCAGCAGATCGATCAGCCCCTTGCGCAGCGAGGGGACGAATTCGGCAAACAGGTCGGTGAGTACGGGGTTGTGGGCTCCGGCGACGACCGCCGCATGCAGGGCGATGTCCGCGTCGACGAAGGCTGCGTCATCACCGTCCGCAGCGGCTCGGCGGGCGTCCAGAGCCGTCTGCATAGCGGTGAGATCGACTTTGGTACAGCGCTGTGCTGCCAGGCGCGCGGCTTGCACCTCGATGAGCATGCGCACCTCGTAGATATCGGTGACTGCGGCCTGGCGCAGCCGGGTGGCCCAGTCCTTCTCGGGTTCGTCGGCGATGACGAAGACGCCGGCCCCCTGGCGCGCCTGCAGCAGGCCGGCTCCGGCCAAGGCACGCAGGGCTTCACGCACGGTGGAGCGGCCCACGCCGAGGGTCTTGGCCAGGGCGGTTTCGGCAGGGAGCTTGGTGCCAACCGGCCACTGCCCTCCAGTGATCTGGTCGCGCAGATGCTGGGTGGCCTGCTCGACCAGAGGGCTTGGGCGAAGAGCGCCGAGCGGCATACCGCTTTCACCTCTCAGCTTGTCTGATGGCTGGATCGCGTTGAGTGTACTTGGCGTGGCTCTGAGGCCGGACGAAAGGGCGAGTGCCGCCCTCGCGAGGTTGCCGGAGAGCGCGAAGGCCACGGTCACGGCGTCCTGTGCTGGACCCTGGCACGGCAAGCGGTGTTGCTGACCCCCTCCGCGCCCTTGAGGCCATCGCGTGAAGGTACCGAAAGTGCTTGCCCAGGGGGCTGCCGGGTCTGCCCGGTGAACTCGGGTCGTCCCAGACTGCCCGCAAACGCCTCATCAGATGGGCTCTCGACGGCACGTGGGAACGGGGCCCGTCCGCCGTTCCCACTGCGGCGGACGCCGGTGGTTACGCGACGAAGCACCCACCGTCCGGTCGCGGGCGGGGACGAGGGTGCCGTCGCCATCCACAACCGCTCGATGTCGGCAACGGGCCGCGGGGTCGGCTCCGGTGCGAGCAGGGGCCCAGGGCGCTGAATGCGCGGCAGATCGTGGCCGGTGAGATCCCGAACAGCGGTGCGCGAGACGGAAGGACCGGTAGGCGGTCCAACTGTCCTGACAGATAAGGGTTTTACTCGCCCTGTCGTGCTCGTTAAGGTAACTCCTCTGAGGACCTGAGTAGCTGAGGCTCTCAGTCCACATCACGGAGAATGAGAGAGCAGACGTTCCACATGAAAAAAGGTCAACTCGGCTTTCTGGCCGGGACGCACATGGTCAATGACCTCTATCAGGGCGCGATCCCCGCGATGCTGCCGTTTCTGATGTCGCAGCGTCACTACAGCTACGCAGCGGTCTCCGGCCTGGCGTTCGCAGCGAGTGGCATATCCAGCCTGTTCCAGCCACTGTTCGGCGCGCTCTCCGACCGCAAGCCACGGCCCTGGCTGGTGCCGGCGGGCTTCGGAACCGCGGCCTTCGGCGTGATGGCGGCAGGGCTGTCCGGGAACTACCTGGTCACCTGGCTGTGTGTTGCGCTGGCAGGGATCGGCATTGCGGCGTACCACCCGCCCGCGACCAGTCAGGCCCGTGCGGCCGGCGGATCCTCGCAGAAGGCCATGAGCATTTTCTCCGTCGGCGGAACCATCGGCGGGGCCATCGCTCCGACGCTGGTCACCCTCGTTATCGGGGCAGCGGGATTCGCTGGAAGCTATCTGCTGGCGATCCCTGCCGTGGTCATGATGATGCTGTGGGCCCTCAAGGAGCCTTGGATGCGATCGCGGGGCCACACGGCGGCGGCTCCGCTGGTCACCGGCGCATCGGCCAAGGCAGGGGCAGGGGCAGGGGCAGGTGATGAGGGGCGGGCGGATGACTGGCGTTCCTTTGCCCGTCTCGTGGCCCTCATCGTCGGATGGTCCATTCCGTTCGTCACGGTCACGTCGATGGTGTCACTGCACGCGCAGCGTGATCTGGGCGAGTCTGCGGCAGGCGGCGCCGCCGTTCTCAGTACGTACACCGCGGCCGGGGCTGCTGGTACGTTGCTCGGCGGCTGGGTGGGTGACCGGTACGGCCGGATGTCGTCGGTGCGGGTCGGCTATCTCGTGGCGCTTCCGGCCCTGTTGGGTATCGCCTGGGCTCCGACGTTCCCGGTTCTGGTGCTGAGTGCGGGAGTGTTCGGCGTGGCGATGTTCCTGCCCTTCGCCGCGCAAGTAACCCTTGGTCAGGACTACTTGCCCCATCGTCCAGGTACGGCCAGTGGGCTGACCCTGGGACTGGCGATGGCGGCAGGCGGCCTGTGCTCACCGGCGTTCGGATGGCTCGCCGATTCACGTGGGCTGCCCGCCGTCTTCTATGCCCTGCTCGCGGTCTTCGTGATTGCTGTTGTCATAGCCGTCCGGCTTCCCGACCGCCCTCTGAATGTGCCTTCCTCTCCGCACGGGAAGCAACCGCTCGCGGCGTCGAAGCGCACGCAGGCTAGCCGGCGAAGCTGACCCTGCCGTACGCCTTCATCCAAGAGCTCTCCCATCCGCTGTCCCGTTCCTCGCTGCCGACGCCGCTCTCGCCGCGACTGTGGGATCCCTGGCCGTGAGCAAGGGTCCCGCACCGGTGGTCGCAGCGACGCCGGAGGAGCGGATTTCCCGGCGAACTTCACGACGGCCTCCAGCTCGGGGCGCCGGGTGGCGCGGGTGGAGATCTTCTCCGAGAAGACGCGCTTCACCCCAGGCTTCGGCGAGTGAGTCGAGCTGCGCGTCGAGGAACTGCCGGGCGGTCGAGGCACGGGCCGTACCCGAGGCTGACGTGTCCGACAGGCTCGGCGCCGGCGCTGACGGGCCGGGCAGCTCGGTCCCCACGAGCCCGGCTTGCGTACGGAGGGGATCGGAACGCTGAGTACCTGGGCGAGTTGGGGCACGAGGCGGAAGCGGGCGGTGTGGTACTGGCTGGCCACCCTCCCCTTCCCGGTCCGGCACGAGGAGCCCGCGGGGGCGGCACAGGTGAACAACGGGCAGGAGTGCGCTCCCACGCGCTTGAAGTCCTCGCTCACGGCCCTGGACCGTTTCATGAGGGTGTTTAAGTCGCCCAGTCGGTTGCAGCACCTCATGCGGGCGGGCCATTCGCGGCGGAGGCGAACCGACGGGATCAACACCTGCGGCCGGCACGCAGCTCCAGTTGCTCCCCCTCGAAGCGGGCGCGGAATTCGCGGTCGTGCGACACCATGACCACCGCGCCTGGGTACCTCGCAAGCGCTGTCCGAAGGTCCTCGACCAGATCGAGCGCGATGTGGTTGGTCGGCTCGTCGAGGACGAGGAGGTCTGCCAGCCGGCTTACCAGGCGGGCGATCTGCAGCCGCCGCTGCTGTCCCGCGGACAGGGCCGCGACCGGGACGCGCAGGTCCTCCTCGCGGAACAGGCCCATTCCCAGGAGCTGTTCGGCGTACTCGTCCGGCAGTCCGGGCCACCCGGCCGCGAACGCGGTGAGCAGCGGCAGCCGTGTGGTGTGCGCGGGCAGCTCCTGCGCAAGGTAGCCGATACGGGCGGGGCGGCGTGCCGTGCCCGCGTCGGGCTCCAGGTCGCCCGCCAGGACGCGCAGGAGCGTCGTCTTACCCGCGCCGTTCTCCCCCGTGACCAGCAGCCGCTGTCCAGGCGCGATCGCAAGGAGCCCCTCCAGACGCAGCCGCTCGCCGACCCGGACGCCGTCGAACTCGGCGAGGGGGCCCTGGGCGGGGCCGTCTGCCGCCGTCGGCGCCGCCGTGAAACGGAGCGGCGCCGGCGGCTCCGGCACCGGGTTGCGTCGCAGCTGGGCCAGGCGCTCCCGGGCGGAGCGCACCTTCCCACCGAGCTTCGCCTCGCTGGACCGGCGGTGTTTTCCGAAACCCTGATTCGGGTCGCGGCCGGTGGTGGCGAGCCGCCTCCCTGCGGCCTCGAGCAGTTCCTCCATACGGGCCGCCTCCTCGACCCAGTCCGCGTACCGCTGCTCCGCGCCGCGCCGGGCGGCGGCCTTCGCGGTGCGGTAGCCCGCCCAGCCGTCGCCGTACCGGCGCACGGTGCGCGCATCCCGGTCGACCTCGAGGATCGTGGTGGCGATGCGCTCCAGGAAGCCTCGGTCGTGGGTAACCGCGACAACGGTGCCGCGGTGTGCGCGCAGGTGATCCTCCAGCCAGTGCACGGCCGCTGTGTCGAGGTGGTTCGTCGGTTCGTCGAGGAGCAGTAGTTCGGGGGCGGCGGCCAGGACGCAGGCGAGCGCGAGCCGCGACTGCTCGCCGCCGGACAGCGAGCCGAGCAGGCGGTCGCGGGTGATCCCGGCGAGCCCGAGCCCGTGCATGGCGGCGTCGACGCGAGCGTCCGCCTCGTATCCGCCGCGTTCCTCATATGCCATCAGCAGTTCGCCGTACGCGGCGAGCTCCTTGTCCGACGCGTCTGCGAGGGACTCCTCTGCCGCACGGAGCCGTCGCTCCATATCGCGCAGTTCGGTCAGGGCGAGGTCGATGGCGTCCTGCACGGCGCAGGCCTCATCGAGGTCGAGGGTCTGGGCGAGGTGGCCGGTACCGCCGGGGAAGCCGACGGTGATCTCCCCGGCGTCCGGCATCTCGGCCGCGGCGAGCAGCCGCAGCAGGGTGGACTTGCCGGAGCCGTTCTCACCGATGACGGCGGCCCTCTCGCCCGGACGGACGGTGAAGCAGACCTGGTCGAGGACGGTCCGGGCGCCATAGGACTTGGTGACGTCCTTGACGGACAGCTGCGCCACGGCAGCAGGGACGGCGGTGGGCACGAAGGTATGGGCGCGGTCGCGCATGTGACTTTCCCTGAGCATGCGAAGGGTCTACGGGCAGCAGAAACGGCGGCATCGGCCGTACCCGGACTCAGACGAAGAAGAGGAAAGCCATGCCGCCATCGTAACAAGACGAATCGTCTCGCCTCAATGCGTATGTGACACGTAGTCCGCGATCCGCGGCATCCTCGCTCAACCGGGGGCAGTGAGGTCCTGGAAGACCTTCATCGGTTCTCCGTGGTCGCTCGGGCGGCGTCCGCTGGGTTGCGGGGACGGGCACGGCAGCGGCCGTGCCCAGGTCGAGGCTCTTGTCCATGTCCAGGCGGAAAGGTGCTGTGCGGGTTGACGTTGGACCAGAACAACGCGGTCAGGCCGCCACAGCCCTCGTCACTGAGCTCCTTCACCCAGACCCGCTCGGCCAGGACCTGCTGCACCAGCAGGGCGTTGACGTGCACGAGCGCAAACCCCGACCCGCCGTTGCCCGACCCCTGGCCGAAATGCGCTGAACGTTCAAGCAAGAGGATCATGAAGGGCAGCCACCACCAATACTGGCCCGGCCTCTGGAAGAGGCCGAGCACTGGATCCGCGATCGGCTCAGCGATGGCCAATGGCCGGCCTGGGGCGCGGAGACCGGTCTGGGGCCCTTAGAGGTTGTCTCACGTGGCAAGTTTCGCGAGCTTCTTGTAGCAGGTCAGGGCGGCGGCCATGGCCAGGCCTCGGCTCTGCCAGTCGTTGCGGACCACGTACGCGATCTTGAGGCCACCAGCAGCCCATGGCAGGCTCATGCCGCATGATCGATGAATTCGCGAAAGACAACCTGCACGGGAGACTGCGGCGGGACCGTAAGACGCTGCTCTGGAAACTCGACGGCTTGTCCGAATACGACGCCCGCCGACCTTTGACAGCGACCGGGACCAACCTCCTCGGCCTGGTCAAACATGTGGCCACCGTCGAGGCCAGGTACTTCGGCGAGGTCTTCAACCGCCCTTCCCCGGAACCGCTGCCCCGGTGGCAGGACGCCAACGGCAGCGATCTGTGGGCGACCGAGGACGAGACCCGCGATCAGATCATCGAGTTCTGCCGGCGCACGTGGGAACACTCGGACGCGACGATCAACGAGCTTCCCCTCGACGCCCCCGGCCATGTGCCGTGGTGGCCGGAGCCTGATGCCGACACGAACCTGTTCGCCGTCATGGTCCATGTCCTCGGCGAGTCCATCCGGCATGCCGGGCACGCCGATATCCTGCGCGAGGGCCTCGACGGCCGGACCGGGTTGCGCGCCGAACACGAGAAGCGGATCGACGAGGAAGCCCGTGCAGCCTACTGCGCGAAGATCGAGCAGGCCGCCAGGTCGGCCGCACCAAGCAAGGCTTAGAGGTTGTCTCACGTGACGTGATGCTCGTGCGGCAGGACGCCGGTCGTAGGTGCTGATCTATCGAAGCGTCTGGTTCCTGATGAACTCTGGGAGCCGGCCGCCCCGTTGCTGCCGTCGTTCGCTGCTCGTCCGCAAGGTGGTGGGACACGCTCCGTGTGACGAGCGGGCCGTGTTCACGGCAGTGGTGTACGCGCTGACCAGCGGCTGTGCCTGGCGGCATCTGCCACCGACGTTCGGCACGTCGCACCGCCACCGCGCATCGCCGCTTCACGGTATGGACCGAGGCCGGCCTGTGGCGTCAGCTGCACCGGGCGGTGCTGGACGAACTCGGGGCCCGGGGCCAGGTGGACTGGACCTCGGCGAGCGTCGACGCGGCCTCCGTTCGCGCCAAAAGGGGGGATCGCTGACCGGGCCGAACCCGGTCGATCGCGGCAAGCAAGAAGGGCAGCAAGCCGCACGTGCTGTCCGATGCCCAGAGAATCCCGCTCGCCGTCGCCGTGTCCGGCGCGAACACGCACGACAGCCTCGCCCGCAAGCCGCTCATCCGCGGCATACCCGCTGTCCGGTCCCGCCGGGGACCACGGCGGCGCCGACCCGTCAAACTCCGCGCGGACAAGGCGTACTTCTCCGCCGAACACCTGGCCTGGCTGCGCGAGCCGGGGCTCGTCGCGCGCATCGCGCGGCCCGGCAAGTCGAGTCCGGCGAACGCCTCGGTCGGCATCGCTGGAAGACCGAACGGTCGATCGGAGCGAGGCGGGGCGGGCCGGTGTCGTCGTCACGGGCCCGCCCCGGTCCTTGCCGATGCCAGCCGGATCAGAAGGGCTTGGTGGGCAGGTACTTGCCGTCGAGGGTGATGACGGCGCGGTCCCCGCCCTCGGGGTCGGCGACCTTCTTCACGTCGAGCTTGAAGTTGATCGCGCTGATGATGCCGTCACCGAACTGTTCATGGACCAGAGCCTTGAGGGTGGTGCCGTAGACCTGAAGGATCTCGTAGAAGCGGTAGACGGTCGGGTCGGTGGGGATACCGCCGGGGAGGGAGCCGCGGGTCGGGATCGTCTGCAGCAGCAGCGCCGCGTCCTCGTCCAGGCCCAGCAACCCGGCGACGGCCTCGGCCGCTGCCTGGGGCAGGGGGTGCTGGCCGAGCACGGCGGCGGTGGTGAAGGCGACCGACAGACCGGCCACGTCGGCGATCTGCTGCCAGGACAGGTCCTGGCGCACCTTGGCCTCAACAGCTGCGGCGGCCAGGGCCTGACGGGCAGCGGGGTCGAACTGAGCATGCACCATGAGAAGGGCTTCCTTTCCTGAGAGCGCCGTTCGCCAAGCACAGCGGGGAACGGCGGTTTTGGTGGTGATCCCGGGCGCCGGCGGGCGGCAGGGAGCAGGTTCGGGGGCTGGGGTCAGGCAGCGAGGGGGGCCGAGCGGCCGGTGGCGTCGAGTTCCTCGACGATGCCGGTCGGGATGTCGTAGACCCAGCCGTGCAGGGTGACCGTCTCGTCGGCCAGGGCGCGGGCCACCGACGGGTGGCTGACCAGGTTCGTCAGCTGGGCGAGCACGTTCTGGCGCACCAGGGCCCCCACGTTCGTCCCGCCGGTTGTGGTGGTGTGGGGACGGGCGGCGTCCACGTGGCGCAGCCAGTCGGCGACCGCGGGCACGCTGCTCAGGTCGTGGTTCTCGGCGAGGGCGGTCATCGCCCCGCAGGCGGAGTGCCCGCACACCACGATGTCGGTGACGTTCAGGACAGCGACGGCGTACTCGATGCCGGCGGCGACGCCGTCCGGGCCAGGCGTGTAGGCGGGGACGAGGTTGCCCGCGGTGCGGATGACGAACAGCTCACCCGGCTCGCTCTGGGTGAACAGCTCGGGCACCACACGAGCATCGGAGCAGCTGATGAACAGCGTCTTCGGCCGGTGGACCGCGGCCAAATGGGCGAAAAGCTCCGCCTTGGCCGGGTAGACATCCCGCTGGAAACGCGTGACGCCCTCGGTGAAATTTTGCACGGTCGCTCCTTTCGGTGGCTGCCGCCCCCGTGGGGCTGACGAGATCCACCATGCGCCACCTGCACCTATAGCGTCCAAGACGAAGTAGCCATGACTATGATCGATCGCATCTATAGTTGCGGGTATGGCTCTGGAACTGCGTCACCTGCGCTATCTGCTCGCCGTCGCCGAGCACCACAACTTCACCCGTGCCGCCGAAGACCTGCGCATCTCCCAGCCCACCCTGTCCCAGCAGATCAAGCAGCTGGAGCGCACGGTGGGCGCGCAGTTGCTGGACCGCACGGGGCGGACCGTGCGGCTCACCGACGCCGGTGAGGTCTACGTCCGCTACGCCGGCCGTGCCCTGCGGGATTTGGCGGCAGCCGAACGCGCCGTCGTGGACGTGGCCGACCTCTCCCGCGGCCACCTGCGCCTCGCGATCACCCCGACCTTCACCGCCTACCTCATCGGCCCCCTCACCGCCGAACTCCACTCCCACCACCCCGGCATCACCCTGGACGTCAAGGAGATGACGCAGGACCGTATCGAAGCCGGTCTGCTGACCGGCGAACTCGACCTCGGCATCGCCTTCCACGGCTCCCACCTGCCGGGCATCACCGCTAGCGCCCTGTTCACCGAAACCCTGAGCCTTGTCATCGGCGCCCACCGGCCCGGGACCGGCCGTGAGAAGCCGCTACCCGTCCAAGACCTCACAGCACGTCACCTGGCGCTGCTCAGCGCCGACTTCGCGACCCGCGGCCACATCGACGCCTACTTCAACGCCCACCAGGTGCAGCCGCGCATCGTAGTAGAGGCCAACTCCATCCAGGCCCTCACAGAAATCGTCCGGCGCACCCCGCTGGCCACCGTCCTGCCCGATGCCATCACCCACGACCACCCCCACCTCTCCCCCGTGCCCCTCGAACCCCACCTGCCCACCCGGACCGTCACGCTGCTCAGACGCGAAGGCGCCTACCAAAGCGCCGCCGCCCGCGCCTTCACCCAGCTGACCCGGCAACTCGTCCACGCCCGCGGCTACGCCCCCGCCTGACCGCCCCCCATCGCCTCATCCGCGCGCGCCTGAGGCAGGACCCCGGGCTCGCCGTCGTGCCCGCGCCTCGTACGGAGCCGGTCCACCTCGGGTGGGCCCGGATATAGACAGCACATCCGGTCAACGGCATCGCCGATCCCCGGACATGCCACCAAACCCTGACTCTGACCAAGCCTTGCCAGTCGTGCCGCAGCCCCCTGCGCTCGGGATCCGAAGAGGGGCCGTCCTCGCCCCCTGCGCATAGGTGCATGCGACAGGAGTCGGCGCACCGCCTGGTAGCCGACACCTCTCCCCGCCGACTACGCGCCCTCGACGAGCCACCTATCCGTCCTGCCGCCGAACTGGCCGCCGCCCACTGGGAGTTGCTGCTCGACCGGGGAGACCGGCTGCTCACGGGGACCGCCGATGGCTACTCCGTGATCGCCGTCGGCAACGATGATCTGTGGCAGCGGCTCTGTGCCGTGCTCAACCGGCCCGACCTGGGCAGCGACCCCCTGTTCGCCACCAACCGGGATCGCGTTGCCCACCGTGCGGAGCTCAACGCCGCGCTGGAAGCCACCCTGTGCCGGGACACCGTCGAGGGCTGGTGCGCCGCACTCAAGACAGGCGGCGTCCCGGTCCCCCCCCCGATCCGGACGCTCGACAAGGTCTACGGCTCGGAGCGGACCGCGGCTCACGGCCCCCTCGGACTGCACACCGCCCGGCCGGCGCCAACGGGTCGCGAGTGACTCCGATCCGCCGCCGAGCGGACAGCGGACGCCAGCCGCTCGCCCCCGATCCCACAGGGACACACAAACACGGCGGCGCCGCGGCCCGACGCGCGAGAACACCCCCCGGCCCACCCGCGGTACGGTAGGAGAACGATGATTCCCGAGATGAGGTGAGGGCGATGGAACGCGAAGCGGCCGAGCAGAAAGTCCTCGACGCAGCCGAAGAGCTGTTCTACGGCCGAGGCATCCAGGCCGTGGGGATGGACGCGATCCGCTCCGCCTCCGCTGTCCCCCTGAAGCGCCTGTACCAGATCTTCCCCTCGAAGAATTCCCTGGTCGAGGCATACTTGCGGCGGCGGGACGCGAGATGGCTACGCGATCTGACCCGATACGCGGATGCCTACGACTCCCCCACGCAGCGGATCTTGGCGGTCTTCGACTGGCTGTACCGCTGGTTCAGCGAGCCGGACTTCCGCGGCTGCGGCTTCATCAACTCCTTCGGAGAACTGGGAGCGTCCTCCCAAACCGTCGCGGATATCGTGAAGGCCCACAAGAAAGCATTCCGGCAGTACATCGCCGACCTCGTAGCCGCCGCGGAGGCACCCAGCTGGCTCGCCGACCACCTCGTCCTCCTCGCCGAGGGCGCGATGACGACCGCGGCCATTTTCGAATCACCGGAGCCCGCCCGCCAGGCCAAAGACGCCGCACGCATCCTGCTGCGCACCGCGCGCACGGACATCATCGCCCCCGCCTGAGCACACGAGCGGCCTCGGGCCTGACCGAGGACCTTGTCATCCCGCTCGACGCAGGAGAGGTAGGCGACCCAGTGGCCGCCTACCTGCGGGTGCAAGGCAGGCTCCAGCGGCTGGTGGAGCACTAGCGCCCGAGCCCGGCCCGGACGTCGTCTCCTGCATGCCGGCCCATCCAGCCGGGCTCACCAACGACGAGGCCATCCAGGACCTGATCTCGCTGATCGCAGCCGCCATCAGCCCACGGCCCCCTGGACCGGATTCCCGACGTCGTCCTCGCGGTGGACGCTCAGGCGCTGGCATGGCGGCCCTCGATGTGGATCCGCAGGGGGACTGACGGTGCTACCGGTCGAGTTCACCCCGGCCTACGCCGCCAGTTAGGCGCAGCGCGGTCGAATACGGCGGTGACCCGGTCGACAGGGAGACGTGTGCACGCAGGGACCGCGCCTCATGCCCCCGGCCAGCCGGAGTGCCCGCCCCGGCATCGGGCGAGGCATGCGAGAGAACGATGATTTCGTGATCGAGGTGGAACGGCGAGACAGTCGAGCAGCGAGCCCTCGACGCCGCAGCAGAGCTCTTCCACGGCCAGGGCATACAGGCCGTGGGGATGAGCACGATTCGCTCCACCTCGGCGGTCCCCCCGACATCTCTTGTTCAAGTCTGTCGTGACACTTGCATGAGAACGACCGTTCTCGTATCGTCGAAATACAGAGAGAACCATCGTTCTCCATCACATCACTGCCCACTCCACCGGCGCACGCACCCGCCTACGGCGATACGGCACACACTCAAGGAGACGACATGACCGACGAACCGCGCCCCCCGCTCCCGCCTTTCACCCGGGAAACCGCCATCGAGAAGGTCCGTCTGGCGGAAGACGGCTGGAACTCCCGCAACCCGGAGAAGGTCGCCCTGGCTTACACCGTGGACTCCCGCTGGAGGAACCGCGCGGAGTTCGCCACCGGCCGCGACGAGATCATCGCCTTCCTCACTCGCAAGTGGGACCGGGAGCTGGACTACCGGCTCATCAAGGAGCTCTGGGCCTTCGACCGCAACCGCATCGCCGTGCGCTTCGCCTACGAATGGCATGACGACTCCAGGAACTGGTTCCGCTCCTACGGCAACGAAAACTGGGAGTTCGACGACAACGGCCTGATGCGTCGGCGCTACGCCTGCATCAACGACCTCCCCATCAAGGAGTCGGAGCGCAAGTACCACTGGCCGCTCGGGCGCCGCCCCGACGACCACCCCGGCCTCAGTGAACTCGACCTCTGACCGCCTGATGCCTCGCCGTGGGCCCAACTCCGAAGCAGGGCCTACGGTGGCCCAGGGCCGCTCTGAACCTATGTGTCGACCCGGCGCCTCTTCGTGCGTCGTGGGGCGCTCGGCTCCCAACGTGCGCCGAGTGGCAGCAGCCGGACCGGGCCCACGCTCCCGGCAGCACATTGCTCTACGAGAGGACCGCAGCACGCGCGTGTCCGAACGACTGCCGAGCGGGCGGCGCCGGCGGCCGTCCCTGCCGGCCTGGAGGCCCATGCTCGCCCTGACCGGCCGGGCCAGCTTCTTGGCAGCGATGGGCGGCCGGCCACCGCACTTGGGCTGTTTCCCGGGCAACCCATCACTCCGTCTCCTAAGCTGCTGCCGGGCCGACGGTTGGCTGCCGTCCACACACCAACCGGGGAGCAAAATGGAAGCTGCCGCCATTGGCGCTCGCCTCGCCTCAAGTGTTGTAGCGCCGCTGGTCAAGAGACTGTTCGTGGCTGACGGCCCCGGCGCCGGTTTGGTCGACAAGCCGCTGCGCGTCTCGAAGCTCGTTTCGTTCAAGGGCGAGAAGCGAGCCCTGTCGGACGAAGATCTGCACAAGATCGCCGAGGAACTGGTGAATCGCGCAGCGCAGTCCACCGGCGTCGAGGAACGTCTGCCCCCGTACGAACAGCGTGCTGTGGCCCATGCCGTAGCGGACTCGCTGAGATCGCTCGGCTACATCGACATGGACGACGTGCAGGCCGTACAGCTCGGGCACCTGGCGCTCTCCCGGCATTTGCGGTCGCAGAGCCCCTCGGCCACCCTCGGTCTGTCCAGCGACGCGGTGACACTTCATGCGAGCGTGCTCGATACCGCGTGCCTGCACATCCTGCAGTTCTTCACCCAGAGATCAACTTTTGTGGCCCGTACGCTGATCGAACACAGCCGTCGGATCGAAGAGTTGTCTCTCAAGATCGACTCCTTGATCGCCCGCACTCCGTCGCCGGCCGACGGGCCTTTCGAGGAGCGGTACGCCGAATACATCGCCTCCAAGCACGGCAAATTGACCATCTTTGGGCTCGATCTGTCCGAGGCGCCGGAGAATTGGCCGCTCGACGCCGCCTATCTGAGCTTGGACGCAGCGGGCGGCGGAACGCGCGAACTCCCCACCCTCCTCCCCGCCGATCACATCTTGGCCGGCCGTGATCGAGTGTTGCTCCGGGGCGTGGCGGGGTCAGGGAAGACGACGCTCGTCCAGTGGCTGGCGGTATCCACGGCGCGGAAGGCTCTAGACGAACGTCTCTTGTATCTCTACGGCCTGGTGCCCTTTGTCCTGCCATTGCGCACGCTGACCCGAGGCGGCGCCAAACTTCCCACGCCCGACGGATTCCTGGCCGCCGTGGACTGTCCCATCGCCAACCTCCAGCCCACGGGGTGGTTCGACAGGGTGTTGCGGTCCGGGCGTGGGTTGCTCCTGGTCGACGGGATCGATGAAATTCCGGAAAGCGAACGCCAAGAGGCTCGTCGTTGGTTACAGGAGCTGGTCAGTTCCTACCCGCGCAACCGGTGGCTGGTGACCTCTCGGCCTTCGGCCGTACGCCAGGACTGGTTGGTCGGTGACGACTTCGCAGAACTCGACCTTGCTCCGATGAGCCGGGAGAACGTCGCCGAGTTCATCAAGCGGTGGCACAAAGCCGCGGGCATCGGTGACCGCTATGCCACAGATCTCCTGCGGTCTGTGCGGACCAAGCCGGACCTGGGCCGGCTCGCCACCAACCCCCTGATGTGCGCGCTTATCTGCGCCCTTCACCAGGACCGCCGTGGCTACCTCCCGGACGGCCGGAAGGAGGTCTACGACGCCGCTCTCTCCATGCTGTTGTCCCGGCGTGACCGTGAGCGAGGAATCTACAAGCCGGGCACCATCCGCATCGGCGAGGAACATCACATCCAGTTGATCCAGAAGCTGGCCTACTGGATGATCCGCAACGGTCGTTCCGAGATGGACCGGGCCGACGCCGTCGAGCTGCTGGAGCACGCACTACCCGCGATGCCGAAGATCGCCGAACAGGGGACTGCTGAGGAGATCTATCACCACCTGCTGATCCGAAGTGGTCTCCTGCGCGAACCCAGTGCAGGTTCGATGGATTTCATTCACCGCACTTTTCAGGACTACCTGGGCGCCAAGGCCGCGGTGGAAGGTCTTGACTTCGATTTCCTCATCGCGCACGCGCATCTCGATCAATGGGAAGACGTCATCCGGATGTCCGTTGCCCACGCTCGGACCATGGAGCGAACCCGGCTGCTGACCGGTCTCATAGAACGAGGTGACGCATCGGAGAAGGACAGCAGGCGTCTCCATCTACTGGCAGCGGCCTGTTTGGAACATGCGACAGAGCTGAACCCGGAGGTGCGGATGAAGGTGGAACAGCGGGCCGCGGCACTGATTCCTCCTCGATCGGCAGATCAGGCGCGCGCTCTGGCCGATGTGGGCCCAGTCGTTCTGGACCTGCTTCCCGGGCCGCAGGGACTCTCCGCCGACGAAGCGTACTTCACGGTACTGTCCGCGACACGCCTTGCCACCGACGCCGCAATCTCCGTACTGGCGCAATACCGCGACCTCTCGGACCTCCGTGTCCGTTCGGAACTGGCCAGGGTCTGGAGCCGTTTCGAGTGCGATCGATTCGCTGAGGAAGTCATTGCCCACCTCGGAGAGGAAGATCTCTACTTCTGCGTCTCGAATGCACAGGAATTGCATGCGCTCCGACGATTCGGTGGCCGTTGCCGCATCCGCATGACAGGCACGATCACACCTCGGGAGTTCCAAACTGCCTGCGACGGCTCTCGCCTCACTCATCTGTGGGTGGAGGCCGACTCGGGCACCACCTGGGAGTGGCTGGCGTACTTCCCGAATCTCCACACCATCACCTTCGAAAGCCCGCTGACCAGTTTCGATGTGAGCAGCCTCAAGAAGGTCAGCTCCCTGCGCACCATTCGGCTCTCCGAGGAAACCGTGTTCGTGGGATCCGAGGCTCTTCCGCCGTCCATGCGAATTGTGCGAACACGCCTGAGCACGACCTGACGGGTGCCGCCCGCTCCTGGGCCAGGTTCACCCACCGCAGCCCGCCCGCTGGGCCGACGACGCTGAGGGCACGGCCGAGCTGGCGGTGCTGCTCGGAGGCTGCGTCCGACGCATACGCCCGCGGTGCTGATCTCGCGAGGCCGGATCGACGAGCAACTGGGAAAGATCGTCGGTCTCGCGCCTCCCGACGAACGCCGCAAGGCATTCCGGCTGCTGATCGCAGTGCTCTCGATCGCCGACCGACGCCGCCGTGATCGCTTCTGCTGCGACGGATGCGGCCACTGGTGGCACCAACTGCCCAAGGTCGAGTGATCCGTCGCGAACCGAGGCGCGATGACGACGTGGTGTGTTGTCAGGTATCGGGTTCCGGAGGTGAGTGGCACGCCCGGTATCGGGAACGTATCGCTGTGCGGCAGCTGTGGCGCAGATGGCACCCATCGATGATCGTAATTGCTGGCGGACCACGCGGTTCAGCTCCTACGATTGCGGTACCCGGGGGAGGAGTTGGACCGAGTGGCGCGCAGAGACGCACCTACAGGACACGTGCCAGGACCATCGACAGGGAATCGGATCGAGGCCGCGGTCTCGTGGACCTTCAGACACCTCGACGGGGTCGTCGCCATTGCCGGCGCCATGGTCGTCGGCCTGATGGACATCTTCAGCGACGCCGTTTCGGACAACGTCACCGCCGGTGCCACGCTGCTGGTGCTGGCCGCGCTGGTCTTCGGTTCGCTCACCGAACGGCGGCGCCGGGTCGCCGACATCAAGGAGGCAACGGCCGGGACACAGCAGGCGCTGGAAGACCTCGCCATGGTGCGCTCACTGTCCGGAACCGAGGTCCGGCGCGCCTTGGACGAGGCCCGTCAGAACACCGACCGCTGGGTGTTCAAGGGCGGCACGGGCACCTATCTGCGCGCGGTCACACTCCCCGAGTGCGTCCGGAAGGCGCAGGAGCAGCGCCGCTCCCTCACGATGAAGATCGACATCGTCAACCCGGCGGACCTACAGGCGTGTGAGGCGTACGCCCGCTTCCGGCGGACCTTCCACGGCGGTCAGGCGGACACGGCGCAGCGGCAGACCTGGAGCGCCGAGCGCACCCGCAAGGAGGCGTACGCCACCGTCCTGGCGGCCTGCTGGTACAAGCAGCGGCTGGACGTCCTGGAGATCGACGTGCATCTGTCGTCCGTCGTGCCCACCCTCCGGTTCGACCTGACCGACTCGTGCCTGATCATCACGCAGGACGACCTGCGCCGGGTCAACCTCGTGGTGGACCGGGGGCGTCCGCTCTACGACTACTACCTCACCGAGCTGCACCAGGCCCGGGAGCAGGCCCTCGCCCTCAGCCTGCACCAGGCGGTGCCGCTCAGCGACGAGCCCACGGTCGACGAGGCACGCCAGCTCTTCGAGAGCCTGGACCTCGCGCTGTCCTCCACCGTCACCGACAGAGACGTCAGTGAGATCATCGACAAGGCGCTGCACGCGGAGAACCCGTATCGGAGTTGATGTCTTGCCACGCCTGGGCGCGCCCGGCACCACCGGGCGCCCCTGGGCTCCTGTTTCCCGGCCGACCGTGGAGAGGAGGGCCGTTGTGCCGACCCACACCGGGGCCGCAGGCACAGCCCGGCGCCGTGCCGCAGAGCCCGATGCGACCGGCCACTCGTGTGCGCGGCCCAGGGCGTGTCCGCAGAGTCCCGCCCGGCCCGCAGACCGCAGCACCCTTCGGGAGGTCAGGTGAGCCCGCCAAGCCGACACCCCGGGCAACTCCCCATGGACTACGGCACTCTCGAACGGGCCATGGGACGGGACGGAGGGGCCCAGCTGCTCTTCGGCGCGGCGTCCACCGCGCTCGAAGAGGTTGCCGCCGGACGGCGTGAGCTGCACGCCGTCCGCCATCCGCTGGGCTTCTTCTGTCTGCCGGTGCTGCGCGACGGTGACCAGGGCGTCTGTGTGCACCTCTTCGAGCCCGACGCCGCCGGCCCGGTGCCCCTCACCACCTCTCCCCTGCACTGCCACAGCTGGGAACTGACCAGCTTCGTGCTCTACGGCGAGGTCGGGAATCTGCGTATCCGGGTGCGTACGGAGCATGCGCAGCCCACGCACAGGGTCTTCGAGGTGCACAGCAGCCCCTCGGGAGTGGACGAGATCCAGCCGACTTCACGCCTGGTCCGCTGCGAGCCCGGCCCCGAGCAGACCAGCGTCTGCGGGGAGGTTTACCGGCTGCCGGCCGGGGAGTTCCACAGCACTGTCGTCCCGAGCGGCAGCGCCGCGGCCACCCTGGTGCTGGGCCGCTCGGTCCCGCAGCACACCGACCTGTCCCTCGGACCGGTGCACGGAACCGGGCACCGGGTGGTACGACAGACATGCGACGGCGTTCGGACCGCCCGGACCGCGCGGTCCGCCCTCAGGAGGATGCATGGGCACCACCCGGAATGACCCGGCCGGCTCGGGACACCCGCCGGGGCCGCCTCCGGCAGGGCCGTCCGCACCGGAGACGTTTGCCCTGTCGCAGTTCGCGGCCGAGCGGCACTTGGCCGTGGCCATCGCACGGGAGGCCGGCGCGCTGGTGCGCTCGCGCTTCCAGGGTGAGTACGGCGTCCGGCCGAAGGACGACCGTGGCGACGTGGTCACCGAACTCGACCTACTGGCCGAGCGGCTCGTCGTGCAGCGCATCCGCGAGCGCTTTCCGCACGACCTGATTCTCGCCGAGGAGGCGGGAGCGCTGGGAGGCGACGCCGGGGCGGGGCCGGGCCCGCGCAGAACCTGGCTGGTCGACCCGCTCGACGGGAGCAACAACGTCGTCATCGGGCTGCCCGCCTATGTGGTCGGTGTGGCGCTGTGTGTGGACGACACACCGGTGGTCGGCGTCGTCCACGAGCCGGTCACCGACCGGACCTGGTCGGCCCTGACCGGCTGTGGGGCCTACGGACCGCTGGGGCGGATGACGGGGCCCAGCGGCCCGCTCGCGGCCTCCGGGCCGTTGCTCGCCTGGACCCAGGGGCACGCTGTCGCCCGCGACGATCCGGCCGCACGGGCCCTCAAGTCGGCCGTGGAGACGGGCTCCCGGCGGCTGCTGCAGCTCTGGGCACCGCTGCTGACCTGGTCGATGCTCGCCCGAGGCGACATCGACGGGTTCGTCGGCTACCGGGCCGAGCTCATCGACTTCCCCGCCGGGGCGCTGCTCGCGGCGGAGGCGGGGCTGGAGATCCGGGCCCTGGACGGCAGCACGTTCCGGGGCACCCTCGCCGGGCCCGACAGCGACCGCAGCTTTGTCGCCGGCCGCCCGGAGGACATGCCCTATCTGCTCGGCCTCGTCGGCCGGAGCTGAGGCCCGTCCCGCAGGGCTGTCCCGCGAAGTCCCGCCCGGCTCGCGAAGTCCGGTACGGGCCGCGCGGCGCGCGGGCGCGGCGGGGCGCCTGCCCGGCGTACCGGGGGGGCGTGTGTGCCCTCTCATTTCGTTGCCACGAGCGCCGCCGTGGACGCCAGCACCGCGCCCACCGCGAGCACCGCGCCCGTTGCCATGAAGCTGCGCAGCGGCACCCGTACGCCCTGGGCATGGCAGCGCTCGAACCACAGCAGGGTGGCCAGCGACGCCCACGGTGTCACCACCGGGCCGACGTTGGTACCGATGAGCAGGGCGAGCAGCTGCTGGTGGTTCCCGAGGGGGACGGCCGACTCGCCCGCCAGATAGACGGGCAGGTTGTTGAGGACATTCGACAGGCCGCCGCCGACCGCCGAGGCGCGGAACATGCCGAGAACCCCGCCGTCCGTGCCCACCGCGGCGGTCAGGAGCTCATGCAGTCCGTTGACGTTGACCGTCTCCACCACCAGGAACAGGCCGGGCACCATGACGAGCAGCCGCCACGGCACCAGTGACGGACGCAGGCTGGCGGGACGGCGCACGGCGAAGGCCACGACCACCACGACCGCCGCCGTCGCGGAGGCCAGCCACAGCGGTACATCGGCGAGCAGCATCGCCAGCAGGAACCCCGCACAGGCGACGGCGCACACCCGGAAGAGCACCCGGTCGCCGGGGCGGTGCCGCTCCGGGGGTATGTAGGCCTCTGCCCCTCGCCGCCCCCGGCGCCAGAAGAACAGCCACAGACACCCCATCGTCACCGCGATGGCGGCCAGTTGTGGAGCCCACATCGTGGCGGCCAGCTCCGTGGGGCGGAGCGCCACACGGTTGGCGGCCAGCAGATTGGTCAGGTTGGACACCGGCAGCAGCAGACTGGCGGTGTTGGCCAGCCATACCGTCGTCATCGCCAGCGGTACCGCGGCGATCTTCACCCGGGAGGCCAGCGCGAGCATCACCGGGGTCAGCAGCACCGCCGTGGTGTCCAGGTTGAGGGTGATCGTGGTGATCGAGGCGAAGGCCACGCACAGCACGAACAGCCGTGGGTAGCGGCCCCGTCCGGCGCGGGCCACGCCCGAGGCGACGACGTCGAAAACCTCGGCCTCGCTGGTGAGTTCGGCCAGCACGATGACCGTGGCGAGGAAGGCGAGAAGGGGACCGATCCGGACCATCGCCTGTCCGGCCGACTCCATGGGAAGCAGGCCCGTCGCCGTGAACAGCAGACCGCAGGCGAGCAGCCCGACGGCAAGCCAGTCCAGCGGATGCAGGCGTTGTATGGCACGCACAGGCAAAAGGGTAAACGCTGTGCAGCCGCTTGACGAGGAAACATAGGATGGCAGGCATGGTGGCTCGTCAGGAATTCGGAGACCCCGAAACCCGCCCGGAAACCGGCCTGTTGGACTTCTTCATCAGCTATTCACCGGCTGACGAACGATGGGCGGCCTGGATCGCCTGGACCCTGGAGGAGGCGGGCTACCGGACGGTCCTTCAGGCCTGGGACTTCGTCCCGGGCACCAACTTCGTGGACTTCATGGACCGCGGCGTGAGTGAATCCGCCGCTGTCATCGCCGTCCTCTCCAGCAACTACGAACGCTCCCGCTACGGGCGCATGGAGTGGCAGGCCGCGCTGCGTGCCGACCCCGACGCACCGGAGCGCCGACTGCTGACCGTCCGGGTCGAGGACATCCCCGTCGAGGGACTGCTCGCCACCATCACCTACGTCGACCTGGTCGGCGTCACCGACACCGGCACCGCCCGCGAGATGCTGCTCACCCGGGTGGGCCAGGCACTCGACGGGCGGGCCCGGCCCACCAGCCGGCCCGGATACCCCGGAGGGCCGGGGACCGGCGCCGACGCCCCGGCGGGCATCCCGCGGCCGGTGTCCGGATCCGGCCGGCCGCTCGGCCGCCCCGGCTGGGCGGGGCGCCGCCGCCCCGCGGTTTCGCCGCAGTACCCACAGGAGTCCGGTGCGCACCACGCCCGGGAGGCGGTCACCGTACTGCACCTGGCCGGACCCGCCTTCGGCCGCGGCCAGGACCCGGCCGAACTCCAGGCGGCCATCTGGGGCGACCTGGTCGAACTCACCGACGCCGGTGCGCCGGCGCCCGACCTCCTCGTCGTCACCGGCGACCTGACCGCCTCCGGGAGCCCCCGCGAGTGCGACCAGGCCCTCAGCTTCCTCACCGGCCTGCGCTCGCTGCTCGGCCTCGAACCGCACCGCCTCGCCGTCGTGCCCGGCGGCCAGGACGTCAGCCAGGCCGCCTGCCGCGCCTACTTCAGCACCTGCGAAGCCGATGAGATGCAGCCCAAGCCGCCCTACTGGCCCAAGTGGCGGCACTACGCACGGCTGTTCCACGAGCTCTACCAGGGCCTCGATGTCGTCTTCGACGGCGATCAGCCGTGGAGCCTCTTCCCCGTCCCGGAGCTGCGCACGGTCATCGCGGGCCTCAACTCCTCGATGGCGTACAGCCACCGGCCCGATGACCAGTACGGATGGCTCGGCCCCGAGCAGGCGGCGTGGTTCGCCCAGGCCCTGCGCCCGTACGAGGAGGAGGGCTGGCTGCGCCTCGGTGCGCTGCGGCACCCGGTCGACGAGGACGGGGACCGCCCCGGCGCCACGCACGGCCCCGGCCGGCTCCGTGACACCGCCGCCCTCGCCCGGCTCACCGCGCCCCGGCTCCACCTCCTGCTGCACGGCCCCGACAGCGACCGCCGCGCCCCGTCCGTGTCGTCCGCCATGTCATCCCTCGCTCTCACCGCCGGGGAACTTCCCGTGTACGGCGCGGCCGGGCCCGCCCGGCACCAACTCCTGCGCCTCACCCGCGACGGCCTCACCCGGTGGCACGAGCGGCCCGACACGGAACCGGAGCAGGTGGACACCGGCTGGCGGCGCGCCCAGCGCGTGTTCGGGCCGCCGCGTCCGCAGGCCGGCGCCGACGAGGGCGCACCCGCCGTGCCGGCACCGCCCACCGCGGAGCCGAGTGTGCCGGGCCATGAGCCCGGGGTGGAGGCCCGGACCCTCGGCGACCCGCTCGACGAGCTGGTCGCCCGGGTCGCCGAGGTCTGCCGTACCCGCCACGAAGGCGCCCAGCTGCGTCGTATCACCGCCCGGCTGCCCCAGCTCCTGGTCACCTGGACCGAGTCCGGCTTCGTCCGGCAGCAGCGGGTGGGGGTCTGCCACGGCACCCCCTCCGCCGAGGACATCGACGGCTTCCTCGACCACGTCCACGCCTCCGACACCGAACCCGACGCCGAACTCGTCCACGACGGGCCGGCGCCGGCCCGCGACCTGCGCGAGCGGGCCCGCCGCCGGGGCGTCCGCGTCCGCAGCTTCACCGAGTTCCAGGGCCTGCTGGACCTTCGCGACTATGTCGCTGCCCAGACCGAGCGGTTGCGCACCGACCAGCGCTACCGGCCCGACCTCTACCTCCCGCAGCGCTACCGGGAGATCGAACGGCCGGGCGGCGAGGAGCGCGACGGGCTGGTCGAGGACATGCTGCGGCTGCTCGACGCCGACCACGGCCGGTTCCTGCTGCTCCTGGGGGACTTCGGGCACGGCAAGACCTTCGCGCTGCGGGAGCTCGCCCGCCGTATCCCCGAGGAGATGCCCCATCTGGTACCGCTGTTCATCGAGCTGAACACCCTGGACCGGGCGTACTCCCTGGACGGCCTGGTCGCCGCTCACCTGGCCAACCACGGCGTCGACTCCGTCAACCTCCGGGCCTTCCGCTACATGTTCCAGCAGGGCCGGATCGTCCTGCTCTTCGACGGCTTCGACGAACTGGCCAACCGCGTCAGCTACGAGCGGGCCACCGACCGGCTCCAGGTCCTCCTCGACGCCGTCGTGGACCACGCCAAGGTCGTCGTCAGCAGCCGTAACCAGCACTTCAAGTCGCAGTCGCAGGTGCTCACCGCCCTCGGTGAGCGGGTCGGACTGCTGCCGCAGCGCCGGGTGCTCGCCCTTCAGGAGTTCACCCCGCAGCAGATCCGCACCTACCTGGCCAACCGCTACGGAGACGCACAGTCCGCCGACCGCCGGGTACGGCTCCTGGAAGGCATCCCCGACCTGTTGGCGCTGTGCCGCAACCCACGGCTGCTGAGCTTCGTCGCCGACCTCGACCACGACCGGCTGCGCGCTGTCGCCGGTGCCGGACGCGCGCTCAGCGCGGCGGGGCTGTACGAGGAGGTGCTGACCTCCTGGCTGCAGTTCGAGGAGCAGCGCGGCCAGGGCGGCCCGGGCGCCGCCCCCGGAATGAACCTCGACCAGCGGTGGGACGCGGTCACCACGCTCGCGCTGCGGCTGTGGTCCAGCGGCCGGAGCACCCTGAGCCTGGACGAACTCACCGATGTCGCGACGACGCTGACAGGGCTCGCGGACATCCAGCTGTCCCCCCGGGAGGCCGCCCACACCATCGGCTCCGGCAGTCTGCTGGTGCGCAGCGACGAGGGGCTGTTCCAGTTCATCCACAGCTCCATCGTGGAGTGGCTGGTCGCCTCCGAGTCCGCGTCCCGGCTCGCCCGCGGCGAGCACGAGCTGCTGGCCCGCCGACCGTTGAGCCAGCTCACCGTCGAGTTCCTCTGCGACCTCGCCGACCACCGCACCTGCCAGGAGTGGGCGGAGCGGGTCCTGGACAGCGGGGACGAGAACGCCGACGGGGAGACGCGGCGGCGCGGTCAGGCCGACGAGGTCGCGCGGGCCAACGCGGTCAAGGTGCTCGCCCGTCTGCGGGTACCCGCCCACACCGACCTGCGCGGTGCCGCGCTGGCAGGCGAGGACCTCTCCCACCGCGACTTCTCCGGCGTCGACCTCACCCGTGCCGACCTCAGCGACACCCAGCTGGTCGGCGCCAACCTCTCCGGAGCCGTGCTCCGCGATGCCCGCCTGGTCGGCGCGCGGATGGACGAGGCCGATCTGACCGGCGCCGATCTGCGCGGCGCTGACCTGCGCCGGGCCCGGCTGATCCGCGCCGACCTGCGCGGCATCCGGGCCGAGGGCAGCAACTGGAACCGGGCCGCGCTGATCGACACGACCACCGACGACGACACCCTGCGCAGCCCCGAGCTGCGCTCCGCCGCGACCGCTCCCGGCATGCCCGTCGACGCGGGCTTCCGGCCCTCCGCGGTCGGTGTGCCCTACGGCTTCGGCGTGCAGTCGGTCCGGTTGCCCGAGCCGGTCTCGTACAGCCCGGACGGCGAACTGCTCGCCGTGGGCAGCGAGGACGGCGGTGTCCTGGTGTGTGACGCCGCCACCGGCACCGCGCTGCGCACCCTCCAGGGGCACGTCGGCCGGGTCTACGCCGTGAAGTTCCGCCAGGGCCTGCTCGCCACCGGCGGGGCGGACGGCACGGTGCGGCTGTGGGACGCCGTCTCGGGTGCCTGTCTGCACCGGCTGGAGATCCACCCGAGCGGGGTGTGGCCGGTCTCCCTGGACGCCACCGGCACGCTGCTCGCCACCGGTGACGCGGAGGGCACCGTCACCCTGTGGGACGCGGCCTCCGGCAGGCGGCGGCACGAGCTGTCCGGGCATGCGGCGCCCGTCTTCACCGCGGTCTTCAGTCCCGACGGGCGCACCCTGGCCACCGGCGACGCGGCCGCGGGCGTCCGGCTGTGGGACACCCGCACGGGGCGGCTGCGCAGAGATCTGCCCGGCCACGAAGGCGTCTGCAACCGGGCGCAGTTCAGTCCGGACGGCGCGCTGCTGGCCACCGGCGACAACGGCAGCGGCCGGGGCGGCACGGTGCGGGTGTGGGACGTGGCGTCGGGACGGCTGCGCCACACGTTCACCGGCCACACCGGGCGCGTCTACACCCTGGACTTCCACCCGAGCGGCGCGCTGCTGGCCAGTGGCGACACCGACGGACAGGTGCGGCTGTGGGACCCGGTGTCCGGCACCCCGGCCGGGCAGCCCGGCCGGAGCGGCGGTGCCGTGTACCGGGTGGTGTTCGACATGGACGGCAGCCTGCTGGCGGCGGGCGACAGTGACGGCGCGGTCCGGCTGTGGCGGGTGCAGCCCACCACGGCGGGGGCCGATGGCCCAGGAATCCATCCTGACCGCCCCGACGCCTCCGGCTGGTCGGTGACCCCACTGCGCCAGCAGCCCGCCGACCACCGCGGCTCCGTCTGGACGTGCCGGTTCCGGCCGCGCAGCGGTCTCAGCGGTGCCGGGTCCGGCCCCCTGCTGGTGACGGCCGGCAACGACGGCATGGTGCGCCTGTGGGATACCGCCAGCGGCCAGGGCCGGCGCATCCTGCGCGGCCACGGCCGCCGGATCGGCACCCTGGCCTTCAGCGCCGACGGCTCGTACCTGGCCGCCAGCAGCAACGACGGCTTCGTACGGCTGTGGGAGCCGTCGACCGGCCGCCGCCTCAGGGAACTCACCGGGCACAGCGACCGGTTGGTGTCGGCGGTCTTCAGCCCCGCCGGGGCCGGCCGGTCCGTCCTGGGGACCTCCAGCAACGACGGCGACGTGTACCTGTGGAACGCCGCCACGGGCGAGTACCAGCGGGAGATCGACGCCGAGACCGACCATGTGTGGGCCGAGGCCTTCAGCGGCGACGGCGAACTGCTCGCCACCGCGAACGACGACGACACGGTACGCCTGTGGTACCGCACCACGGGCACCCATGTCACCACGCTGGCCCAGCACCGGGGCCGGGTGCGGTCGATCGCGTTCAGCTCCGACAGCCGGCGCCTGGCCACCGGTTGCGACGACCGCGTCGTCCGCCTCTGGGACGTCCGTAACAGCCGGCTGACCGCCGAACTCGACGGGCACCGGGACCGGGTTTACACGGTAGCGTTCGGGCCCGGTGACGCCTGGCTCGTCAGCGCGTCCTGGGACGGCGACGCGATCATCTGGGTCGACGGCCGGCCGGAACAGCGGCTCCGCGGTCACTCCGGCCGCCTGTGGACCGCCGCCGTCCACCCGAGCCGCCCCCTGGTCGCCACCGCCGGTGACGACCGGACCGTACGGCTGTGGGACCCGCGCGACGGTCGGCAGACCGGCGAACTGACCGGACACACGGGCCGGATCCTCTCAGCCGCTTTCAGCCCCGACGGCTCGCTGCTCGCCACCGGCGGCGAGGACGGCACCGTACGGCTGTGGACCGTGCCCGATCAGGGCGAGCCGTCCCTGCAGGCCACCCTGATCGGAGTGCCCGGCGGCTGGGCCACGCTCACGTCCTCCGGTGGCTACAAGTACGAGGGCGACATCGCGGGCGAGTTCTGGCACGTGGTCGGCATGTGCCGCTTCGAGCCGGGCGAACTCGACGGCTTCCTCCCGGGGGTGCGCCGGCTACCGATGACGGCACCGATAAGCGGCCCGCCGGAGGACGAGGCCGAGCGGGGGTGAGCTCCGGGCCGGGCGGTTCGTGCCGCACGCGGCACGAGCCGAGGGCTGGCGATGCCCTGGCGGGCGGGACCAGGAAGCGACCGCCCGCTCCCCGTGCCGTCAGCCGCGTCCGGTGAACTTCTGACCCACCCCGAGGCCGCGCAGGCCGGCGAGGACCCGCGGGTCCTGGGCGTCCAGCCAGTCGCAGAGCTGGCGGAAGGAAACCAGCCGGACGTCCTTGTGCGTGCCGTCGGCCATGTACTTGAGCGCGTCCTCGACGGCGTCCATATAGATGCCGCCGTTCCACTTCTCGAAGTGGTTACCGATGAAGAGGGGGGCTCGGTTGGTCTCGTAGGCCCGCTTGAAGCCGGCGATGTAGGCGCCGGTGGCCTCCTTCCGCCACTGGGGGTACTTGGCCGGCGGACCCTTGGTGACGTTGCTCGGCGACTGGTTGGCCGCCATGTTGTAGTCCATCGAGAGGACCGGGAAGCTGTGGCCGGGGAACGGTATCCCCTGTAGCGGAAAGTCCCAGAGGCCCTGCTTCTTGCCGGGCCACACCTGGAGCCCGCCCGGTGAGCTGGAGTCGTAGCGCCAGCCGAGCTTGCGGGCCGTGGGCAGCAGATTCGGCTGGCCGAGCAGCTGAGGGGTGCGGCCGCCGACGAGTTCCTTGGAGTAGTCGAAGGGCAGCGGATCGAGATCGGTGAAACCGGTGTGGGTACGCCACTTGGTGACGAAGTCCATGGCCTGCTGGATCTCGGATTCCCACTGCGCGGGCTTCCAATGGGCGACCGAACCGGGCCCGGTCCCGCCGAAGTGCCCGTTGAAGTGGGTGCCTATCTCGTGGCCCTCCAGCCACGCCGCGCGCAGGTTCTTCAGCGTCGCCTTGATGTGGTCGTCGGTGAGGAAGTCGATGTCGGAGGCGCCGACGGGGTTGTTCGGCGGCCGGTACAGCCGCCTCTTCGACTCGGGCAGCGCGTACAGCCCGGAGAAGAAGAACGTCATCGCCGCGTTGTGGTCCTTGGCGAGCTTGCGGAACCGCGGGAAGAGGCCGTCCCCCACGTCGCCCGCGCCGTCCCAGGAGAAGACGACGAACTGCGGAGGCTTCTGGCCCGGCTCCAGCTTCTCCGGTGCGGGCGGCTGGTTGGGCTGCTTTCCGGTGTACGCGGTCGAGCCGTCGCCTATCGGCTTGGCCTGCGCCGTCTGGCCGGGCTCGGTGCCGACCTTGCCGGAGGAGCCCGACGACCCGGAGGACGAGCAGCCTGTGACGGACAGCGCGGCCGCCGCTCCTACCCCGAGTCCGAATATGTTCCGGCGGCTGAATTCACGCATAACGGTCCCCGTCGCATTCGTTCGAAGTTCTGGTGAGTGAGGCGCCCAGAGAAGTGGGACACCTGGAGAGATAGCAGCGGAAGTCGAGGCTCCGCTTCACCCACGTAAAGCAGGCATGTCCGGCAACTCTGACATCGAGCGCTCCCTCTGCCTCTGCGCGATGGGCGTGGGCGGGCCAGGAAGCTTCCGACCGGAGCGACGACGACCCGCAGCCAGCACCCGTTGACGCACATGACTCTCACGGACATCGCTAGCGCACCGATAACGCCTCACTAACAGGCGTTACCAGGATGAAGTCGATGCGGCCCCGTGGCTCCGGCTTGTTGCCGTAGTCGCTGTTCTGCTTGGTCACGGGAGACCAGGTGTTGCCGGCTCCTTCGCAGGGCTCGGATGCAGCTCACGGCAGGAGTCCTTGAACCCCTTGCCCGCGAAAGCCTGGGTCGCGGGCCATTCGACCGCCGAGTTGCCGTGCGTGGCCTTGGACTCCTCGGTCCCCGTCGTGCCGTTTTCGCACTCGGCGTGGCGGGATCATCGCTCACGGATCCGCTGCCCGCACGGCCCTCGCGTGACGAAAAGCCCGTGAGACCCGCCGCCGCCCCCCTGCGCGTGCTCCGGTACGCAGAGGGGATCGGCGCCGACAGGGTGAAGGGCTCCTGAGGCAGCGGGCGGCGACGGCTCAGAAGCCGCCGAGGAGGCCACTGCGCTTGAGGCGGCTGAGGTAGGTGTCCAGCAGCGTGCTGTCCACCGGCGGGCACGAGGTGTGCCAGGACGGCCAGAGCTGGTCGGTGCGCGTGCGCCGGACCTCGGGGAAGACGGTGTCGAAGTACATCTCCTTGACGCTGAAGTCGGCCTGGTTGGCCGGAGTGAGGAAGAGCGGGACGAAGGGCGCGATGGGTGAGGTGGGGTGGGTGCGCACGTGGTCGACGAGCGCGTCGGTCCACTGCTGGTAGCTCACCTCGTCGATGCGGTGTCCGGCGGCGCGCATCCGGTCGAC
This sequence comes from Streptomyces sp. NPDC029466, assembly GCF_055574515.1. Classification (NCBI taxonomy): domain Bacteria; kingdom Bacillati; phylum Actinomycetota; class Actinomycetes; order Kitasatosporales; family Streptomycetaceae; genus Streptomyces; species Streptomyces sp. NPDC029466. Next base: position 67,251 of record NZ_JBVHZH010000040.1, read on the forward strand.
CATGTCGGCGAGGCACCCCGGCCGGGGGTTGGTCAGATGGACGACCCCGCCGAGGTACGGGAGCTGGGTGGCGATGCCGACGATCGCGTCGGTGACGGCGTCCACGGGTACCAGGTCGAGCGGGAGCGGCACCGCGGGTGCCATGCCCATCCGCACGATGGCGTCGAAGACGGCGCAGATGGCGCTGGTGGTGTTCCAGGCGCCGGTCCGGCTGTGGCCGGTGATCTCGTACGGGCGGTGGATGGTGACCGGCAGCCCGGTGCCGGCGGCATGGCCGAGCATCCGCTCGGCCACCCACTTGGTCTCGGGGTACCCCATGCTGAGCAGTTCGGGGTGGCTGAGCGGGGTGGTCTCGTCCACGTGGCGTACGCCGCCGACGCCGCTGCCGGCGAGCACGGCGGTCGTGGACACATAGTGGAAGGGGATACGGCGCGGCCCCGCCAGCCGGACGAGGGTACGGACGGCCTCCACATTCGCCTGGCGCAACTGGCCGTAGGGGTAGAGGAAGTTGACGTGTGCCGCATTGTGCACAACGAGGTCGACGGTGTCGGCGAGCCGGCCGAAGTCGGCGGGGGGCAGACCCAGTTCGGGGCGGGCCAGATCTGCGGGCAGGGCGTGGACGCGGTCGGGTTCGGTGAGCTGGATGCCGTAGCGCTGCATCGCCTCCTCGACGCGGCGCATCGCCCCGGGCCGGTCAGCGGCGCGTACGGGGCAGTGGACGGTGGCGTCGGTGTCCCTCAGCAGGCGTTCGAGGAGGAACGCCCCGACGAAGCCGGTGGCCCCGGTGAGCAGGATGTGGCGGGCCCGCGTGGGCTGGGGTGAGGGGGCCGGGGCGACGGGAGGGAGCGGCTCCAGGCGGGCGTCGGCCTCGAAGTCCGGCTGCGCCGACAACTCCGTTTCCGTGCCGTCGTGTTGGACGGCCGGTGCACTCCGGGTCGCGGAGCGGAAGGCGGCGAGGGTGGGGGTGGCCAGCAGGCTCTGCAGCAGCGGCGCGAAGCGGTCCGGCGCGAGCGCGAGGGCGGCGATGGTGCGGGTGACCGCGTGGGCCGCCAGCAGGGAATTGCCTCCCTCGGCGAAGAAGCCGGTGTCGTCGGACACCTCTCTGCCGAGCACCTCGGCCCAGATGTCGGCGACGGCATCGCCGCTGTGGTGGACGGCGGCCCCGCGCCGGATCGCGGTGGGGGCGGCGGCGTTCCGCAGGGCCGCGTGGTCCGTCTTTCCGTTGACGGTGAGAGGGAGGCGTTCCAGGACGGAAATGGGGGCGGGGAGAGCGTGAGCCGGCAGGTGGCCCGAGAGGTAGTGGTGGAGTGTGGCCTGGTCCGGGGGGCCGGCGGAGTTCGCCGGGGTGACGAAGGCGGCGAGCCCCTTGCCGATTCCGTCGTTGCCCTGGACGAGCACCGCGGCTTCGGCGACGTCGGGGTGCCCGCGCAGCAGGGCTTCCACCGTGTCCAGTTCGATCCGGAAGCCGCGGACCTTCACCTGACGATCGGTCCGGCCCCGGAATTCCAGCGTGCCGTCCGCACGCCGGAGCCCCAGATCGCCGCTGCGGTAGAGGCGGAGCGTATCTCCCGAGGGGGTGTGGTGGGTGACGAAGGCACGGGCGGTCTCGTCCGGACGGTCGAGGTATTCCAGGGCGATGCCCTCCCCGCCGATGTAGATCTCCCCTTCCTCCTCGACGCCGGCCGGGGTTCCGTCGGCGCGCAGCAGGTGGCAGCTGCTGCCGGCCACCGGCCGCCCGATCGGGATCGAGGAAGCGCTGGGCAGTACGTGGTCGACCTCGTACGCCGTGACCATGATGCCGCCCTCGGTGGGGCCGTATCCGTTGATGAGGTGGCGGGGGCGCCCGGCCGCGCACACGGCCGCGGTCAGGTCCGGGTCCATGGCCTCGCCCCCCATCAACACCATGTCCAGGGAGCTGAAGATCGCGGGGTGGGTGCGTACGGCGTGGTGGAACAGGCTGGTGGTCAGGAAGGCATGGGTGATGCGTTCCGCGCGGATCAGTGACCGCAGCCGCCCGGTGTCCAGCAGCACGTCCCGTGAGGCCACCACGAGGCAGCCCCCGTTGATCAGGGAGGTCCAGGTCTCGAAGAGCGAGCCGTCGAAGGAGAGGCCGAACGTCTGGAGGACGCGGGTGCCCGGGCCAGGGCACCAGGGGTTGTCCCCGGCGGCGAGCCGGGTCACGGCGCGATGGGGGAAGACCACGGGCTTGGGACGTCCGGTGGTGCCGGAGGTGAAGAGGATGTACGCGCAGTCGTCGGGCCGGCGGTCCGCGGCTGCCGGGATGTCACGGCCGCGTCCGGGGTCGGTCGTCATCAGGTCGTCGAAGGCGACCCAGGCGATCGGTTCATGGTCCGCGGGCACCGCCGAGGTGTGCCCGGGAAGGGCCACGACCAGCCGCGCACGAGCGTCCGTGAGCATTTCGGCGGTGCGTGCCGAGGGGTGGTGGACGTCCACCGGGACGCATACCGCGCCCGCCTTCAGAACGCCGACCATGGTGACCGTGGCCTCCCATGAGCGGGCGCCCAGGATGGCGACGGCGTCCCCGCTGCGTATGCCATGGGCGCGGAGTGCCCTTGCTATGGACTGCGACCAGTCGTCGAGTTCCCGGTACGAGAAGACCCGGTCGCCGTCCTGCACGGCCGGGCTGTCGGGCGCACACGCCGTCCGATGGGCGAGCAGGCCGGGAAGCGCGGCACCTGGTGGGGCAGGGACCGGGGCGGGGTTCCAGGTGTCGGCGACGGGCGTGTTGGTGTTCATCAGGGCTCCACACGGAGGGAAGGGCTCACGCGGACGGGAAGGCAGAACGCCGAGGAGCGGCCTTTTGTACGCGGGCACTGTGAGGGCGGATGGGTTCCGAGCGGCCGCGCGGTGATACCTCACCGGAGGCCGGATGCCGCGGCCCGGCTGTGGTCCGAGCCGCGCACAGGCGTCAGCTCGCTCCCGGGCGACACACTCGGGGCAGGGGCGGCGTACGGGGCCGTTGGCGCACAGCACCGCATCCGCAGGACCTGACCTGCCAGGTGCGCTGAGCGACAACACCGACGGGGGCTCTCTGAGCTGATCTCAGCAGCAGTGCCCCCATCGGCATCACATTAAGACACGGCCCTGGCCAGGTAGGGCCGCGATAAGGATCACATTGACAGGAGCCATTCGCTCTTCTCCCCAAGGGCCGGCGGCCCGTTCGGCGTGCGGGCACGCGTATGCCCCAGTGGCGGGCCCCGTTGGCCATCCGGAAGCCGGGTGGCTGACCACGGGCCGCTCCCGGGGCATCACCGGAGGACCGGACAGACGAAGGTGCCGACAGGCGGTTGTCACCGGGTCGGCGTGAACTGCACGGGCAGCGCGACGAGATGGCGGTACATCAGCGACGACGACCACCGCAGTTCGGTCTCGGGAACGGCCAGCCGGAGGTCAGGGAGGCGGGCGAGCAGGGTGTCGACGGCCGTGTCGGCGATCGCGCGGCCGATGTGCCGACCCGGGCACTCGTGCGGACCGCTGCTGAACGCCAGATGGGAGCGGTTGCCGTGCACCGGCGCCGTCAGATCGGGACGGATCGCGGGGTCCACGTTCGCTGCCCGCAGACCGAGCAGCAGCATGTCCCCCTTGGTGATGGCCTGTTCACCCAGCTGTGTGTCGCTGGTCGCCCAGCGCCCGAGCAGCGTCATCATCGGCGGCTCGTCCCACATGACCTGCTCCAGTGCGTCGGGCAGCGTCATGTGGCCGCCGGCGAGATGCGCACGGAACCGGGGGTCGGTGAGGACCGTCCGCAGCGTGTTCGCGATCAGGTTGACCGTGGTCTCGTTCGCCGCGGTGAGGATGAGCCGCAGATGTTCGCGGATCTCGTCGTCGCTGAGGCCCGCGGGGTGCTCGATCAGCTTGGACGGGAAGTCGTGGCCGGGGTGGGCACGCTTCCGGTCGACCAGCTGCTGGAGGGTCCGGGTGAGGTACTCGTTGCTGGCCACCGCGGTCTGCGTACCGTTGAGCACGTCCTCGACGGCGGTCGTCAGGCTCGGCCCGTTCTCCTCCGGCATACCGAACAGCTGGGTCATGACACGCAGCGGAAGCCGGGCGGCGAACTGACCCACCAGGTCGGCCTGTCCCGATCCGTCGAACTCGTCGACCAGTTGGTGGGTGAAGCGGGTGACATGGCGGCGGATGCCACGTGACGCGAAGCGGTCCAGGCTGTCGGTGACCGCGCCGCGGAGGCGTTGGTGCTCCTCCCCGTCGACGAAGACGCACAGCGGCTGCCAGGTCGTGATCGGCGCCAGCGGGTGGTCGGCCGGGACATGGCCCTGGCTCATGTCCCGCCAGTGACGTGAGTCGCGGGAGAAGACGCTCGGGGTGCGCAGGATCTCCAGATTCTCGCGGTGCCCGAGCACCAGCCAGGCCGGCAGGTCGCCCTGGACGAGTACCGGAGCCACCGGGCCGTACTCGGCGCGCAGCTTCTCGTACACCCCCACGAGGTCGGCCTGGACCGCGGGGTCGTGCAGGCGGTACAGGCCCTCGGGGGCACGGACGTGTGCCGGGCAGCCCGGCGGCGCAGCCAGGTGGTGATCGGCGGGACGCTCGGGGGAGTTGGCGGTCACAGAGTCTCCGAGGTCTGGGCGGAGGAGCGCAGGTAGCGCATCAGCGTGATCAGGACGTCCCGGCTCGACGCCCGCTGGCGGGCGTCGCACACCACGATCGGCACCTGCTCCGGCAGGTCCAGTGCGCCGCGCAACTCCTCGGCGGGGTAGGAGGTCGCGTCGGGGAAGGCGTTGACAGCGATCACAAACGGCACTTCGGCCTCTTCCAGGCGGCCGATCACATCGAAGCTGACTTCGAGCCGCCGGGTGTCGACCAGGACGACGGCGCCGAGCGCTCCTTCGAAGAGACCGTTCCACAGGAACCAGAACCGCTGCTGGCCGGGCGTGCCGAACAGGTAGAGCACCAGCTCCTCGTTCAGGCTGATCCGGCCGAAGTCCATGGCGACGGTGGTCGCCGTCTTGCGCTCGATGCCGGAGACATCGTCGACGTCGGCGCCGGCCTCCGTCATGGTCTCCTCGGTCGTCAGCGGGCGGATCTCGCTCACCGAGCGGACGAGGGTGGTCTTGCCGACGCCGAATCCACCGACGATGACGATTTTGACGGCGGTGGAGGCCGTCGACGGCAGCTGGTCCTCGCGCCGAGGCTCCGTGACGGCGTCAGAGCTTCTGGAGACCATCGATAACCGCCTCAATCAGTGCTATGTCGGGGAGTTTGGCGGCCGGTGCGCGGGCCTCCACCCGCCCATCGGCCAAGAGATCGTTGAGGAGTACGCCGACCACGCTCGCCGGTAAAGCCAGATGCGCGGAGATCTCGGCGACGGAGAGCGGCGACCGGCAGATCCGGAGGATGGCGGCGAGCTCGGGCTGCATGCCCAGCTGCGATTCCTCCCGCGTGACGATCAACGTGACAAGGTCGAGTGCGGCCTGATCGCCGCTCTGCGAGCGGCCCCCCGTGATCACATATAGCCGCTCGGGCCCGGCCGTGTCCCAGTCCTGGCCGGATGTGGTCACCGCATCTGTCCGTCGACCCGCGGCGGGCTGGTGAGGTGGGCGCCGATCCGGGCCACGAGGTCGCGCATGCACTGTCCGACGAGCCCCGCGTCCACGCCTTCGTCGGCGAGCACGGCGAGATGCGCGCCGGCGCCGGCGGCCATCAGGTACATGAAGCCGCCGCTGACCTCGATGACGACCATCCGCATCCGGCCGTCGCTGTGCGGGAACTCGGCGGCAACCGCACCGGACAGGCTCTGGAGGCCGGAACCGATGGCGGCCAGGCGGTCGGCGGTGTCCTCGCTCGTGTCGTACCGGGCCATGCACAGGCCGTCCGACGACAGCACCACGATGTGACGGGTCTGGGGGACGCTCTCCGCGAGATCCTTGAGCATCCAGTCCATATCCGCACGCTGTTGCATCGGCTACTCACCCTTGTCCGAAGTGTCGTTGCTGTTCCGAGCCGGCGCCGGCTTCGGCCGTTCGCCGGAGAGACCACTGTGCAGCTCGGCCATCCAGACGCCGGGCGCCGGTTCCTCGTGCGCGGTCGCCGCCGGGCCCGGCCGGGCGGGAGCCTTACGAGCCGGCTTGGGCGAGCGCCGGCGCCGCTGCGGCAGTCCGCTGGCCGTCACCTCGGTCCCGGCGGGCTCCTCCGTGGCGCGGTCTGGTTCGACCGCGTGGTGTGCGCCGGTGTCCTCCGTCGCGGCCCGTGGCGCGGAGTGCTCGATCGGTGTGTCGTCGGGAACGCCTGCGGCAGGCGGACCGGAGCGGCGCGCCACCGGACGCGGGCCCGAGGCCGCGCCGATACCGTGTGCCCTGCCCTGTGCGGGCGCGGTGGTAATCGATGCCTTCGGCACGCTCAGTACGGCGCGCACTCCCCCATAGGCCGAGGGCGGCAGCGACACCTGGAAGCCGTAGGCCCGCGCCAGGCGGCCGACCACCGCGAGTCCCAGACGCGGCGACTCACCGAGGTCGTTGAGGTCGATACCGGCCTGGGCCTCGGTCAGCATCCGTTCGGCCCGGCCGCGTGCCTCCTCGCTGAGGCCGATACCGCCGTCCTCGATCTCGATGGCGATGCCCATGTGCACCTCCACCGCGGTCAGATGGACGCGGGTGTTGGGCGGCGAGTAGCGAGTGGCGTTGTCCAGCAGCTCGGCCAGCGCGTGGATGAGCGGTTCGACGGCCGGCCCGACGATGGCGACATCCGCGACGGAGTGCAATTCCACACGCTGGTAGTCCAGAATCCGGGACATCGCGCCGCGCAGCACGCTGTAGAGCGGCACCGGCCTGCTCCATTGCCGTCCCGGCCGGGCACCACTGAGAACGGCGATGCTGTCCGCCAGCCGCCCGATGAGTGCCGTGCCGTGGTCGAGCCGCAGCAGGTCGGCGAAGAACTCCGGCTCCTGGCCGTGCCGGTCCTCCATCGCGCGCAGGTCCGTTGCCTGCTGGTGCACGATGGCCTGGACCCGGCGGGCGACGTTGACCACTCCGCGCTGCGCGGAGTCACGCATGGTCTCCTCGGCCTGCACCGCCTCGACCACCGAGCGCAGCAGGGCCTCGTGCGCCGCCCGGAACTGCGGGCTGAGCCCGTTGTCCGCGACGGTGAGGGACTGCAGAACGTCCTCGGCGAACTCACCCTCCTGGAGCCTGCTGACGGCCACCGGGAGCTGCTGCTCGGCGAGACGGATCGTCGCCGCTTCCTGCTGCCGCAGGTGCTGGACGAGCTGCGTCTCCCGTTCCGCGGCCTCGGCGCGCAGCGCGGACAGCGCCTGGCCCCGCCGCGCCGCCACCGCCGACACCAGGGCGATGCCCCCTGTAGCGATCACACCGCAGCAGAGCACCGCGTCCGTCACCGCGGGCGGCACGAGCGCTGCGGCAACCGCGGTCGCCACGGCTGCGGGTGCCGACCAGGCCGCAACGGATCCGGATTGCGAGCCTCCGGGCGACGACGCAGTACGAACCATCAGCATCCTCATTCGTGGGGGCCTACCAGTCACCTCGTACAGGCGCGGCAGGGACAACAAACGTCCCGCTACCTTGCCCGTCCGAGGTGACGACAAAGCGACGCCCGAGGGCACCGGAACTGCTCATTCCGCGCACTCGACCGATAACACTGTAACCGGAATTGATCACTTCCCATACGCATGGTGGCACAGATGCGACCACGTCTGGCTAAGGCGACTTCGCAGAGCCCCCAGCCAATGTGACGTTCCGTCAAACCGACTGAGTGCGCCGCCACTTCGACAGCGCGCCCAATCAGCTCCCGGTGCACACTCCTCCACCTGCGCAAACATGCGACGGACGCGCCACAGTCACGCTCCCCACCGCACGCCACGACGCCGCCACGGCAGATGCACTCCGTAACGCCGTCACATCCCTGCACATTGCGGGATGTCCATGGCATTGATCCACGCCTCTGACGCCGGCCACCCGCCCGGATCACTCAACGCGCCACGCCACAGCTGCTTTCCCTCAACTGACGCGTACATCACAGGGGACGAGGACGATGACGCCCCCATGAAGCGGCAGGCATCGGCTACGGAAACACCAGGGCCCCGGACGTCTGCCTGGCCACCGCCACGCTCCAGCCGGCCATCACCGGTAAAACGGTACCCACCCTTGCGCGTTCGTCGGACAATCGGCCGCATGGTCCTGTCATCTCCCGTACGCCTCTGGCTCCTCCCCAACGCCGCTCTTCTGACCGCACTGTCCGTCTGGGGCATCGTCCGCTATCCGCATCTGCCGGGCCGGATACCGCAGCACATCGGCACCGATGGGGTGGACGCCTGGACGAGCCGGTCCATCGGTAGCGCCTTCGTCCTCGTATTCGTACACATCGGCGTAACTGTTCTGCTGACCGCCTGCGCGGAGCTGACACTGCGGGTAACTCCAAGCGCCGAACTTCCCGACAGCGCTGCGCCCTTCGGCAACGGGCTCGTAAGGTCGTCACTCAACCGGCCTCGCACACGCGCCTCCGCCCTCTGGACCGCCCGGGCGTTGTTGACACTCAACGCCTGTGTGGGCATGTCGCTCCTGATCGGCTGCTCAGTCTTATGGCGTTCGGTGCCAGAGCCAGAAGTATCCGGCTGGCTGTTCAGCGCGATGATCACGCCGATCCTCGCCGGGACCGCCCTGACGGTGGGATCCGCCGTCCGCGACCGCCGAGCACCTGCACACTGAGCTTCACATAGCTTCCGGCCCGACCGTTCGACGCGAAAGTTCACTGCCCCCACACCTCAGGTCCGGTCTTGATGCAACAGTCAAGGCAGTCAAGGTCGAACGGCAGAGCCGCCCCGGCCGGCGGCACGATGCGCACAACGGACCCAGACGAGACTCGCCGGGATCGCCGCCCCCGAACGATCAGCGAACGGCGGTGCCCCGTAGCAACTGGGGCTGGGCGACCACCTCGACAGCGGCCACAAAGCCCTGGCCTGCTTCTGCGTCGACGTCCGTCGCTCCAGGTATTGGATCTGCCCGGAAGACCGGGTCGGCAGTGGGTGGGCGTCGTTGAGTTAATCGCGGACCTGGGCGTTCACGGTGGGATGCGCGTCGCCGCCGGCCGTGCCCAGGCCCGCGAGCAAGCGCAGCCCGTCCTCGGCGGGGCTGCCGGGGGCCGCGGACAGCACCAGCAACTCCATGCCTGACTCGTCCGGTAGCGCGAAGTTCTCCTGGTGCAGCTCCAGCAGTCCGACCAGCGGGTGCCGGTACGCCTTGCGTCCATGTGTGCGGGCGCGCACATCCGCGCGGGCCCAGAGGCGGCGGAACCGCTCGCTGCCCATCGCCAGCTCGCCGATGAGGGAGGCCAGGCGGGGGTCCTCGGGGTATTTGCCGGCAGCCAGGCGCAGGTGCCCGACCACGTCGAGGGTGCATTTCTCCCAGTCCGCGTAAAGACCGCGCTCGGACTCCTCAAGGAAGATGTGCCGGGCGGTGTTCAGGCCCGGCATCGGCCGGCCGAAGAGGAGGCCGGCGAGCCGGTTCCCGGCGAGCACGTCCAGGCGGTGGTCCATGATCAGCGCGGGTGCGTCGGTGACCAGGTCGAGAACGCGCAGCAGCTCCGGCCGGACCCGCCCACCCGGCGTCTTCGCGCGACGGCGGCGCTGCCGGGCGAGCCGGTAGAGGTGCCCGCGTTCGGTCTCGTCGAGGTCGAGGACGCGGGCGAGCGCATCGAGAACCTGCTCGGAGGGCTGAGTCGCGCGGCCCTGCTCCAGGCGTACGTAGTAGTCGACGCTGACTCCGGACAGGTGCGCCACCTCTTCGCGGCGCAGCCCTTGCACCCGGCGGCGGCTGTCGGTGGGGATGCCGGCGGTCGCCGGGTCGACCCGGGAACGCCGGGTCCGCAGGAAGCCCGCAAGATCGTCCATATGCCCAGTATGGCCTCGGTGTTGCCCGTGAGGGTGGTCCTGCCAGTACCAGGAAGCCCCGTCCGATGGAAGCGGCGCCCCTGAACACCGGGCGCCGCGGAGCCCAGGATCGAAGGCATCCGATCCGAAGGAGTTCCCATGAAGACGCTGATCGTCCACGCCCACCCGGAGCCGAAGTCGCTCAACAGCTCGCTGAAGGACCTCGCGGTGTCCACTCTGGAGACGGCCGGGCATGAGGTACGGGTGAGCGATCTGTACGCCATGAACTGGAAGGCGGTCGTGGACGCCGTGGACTACGGCCCCCACGCCTCAAGTCCGCTGAAGCTCGCCCTGGACTCGGGCCGGGCCTTCGACGCCGGGGCGCTCACCCCCGACGTCCTCGCCGAGCAGGAGAAGCTGCTGTGGGCCGACACGATCATCTTCCAGTTCCCGCTGTGGTGGTACACGATGCCCGCGATCCTCAAGGGCTGGGTGGACCGGGTGTTCACCTACCGCTTCGCGTACGGCGTCGGCGAGCACAGCGACACCAAATACGGCGAGCGCTTCGGTGAAGGCACCCTCGCGGGCAAGAAGGCTCTGCTGTCGGTCACCACCGGCGGCCCGGAGTCGCATTACGCCGCTCGCGGGATCAACGGCCCCATCGACGATCTGCTCTTCCCGATCCATCACGGCATCCTCTACTACCCGGGCATCGAGGTGCTGCCGCCCTTCGTGCTGTACGGCGCCGACCGGATAACCGGCGAGGACTTCCCGGACATCGCCCAGTCCTGGGAGCAACGTCTGCTCACCCTGGAGTCGACCGAGCCGATCGCGTTCCGGCGGCAGAACTTCGGTGACTACGAGATCCCCTCGCTGCACCTGAAGGAGGGACTGGAACCTGCGGGCCGCACGGGTTTCGGGCTGCACGTGCGCGGCTAACCCTCACCACCGGCACGAAGAAGGGCCGGCGTCCCTCACCCGCCCCCGGCATGCGGATGCTGTGCCAACACGACGAGCAAGCCGCCCCAGCGATGGGCGCGTGATCACCCGCTGCTTTGCGGCTGGTGTCTGGGCCAGGACCCGGGGCCGTGATCCCGTGGGTTCAAGGAAACCGAAGGCCCTTAAACAGAGCAGGAGGGGCAGCCCTCAAGGCTGGCTGCCCCTCGCATGGCGGGTCGAGATGTGATGTGGGACGGCGTAACCGGACGGCAGCAGACGATTTTGAGGCGAGCCGCCCGGGACGGGTTCCGTCATGCTCGCCCCTCAATCGGCCTGCTCGCCCTCAAGCTTGCGCTGACGCTCCGTTGGCGCGTTCTCACCTCGGAGACGGCTTGAAGCCGTACAACCCCACAGCATGGTGAGGGGCATCACTTAACCCCGCAATACGGAATGCCGGTTGTTTCGCCTATTGCCCGTTTCATGGAGCTATCCAGGTGGACATGCGTGCGTATACGTTCCCGCTCACAACTTCTTCATGAAATCTTCATTTTTGTGGGTGGGGGAACGGGATGCCGGTCTCGGTGCGTCGAAGACGCTTACATCGGGTGCTCTCAGCGGGGATAGGTGGGCTGCTGACGGCAGGTCTGCTGCCCGTGCCCCTTGAAGCGGCCGCATGGGCAGCGCCCCGCCCGTCGGCAGCCGCCGCGGCACACGCCCCGGACGCTCAGGCTCCCGACGAGGACTCCGCCCTGGAGCAGGCCAAGCGCACCGGGCGGGAAGTGGAAGTCACCTCTCTGCGCAGTGAATCGGCTGATGTCGTGGCCACTCCGGCGGGCAAACTCCAGGCCCGGCAGTACCTGCGTCCCGTGCGGACCCGGGCGTCGGGGGGCTGGCGGGACATCGATACCGACCTGGCCAGGACCAGTGACGGGACGGTGGCGCCGAAGGCCGCAGTCGTAGACCTGGCGTTCTCGGGTGGTGGCGACAAGCCTCTGGTAACGCTTCGTAAGGCGGGGCGCGAGCTGGAGCTGTCCTGGCCGGGAACGCTGCCGGCTCCGGTGCTCGACGGGGCGCAGGCCACGTACCCCGACGTACTGCCCGGCGTGGACCTGAGAATGGGGGCTCAGGCCGACGGGTTCACACAGCTCCTGATCGTCAAGTCGGCGCAGGCTGCTGCCAGTTCGCAGCTGGCGCAGCTTCGACTGAAGTTGTCGGCCGCCGGCATGGACGTCAAAGAGACAACTACGGGTGGTTTGGAGGCGCTCGACAAGGGTGCCGGTTCCCCGGTGTTCGAGGCGCCGACCCCACTGATGTGGGACTCCAGCACGGGCGGGAAGACCTCCGCGGCCCGCAAGGACCTCAAGACCGTGCCGGCCAAGGGGAAGGCAGCCCGGGCAGCCGGACGGGTGAGTGCTCCCGGTGGTGAGGGCGAAGAACCGTCGGCCGGTGAGTCGGGCAAGCTCGCACCCGTGGGGGTGGACGTCCCAGCGGGCCAGGACCAGGTCGTCCTCAAGCCCGACGCCGACGTCCTGAAGGGCAAGGACACCGTCTACCCCGTCTACATCGACCCGCAGTGGTCCACCCCGCGGGCGACCTCATGGACGATGGCGTCGAAGTACTGGGCGTCCTCCCCGCAGTGGAAGTTCAACGGCGACCACGACGCGGGGATGGGGTACTGCGACTGGAACCACTGCCAGCCCGAGGACACCAAGCGGCTCTTCTACCAGATCCCGACATCGGCGTTCGCCGGGAAGTCGGTGCTGTCGGCCGAGTTCGTGGTCCGCAACACCTGGTCCGCCTCCTGCAAGGAAAAAGAGGTGGAACTGTGGCGGACCAGACCGATCTCGTCCGCAACGACCTGGAACTCCCAGAACGAGTCCGGGTTCTGGCAGAAGCAGCTGGCCTCGGACAGCTTCGCCCACGGCTACGAGGGCTGCTCGGCCAAGGACGCCGAGTTCGGTGTCAGATCCGCCGTACAGGAGGCGGCGGACAACAAGTGGCCGACGCTGACGTTCGGGTTGAAGGCCGGCAGCGAGGGCGACGCTCTGGCCTGGAAACGGTTCTCGGACAAGGCCTACCTGCGGGTGACCTACAACCGGCCGCCGCCGCAGGTGAGGCCCTCACAGCTAACGATGGAGTACGGCGGCACCTGCAAGAAGTCCGGCGCTCCCGCTCGGATCCGCACCCGGGGCAAGATCCACGCCAACCACGTCACCGACCCGGATCACGACCGGATTCAGGTCCAGTTCCAGGCCAGCTGGGACGCCGGAGACGGCAAGGGCACCACCGCACGGTGGAAGCCGGGACTGACCACAGCGAAGCAGTCCGGCCGGGACTTCGTCGTCACTCTGCCCGCCTCGATTCCCACAAACAAGACCGTGAACTGGGCAGTGCGGACCTACGACGGCGCCCAGTACTCCCCATGGTCGTTCACCGGGTCAGCCGAGGCGTGCTACTTCGTCCTCGACACCACAGTGCCCGCGGCCCCCACGATCAGCTCAGGGGAGTATCCCCCCTCCGACCCCGAGAACCCGGACGATCCCTGGTACGACGGGGTCGGCCAGTACGGCACCTTCACCGTCGCTGACAGCCATCGTGACGTGAACCGCTACGTGTACGGCATCAACGGCGACCCGTCCAGCAAGAGCACGGTCACCACCAGTGCCGGCGCCGCGCGGAACATCTCGGTCCAACCGGAGAAGCCCGGGCTGAACTTCGTCACCGTCCAGGCCTTCGACACGGCCGGCAACAACAGTGAGATCCGCACCTACCGGTTCCGGGTCAAAGCCGGCCAGCCCGAGCGCGCCACGTGGCAGTTCGACGAGCCGGGCGGCGCCACCGAGGCGAAGGGTTCCACCCCGGCACGGACCGCCGACCTCCACGGCGGCGCCACCCCCGGTGCGGAAGGAGTGGCAGGCACCGCCCTGTCCCTCAACGGCACCGATGGGTACGCGGCCACCGACATCCCCGTCGTCGACACCTCCCGCGGCTTCTCCGTATCCGCCTGGGTCCGCCCGAGTCGGATTCCCGACCATCCGGCGATCGTTGCCACCCAGCCGGGCAACAACCGGCCGGGCTTCGAGCTGTACTACTCCGCCGACCTCAAGCGGTGGGTGTTCAACCAGTACACCGCCGACAGCCCCGACGCCGGCATCGCCCGCGCGATGGCCGCCCAGCCCGGCGGCGTCACCGCCAACGCATGGACCCACCTGGTGGGCGCCTACGACAGCACCGCCAAGGTGCTCCAGCTCTACGTCGACGGCAAGCTGGCCGGTCAGACGCCGTACACCACCGCCTGGAACGCCCGCCGCGGCCTCCAGCTGGGCGCCGGTTCCTACGGCGGAACACCCGGCTCCTTCTTCTCCGGGTCCATCGACGAAGTGCAGATCTTCGACAAGCCCGTCTCCGCCGGTGAGGTCACCCAGCTGTACAACAAGGAGCGCATCCACGGCCCCGGGCGCCCGGCCCGCGCGGTCTTCCCGCTCGACGAGCCGGCCGCGGCACAGCAGGTGTCCGGTCACGGCGAGGTCCTGCCGGCCGTCCTCCACAGCGGTGCCGAACCCGGCACAGCAGGAGTGGCGGGCAACGGTCTGACGCTGGACGGCAAGGACGACCACGCCTCGGTGGACGCGGCACACTTCAACACCGAGCGGTCCTATGCCGTCACCGCCTGGGCCCGGGTCACCGACGCCACCCGCAACCAGACCGTCGTCGCGCAGGACGGCAGCTTCCTCAGCGCCTTCTACCTGTCGTACGAGGCCTCCGGCGGGGTGTGGAGTGCCCGGCTGGCCAGCAAGGACGCCACCGACGGCAACGTCACCCAACAGCGCATCGCCTCCAAGCAGAAGGCGGCCATCGGCAAGTGGGCGCACCTGGCCGCCGTGCACGACACGACCGACAACACCGTGAGCCTGTACGTCAACGGCATCCTCCAGGGAAGCACCGCGGCGTCGCAGGTCTGGTACGGCGACGGTGGCCTGCAGATCGGACGGGCTCTCTACCGGGGCGCATACACGGACTACCTCACGGGTCAGATCGATGACGTGCGTGTCTTCGACCGCCCGGTCTCCGAGGGGGAGATCCACCAGCTCGTCCAGCGCCGGCCGGTCCTGACCGGCCGGTGGCAGTTCGACCAGGCAGCTGATCCGGGGGCCAACTCCGTTGCGCGGGGGCCGGCCATGGCGCTGGGAGGCGGGGCGAAGCAGGTCAGCGGTGCAGGGTTCCTGGGAGACGGAGGGCTGGTGCTGGATGGCGTCCAAAACTATGCCTCCAGCGCGATTCCCCTCGACACGAGTGAGAGTTTCACCGTGACCGCATGGGCACAGGCGGCATCGGCCCCCGCCCGTCCGGCGTCACTGGTGAGCGCCGAGGCAACAAATTCCAGCAGCTTTGCCATGGGGTTCGTGCCGAACCCCACGAAGACAGGTGATGGAGTGTGGCAGGCGGTCACCGCCCGGGCTGACACGGCCGATACCGACTACGACTGGGCAGGCAGCGCGCGCCCCATGAGCAGCGTGGCGGACTGGAACCACATCGCGATCGTGTACGACGGCTTCGCCAGGCTCCTGCGTATTTACGTCAACGGTGAACTCGGGGAGGCGGCCTGCCTGGACGCGGACGGCGACGGCCGGGCCGACGATGCACAGTGCACCGAAGTGGTGCCGTGGGCCGAAGACGTGCTCTCCCTCGGGGCACTGAAGTCTCTGCAGATCGGCCGGGCGAAGGGCCGCGGCGCCTTCCGGGACTACTGGCCTGGCTCGATCGACGACGTATGGACCTTCCAAGGCGCGCTCACCGAGGAACAGATCGGCCGCCTGGCTGGTGAGTGGTACGAGCTGCCCACCGAAGTACCGAACGTGCCCGGGGCGGGGTGAAGACGTGCCGGCGCGGACCGGCCGACACCAACGCACTTTTCTTCCGGCTTGGAACACCACGGTGCCCACGGGCTCCGGTCGGTGAGCAATGAGGGGTGGGCAACAGAAGTGAACGGCATGCGTGGTCTCTTCAGACATACTCGACTCCAGCGCAGAGTCGCTTTGGGCGTCTCCGCGGTGCTGGCGGGATCCCTGTTGCAGGCTCTCCCGGTGGCTCAAGCCGCGGCGGCGCCTGGAGTATCGAGCCGCCCCGACGCCGGAAAACCCGTTCCGGGGGTCGATGGCATACGGGTTACACCGCGGAAGCTGGCCAAGGGACCACGAATTCCCCAAGCACACCCCAGGAATGATTGGCCCGAGGCCGTCTCCGCAATCCTCCATCCTGCCCAACGAGATGCGTCGTCGGCATCTGGTGCGGGCGGGGATCTGCCTCTCACACTGGCACCGGCCCAGGGTGTCAGGGCATCGTCCGCTGCGGGGCGCTTAGCGACGCCCGACGCGGTGACCGCTCGAGTCCTCGGCCGGAAGCAGACCCGTCGGGCCGGCGTCGACGGAATGCTGTTCACCCTCCAGCCGAACACCGCCGCCACGACGAAGGGCGCTGTGTCCCCGGCGCCCTTGCGGGTGACCGTCGACTACGCGGCCTTCGCCGGCGCCCACGGCGGCGGCTACGCCTCCCGGCTGCGTCTGGTCGAACTCCCCGCATGCGCGGCGACCTCCCCGGACAAGACCGAGTGCCGCACCGCGAAGCCGCTGGCCACCCGCAACGACACCGAGAAGCACACCCTGATCGCGTCCTCGGTGCCACTGCGCGCGAAAGGCCCCACCGTGCTCGCGGCGGTCGGTGACGACAAGAGCGTCAAGGGCGACTACAAGGCCACCAGCCTCTCCCCCTCCGCCACCTGGAACACCAACCTCAACACCGGTGACTTCACCTGGTCCTACGACATGCCCGTCCCCGAGGTCCCCGGCGGTCTCAAGCCGAGCGTGGGCCTGTCGTACTCCTCCGGCTCCATCGACGGCCGCACCGGCAACAGCAGCAACCAGGGCTCCTGGGCCGGTGACGGCTTCGAACTGTGGCCCGGCTACATCGAGCGCCGCTACAAGCCCTGCGCCGACGACGGCGAGAAGCACACCGACGGCAGCAAACCCGGCGACCTGTGCTGGGGGTACGACAACGCCTTCATCTCCTTCAACGGCAAGGCCGGCGAACTGGTCCCGGCCGGCAAGGACGAGTGGAAGCTCCAGAACGACGACGGCACCAGGATCAAGCGGCTGACGTCCTCGGCTCGCGACAACGAGGACAACGACAACGAGTACTGGGAGCTGACCGAACCCTCCGGTACCCGCTTCTACTTCGGCTACCACAAGCTGCCCGGGTGGGCCGCCGGCAAGGACACCACGGACTCGACGTGGACAGTCCCGGTCTTCGGCAACGACAGCGGCGAGGACTGTCACAAGGACGCCTTCAAGGACTCCTGGTGCCGGCAGGCATGGCGCTGGAACCTCGACTACGTCGTCGACCCGCACGGCAACGCCATCTCGTACTACTACGACAAGGAGACCAACTCCTACGGCCGCGACCTGAACAAGGACGACGACACCCCCTACACCCGCGGTGGCTACCTCAAGCGCATCGAATACGGCCGGTCCTCCAGCGACCTGTACGCGGGCAAGCCGCTGGCGCGGGTGTCCTTCGCCAACTCCGAGCGCTGTCTGCCGCAGAGCGGTGTCACCTGCGCGGCCGACACCATCGACGCCAAGAGCTTCTACTGGTACGACACCCCCTGGGATCTGAACTGCAAGGTCGGCACCGCCTGTGACCAGGGGCGCCTCTCCCCCACCTTCTGGACCCGCAAGCGCCTGACGGGGGTGACCACCGAGGTCCTCAAGGACGGCGCGCTCACCCCGGTCGACTCCTGGGCGTTGAACCACCGCTGGGGCAAGGCCGACGTCGACTACCAGCTGGAACTGGAATCCATCCAGCACACCGGCCACACCGACACCAAACCCCTCACCCTGCCGAAAACCACCTTCGCCTACACCCAGCTCGCCAACCGCCTCGACAAAACCGGCGACGGCTACGCCCCCTACATCAAGGACCGCCTGTCGACCATCGCCGACGAATACGGCGGCCAGACCGACGTCAACTACTCCAAGCCCGCCTGCGCGTTCAACGACCTGCCCACGCCCGAGTCCAACACCACCCGCTGCTTCCCCCAGTTCATCGGCGGCAGCTCCAGCGACGACATGGACAGGGAGTGGTTCAACAAGTACGTCGTCGAGTCCGTGACGACCACCGACCGCACAGGCGGCGCACCCGACCAGGTCACCCGCTACGACTACCGCGATGATGCGGCCTGGCACTACGACGACGATGACGGGCTGACGAAGGAAAAGTTCAAGACCTGGTCCCAGTGGCGCGGCTATGGCCACGTTCGCGTCCAGACCGGCGGCCAGGGCACGGGTGCCAACACCATGAGGACGCAGGAGGACAGCTACTTCCTGCGCGGCATGGACGGCGATCGCAAGAACGCGAGTGGCGGCACCAAGGACGTCAGCGTCTCGCTGAGTGCTGGAGAGGGCGAGCCTCTCACCGACGACGCCTCGGCGGCCGGATTCGCCTACAAGACGGCTACCTTCTCAGCCCCCGGCGGGAAGGTCCTGGCCAAGACCGTCAGCCGGCCCTGGCACCACCAGACAGCCAAGAAGACCCGCGACTGGGGAACGGTCACCGCCAACTTCTCCGGCACGGCCAGCACCCGCGCCTGGACCTCCCTCGACGACGGTGCCGGTGCGAAGTGGCGCACGACCACCACCGCCTCCACCTTCGACACCGTTGCCGGACGTGTCAAAGAGGTCAGCGACCGCGGCGATGACTCCACCACGGACGACGACCGGTGCACCCGCACCACCTACGCCACCAACACCGACAAGAACATCCTCACCCTGCCCGCACGCGTCGAGACCGTGGCCACCGAATGCGGCAGCAGCCCCGACCGTACGAAGCAGGTCATCTCCGATGTCCGCACCGCCTACGACGGGGGCGGCTACGGCGCCGCGCCCACCAAGGGCGATGCCACCGCCGTCGCCAAGCTGAAGAAGCACGACGGCACCACGGCCACCTACCTGGAGTCCGGCACCACCTACGACAGCTACGGACGCCCGGAAAAAGTCACCGACCTGACAGCCAACGTCACCGCCATCGGTGACAGCGCACCCACCCGCACGGCCCGCACCGACGGCCGTACCACCACCACCGCCTACACCCCCGCCACCGGCTTCCCCACCAAGACCGTCACCACCACACCCCCCGCCGACGCCAAGGACGCCGCCACAGCCCAGGCCACCACCACCGAACTCGACCCGCTGCGCGGCCAGCCCGCCGCCACCGTCGACACCAACGGCAAGCGCACCACGCTGAAGTACGACGCGCTGGGCCGCTCCGTGAAGGTATGGCTGCCCGACCGCGGCTCCCTGCCCACCTACCAGTTCGCCTACACGGTCGAGGAAGGCAAGCCGGCTGCCGTCGCCCAGTACACCCTCAACCCCAGCGCTCAGTCGCAGACGGTCTCCTACACCCTGTACGACGGCTACCTGCGCCCCCGCCAGATCCAGACGCCCGGCCCTGACGGCGGGCGGCTGATCAGCGATACGTTCTACGACGAGCGCGGGCTGGCGGCGAAAACCTTCGCCCCGTACTACGCGCTGAAGAAGCCGGAACGCGAGATCTTCAAGCCCGCCGACGCCCTGAGCGTCGAATCCCAGACCTGGAAGACATACGACGGCCTGGGCCGGGAAACCGAGAGCCGGGATGTCGCCGGAAACGGCGAGGGTGGCAAGGTCCTGGCGGTCACCAAGACACTCCACGGCGGCGACCGGACCACCGTCGTCCCGCCAGAAGGCGCCACCGCCACCACCACGGTTACCGACGCCCGCGGCCAGACCACCCAGCTCCTGCAGCACCACACCCGATCCGCCGACGCCCCGGCCGAGACCACCCGCTACACCTACACCCCGGCAGGCAAACTCGAAGGCGTCACCGACCCCGCCGGCAACAAGTGGACCTACCAATATGACCAGTTGGGCAACCAGATCTGGTCCCAGGACCCCGACAAGGGCGAAGCCAAGGCGACGTTCGACGACCGCAGCCGGCAGACCTCCAGCCAAGACGCCAACGGCGCCGTACTGGCCACCGTCTACGACGGCCTCGGCCGCAAGACCGAACTGCACGACAAGACAACCGACGGCCCGCTGCGCGCCAAGTGGGTCTACGACACCCTCGCCGGCGCCAAGGGGCAGCTCGCCGAATCCACCCGCTACCTCAACGGCAAGCCGTACACGACCAAAGTCACCCAGTACGACACCCTCTACCGGCCGCAGCGCACCGCCACCGTCATCCCCGACTCCGAGGGCGCACTTGCCGGCACCTACCAGGCCAGCACCTCGTACTACGGAAATGGCCTTCCCAAGGCACGCAGCTTCTCCACCATGGGGAACCTTGTCAGCAAGGGATGGAACTACAACTACGCAGACGACACCCTGCGGATGACCACCGTCTACAGCACAGACATCCGCTCCGACGCCACCTACACGCTCACCGGCAAGCCCCTCACCTACAAAATCGTAGGCAGCGGCAAACCCACCCAGGTCACCAACACCTACGAGTGGGGCACCCAGCGCCTGTCCAACGCCCGCGTCGACCGCCAGGACGTGGCCGGCGTCGACCAGTCCGCCACCTACGGCTACGACCCCGCCGGCAACGTCACCTCCCTCTCCGACGTCTCGCGCACCGGCACCGACACCCAGTGCTTCACCTACGACCACCTGCGCCGCCTCACCGACGCCTGGACCCAGGACGAGAAAACCTGCGCCGCGGGTCCGGCCGGGAACCTGATCGCCGGCCCGGCACCCTACTGGCACTCGTACGCCTACAACAGCGCCGGCAACCGCACCAGCCTCACCCAACACGACCCCGCCGGCGACCGAGCCAAGGACACCAAAAGCACCTACCACTACCCCGACCCCGGCAAGCCCCAGCCGCACACCCTCAACTCCATCGACACCACAGGGCCCACGGGCACCAGCAAGAGCAGCTACGACTACGACAACGTCGGCAACACCACCACACGACTCCTGCACGGTGACCAGCAATCCCTGCACTGGGACGCCGAGGGCCACCTCACCAACGTCACCCAACCAGCCGGCGACAACGACACCAAGACCACGTCCTACGTCTACGACGCGGACGGCAACCGCCTGATCACCCGCACCGGCGACCGCACCACCCTCACCCTCGGCGACCACACCGAACTCACCCTCGACAAGGGCGCCACCAAACCCAAGGCCACCCGCTACATCCCCCTCGGCGGCGGCAACCAGGCCGTCCTGACCGACGACGGCATCTACACCATCACCCTCGCCGACCGCCTCGGCACCGGCCAACTCGCCATCAACGCGGCCGACCAGTCCCTCACCCAGCGTCGCAGCCTCCCCTTCGGCGGCCTCCGCGGCACCAAACCCACCAACTGGCCGGGTTCCAAGGGCTACGTCGGCGGCACCGACGACACTACAGACACAGGGCTGACACACCTCGGGGCACGCGAGTACGACCCGGAGACCGGACGCTTCCTCTCCGTCGACCCATTGCTGAACCTGGCCGATTCGGAATCCCTCAACGGATACACCTACGCCGGCAGCACGCCGATGACGGATTCCGACCCCACCGGCCTCATGAGACCCGCCGAATCAGGCGCGAAGGGCTGCGACCCCGTCCTGTGCCCATGGATGGACTGGGGCTCGAAGCAGGACCGGCAGCGCTTCCTGAACGGGCTGGCGGCCATCAATCCGTCGAAATGGGGTGGCTACCGCAGCCATTCGCAGGCAGCGGTCCTTCCCGGACTCTGGGTCGATTCCACATGGGAGCGCTCCGACGAGTTCACCAACGCCATCTATGCCGAGGCAACCAGCCGTCAGCTGTTCTACCAGGGCATGTTCGAGATCGACCCGAGGGAAGGAAGCACACAAGTCACGCTCACGAACCTCAAATTCGGAGTGTGCGCCGAGTTGAAAGGCCACTGCCCGGAGAGTTTTGCCCAGCTCCTGTTCTCCTCCATGGCCAGTGGCGCGATGACCTTCGCAGGCAGCCGTGACGGCGGAGGAATACGAGCCGGCGGCGGCAGGCGAGGGGACACCTCCCCGTGCGCCCACAGCTTCCTGCCCGGCACCGAAGTAGCCCTCGCCGACGGCGAGAAGAAGAACATCGAAGACGTCACAACCGGCGACAGGGTCGTAGCCACCGACCCCGAAACCGGCAAGACCTCCACCCGCCCCGTCGTCGCCACCATCGTCACCAAGGACGACAAGCACTTCACCGACCTCACCATCACAACCCCAACCGGCGACTCCAGCATCATCGCCACCGACACCCACCCCTTCTGGTCCCTCGACAAGAAAAAGTGGATCGACGCCGGCGACCTGCGCCCCGGTACCCAACTCCGCACCCCCCAGGGCACCATCGCCAAAATCACCGCAGTCCGACACTTCCAGAAGAAGCAACGCACTCACGACCTGACCATCGCCGGTACGCACACGTACTATGTGCTGGCGGGGCAGACGCCGGTTCTCGTACACAACAGCAACTGCGGCGTCGCGGATCTGGCATCGAAGATCGATGTTGAGAACCTTTCGATGACCAAGACAGTCGAAAATCACACTTGGGATATCGCTGGCACCCGAGACGTGGGTGCCCGTAACTTCGGAAAGGCTGCACGTCCTTACATGAATGGCAACAATGGGCAGCTCATAGGGGAGATCATGGCGGGATCTACCCCGAGGCTAGATTCCCGCGGCGCTACCGGGGTTGTCGAGTGGAGGACGCCCGGAGCGATGAACGGAAGCAACGGGATCTGGGAACTCAACATCGACGCAAACTCGAACAGGATTGTCCACTTCCTCTTCAAGAGCACGAAAGGTTAGTCATCTAAGTGAAGTTTTCTATCCGAGAAGGATCTCCCCTTGAGGGTGTACTCACCTACGATGATTCCGAGTACGGGTTCTCCTTTAGCGCGCAGAGCGCAGCTTTGCTGAGTGAGAGGCTTGGCTCAGAGGGGGTTACGAGCGTGCTGATCGGCACGCTGCAACTCGAGGTCGACGTCGAATCTCGAGACGTGCTGTTCGCCTGGGGGTATTTCCCGAACGTCCGGGGTAAGGTGGCCGAGTTGGGTGCACCCAACTGCTTCCCTGGACGGGTGTCCATCTCATCAGTTCACTCCTTCCACTCTGGAGTCTCACTTGAGGTTCCTGGAGAAGAGTTGCGGGTTACTCATGACCCTTCATCTGGATGGGTCGCCATTCACCTGAAGGATTCCGACGACGCCGATTTCGTCCAGATCGCCAGTGGCATTGTCCTGGGTATCGATACCGGTAATCTGGTTTCTGTCTGGCTTGACCCTGTTTTTCAGAGTGACAGACGATGAAGCAGATAGGTAAGCGATAGATTCGATAGCGCTAGCAAAAATGAAGCCCCGCCAGGTGCGCTTCGGTTCTAGTGGTCGTCGCAACACCCCAGCTCAAGGGGTGCGATGGACTTCGAGATCCGTAAGGTCCGCAAGGCTCAGGGGCCTGTGAGGCTCCAAGCTGAGCGGGAGGAATACTTCCGGCTCGTGCAGATGGGGCTGACCAACAAAGAGGCAAGCCGACGCGTCGGTGTCCATGAACGGACCGGCCGCGAATGACGAAACGGCCGGACCGACCCAAAGCGACGGCGGGCTCCTGCTCTGGCAGAGCAGGAGCCCGCCCCCTCGTCGGCGAGGTATCTGCGGGAAGACGAACGCATCCACATAGCCGACCGGCTGCGGGAGAAAGCGTCCGTCCGTGCGATCGCCGCCGAGCTGGGCCGCAGCCCGTCCACGATCAGCCGTGAGATCCGCCGCAACGGCACGCCCCTGCGCGGTGACCACACTCGTTGGGCCTATCGCCCTCACGCCGCCCAGCGCCGGGCCGACCGGCGCCAACCCCGGCCCAAGCCCGGCCCAAGCCCGGCAAGATCGGCCAGAACACCGAACTGCGGGACTTCATCCAGGCCCACCTGACGATGCGGTGGAGCCCGGAACAGATCTGTCACGCTCTGCGCAGACAGTTCCCCGATCAGCCGGAGATGCACGTGGTCCACGAGACAGTCTACCAGGCTCTCTATGTCCAGGGCCGCGGTGAACTGCGCCGCGAGCTGGCCAGCGCCCTGCGCACGGGTCGGACCCGGCGCAAGCCTCACCGCCAGGCCACTGCCCGACAGCCACGCTTCTCCCACCCCATGGTCATGATCAGCGAACGGCCGGCCGAAGCGGACGACCGGGCCGTGCCCGGTCACTGGGAAGGCGACCTGATCATCGGCAAGGACAACGCCTCCGCCATCGGCACCCTGGTCGAGCGGGCCACCCGCTACGTCATGCTCGTCCACCAGCCCCAGGGCCGCGGTGCCGAAGACGTCAGCACAGCCCTGCAGACCACCGTCCAGACCCTGCCCCGGCACCTGACCAAGTCACTGACCTGGGACCAGGGCTCCGAAATGGCAGCCCACCACACCTTCACCGTCGCCACCGACATCCCGGTCTACTTCTGCGACCCAGCCAGCCCCTGGCAGCGCAGCTCCAACGAAAACACCAACGGCCTGCTGCGGCAGTACTTCCCCAAGGGCACCGACCTCACCGCCCACGGTCCCGAGCACCTGGCCGCCGTCGCCGCCGAACTCAACAGCCGCCCACGCAAAACGCTCGACTGGGAAACCCCAGCCGAGCGCCTGCAGAAACTGCTCGCGGCCTGATCAACCAACCACGTGTTGCAACGACCCCTGGAATCCGCCGCGCCCTGGCGGGGCTTACCTGGTGGGAAGTCGTCGGCGACCCGCACGTTGGGCCATTCACAGCTTTTGGCTTCGTGCTCCATCGAGACGGTCACGTGCGCCTGGTCTTCGTGAATGAGCTCGTTGAACGACGGCGAGAATGGCTGTGCCGTGCTTGTCGACAAGATTGACCAGCGGTTGCAGGTCGCGCCCTGATGGGTCGTAAGACGTTCGTAGTCCTGCAAGTCGCCCCACGAGGTGAACAGTACGAGTTCGGTATGACTGGTTCGGCGGCCTTTCTGCAGGCGAGCAGCTGAGGCCCGGGGCGTAGGCTCTCGCCTCACCCGACGAGGGCGACGCGGTCTTTCAGCGGCCGTAGTGGGACGACTTCGGTGATGGCACCGACGTTCGTGCGGCACAAGACAGCGTCCGGGCAGGCGACCAAGCCGAGTTTGGTGGCGACCGGTTCGCTGGGCCATGCAGGTGGATCGGTGCGCCGGAGATGGCGGACCAGCGGTTGGCTTCGTGAGCGAGGAGGGGAGTCACCTCGGCACAGCGCGCATCGGCCACCCCTCGTGCGCTGCACATCGCACCGCCAGGCTTCATGAATGCACCTGAGGTCCAAACTGACCTGGAACGTAGGGTGGTGCTCACGGTGGAACACACCGTGGCACAAACGGTGGTACCCACGGAGGCACGGTCCAGGGATGCTCCGAGTGGCACCGACCGATACGACGGGCTGGCCAGAGGCCGCTGCCACAAGGAGCAGCGGAGCCCGTCTCAGCGCACTCCACAGCCGACTCCTCGCCCACGTCCTCGCCATCGGTAACCCTGCCCTTCGTCTGCTACGCACGTTCAGGCCCTACACGTGATCGAAAGGCCCCGGACTGAATGCAGTCCGGGGCAGGTTGGAGCCAGCCGCCTTTGTTGAGGCTGATACCCCTACCGTCTTCGCTACGGCGGTGCGCTATCGTCCTGGCAGCTGGGTGGGCGGTGCTGGAG
The DNA here is from genome assembly GCF_055574515.1 of Streptomyces sp. NPDC029466. Classification (NCBI taxonomy): domain Bacteria; kingdom Bacillati; phylum Actinomycetota; class Actinomycetes; order Kitasatosporales; family Streptomycetaceae; genus Streptomyces; species Streptomyces sp. NPDC029466. The sequence continues at coordinate 92,761 of NZ_JBVHZH010000040.1, forward strand.
GGAACGAAGCGAGCGCCCCCGGCTGCTGCTGGTAGGGGCCAGGCGGGCATGCGCCGGTTGACCCGACACCATGACCAGTTGACTGCGTGGCTGAGGGGCAGAGAGGCCGAAAGCCTCCACGCATTCCTGGGCGCACACCACGAGTCCTTCGCGCTCGTGACGACAGATGGAGCGATCCTCGGCCTTGAGACGCTGGGAGAATCCCTGCGTAGTGCGGGCGGCAGCCAGCCTGGCCTGTCGATCCAGATCGAGGAAGTCACCAGGATCACGCCCGACGTGTACCGGTTTCTGGAGCGCCACATCGTTGACGGCTCCGTCGTGGAGGTGCGGGTCGTGACTGCCGTAATGGAGAACGAGTTGCTGCTCAGCGTGCAGGAGACCGCCCGGCGGTAGCGGACCCAGCGGACGTCACGCTTCAGCGTTATCGATCTCGCGTGGCGCGTACTCGTGCTGCCACCCGCATTGCCTGCAACACCTCGCCGCCCGAGCCAGCATCCGAACGGCACGTCACGTCGCAACAGGGCAAACATTGCCTGATTCGGCACTAGGTATCGACTGGCCGTAGCCAAAGCGTCGGCGGGGTAGGGCTCCCGGTTACGCGGCAGATCGCCGCTCCGTGTCGGCCCGGGCTCGATCGGACAGTGGCTTCGCCCAGGCCGTCACTGAAGTGTTCGCGACCGGAGTGTCGTCGTGGGCCTCGGAACGGGCATGGCGCGCAACAGCTAGACAGACTGGGCCGCGCCCGCGTTGCTCCGGACGGACAGATAATCTGGGCTCGTCAGCAAAGATCGTACAAGGGTGAAGCACATGGCAGACATCATGGAGACGGCGGCGCGCAAGGTCTTTGAGCGCTACGACATCGACGGGGACGGCGTGGTCACCGCGGACGAATACCGCAAGGTCGTGGCCGAGTTGGAAGGCTCGGAGATCAGCGAAGCGCAGGCGCAGGAACTGATCGACTCGCTGGACACGAACGGCGATCGCCAGATGTCCTTCGAGGAGTTCTGGGCGGCCATGAAGGGCTGACGCTGCGGGTCCGGCACGTGAGCGTGGGCGGCAGGCAGGGAGTGGGCCCCTCCCCCGTCATGGCGTAGCCCGTGGGCCGCTCAAAGCGAGTCTGCGCCCGTATTCCGGCAAGAGCGCTGGCCTGGGCAAGACTGCATGCGTCAGGAGAACGGCTGGGGTGTGTACGGGATGAGCAGCGGGCGGGCCGTCATGACGTGCGCCGGTGCCGAATGTGGGTTGTCGGCGTCTGCAGCGGTTCTGGCGTCGAGTCGGAGCCCTGAGCTGCCCGTAGTCGCGGAGGGTGGTTGACCAGCCGGATACGGCAGTGCGCGCGGACCCCGGGCCGTCATGAGCCCGCGTCTGGTGTGGCTGCGAGACGATGGACGGGGCCATGGGGGCCGTCTAGCCGTCGGCGGCTATCAGCGGCACGACGCGGTGGGCCGGGCCTTTGCCAGGACACCGCCGGTCACGGGCTCGCGGTGCGAGGGGACGTACTCCCCCAGCGGTGTCACCGGCGGTGAGCCAGGGCCCGGACCCACGGCCCGGGTCGGTCGACAGCTCACGGCGACCGAGCCGGCCGCCCACCAGCCGGACGAGCACAGTGATACCTCCGTCCGGCAGGACTCTGGTGCCTCCCTAGGCAGTGTCTTCAAATGATCTCGGGTGGTGGATCATGGTCGGGTGATACGTCGCCATGAACTGTCGGATGCCGAGTGGGAGTTCGTCCGG
>NZ_JBVHZH010000041.1:0-94005 GCF_055574515.1 Streptomyces sp. NPDC029466
CACGCCGGGGGGAAAGGAAGAACAACGGAAAACAAGGAGATTCCCCCCACTTTCCCCCCCCCCCCCTCCCTCTCCCCCCCCCCCCCCCCCCGAGCCCCCCCCCCCCCCCCCCCCCCCCCCCCCCCCCCCCCCCCCCGCCGTGTGGGGAGTGGGGGAGCGCTACTCCTTGGACAGGCCCGCGCCCCGGCCCAGCGCCCGCTGCCGGATCAGGCCGATCGCCGTCAGCACCACGCCGAAGCCGCCGGTGAACAGCAGCTGGATGCGCTGGTTCTCATCGCGCAGCATCAGCAGCAGCACGACGACGATGCCCGCCAGCGCCACCCAGGTCAGGACCGGGAAGGCCCACATCTTCACCACGAGCTTCTCGGGCGCCTCGCGCTCCAGCGTCCGGCGCATCCGCAGCTGGGCGACGGCGATGAAGCCCCACACCACCAGGACGGCCGCGCCGACCATGTTCAGCAGCCACTGGAAGAGCGTGTCGGGCCACAGGAAGCTCAGCACGACCGCGAAGAAGCCGAAGGCGGCGCACAGCAGGACGGCACGGCGCGGCACGCCGCCGCTGACCTTGCCCAGGAAGGCCGGGCCCTGGCCGCGGGAGATGAGCGAGTACGCCATCCGCGAGGAGCCGTAGAGGTTGGCGTTCACCGCGGAGAGCAGGGCGACCAGGATGACGACGTTCATGACCTGGCCCGCCGCCGGGATCTCCAGGTAGTCCAGGACCGCCACGTACGGACCGCTCTTGGCGATGGAGGGGGCGCTCCAGGGGATGACCGTGACGATGACGGCCATCGAGCCGACGTAGAAGAGGGCGATCCGCCACATCGCGGTGCGCACCGCGCGGGCGACGCCGCGGACCGGGTCCTTGGACTCGGCGGCCGCGATGGTCACCGTCTCCAGACCGCCGTAGGCGAACACCGAGGCCAGCAGACCGACCATCAGGCCGTCGACGCCCTTGGGCAGGAAGCCGCCGTCACCGGTGAGGTGGGTGGCGCCGGGCGCGGAAGTGCCGGGCAGCAGGCCGAAGATGGCCAGCACGCCCAGGACCAGGAAGATGCCGATCGCCGCGACCTTCAGGGCGGCGAACCAGAACTCGAACTCACCGAAGTTGCTGACCGCGGCCAGGTTGGTCCCGGTGAAGATCACCATGAAGAGCAGGACCCACATCCAGGGCTCGGAGCCCGGGAACCACTGGACCATGACGTCCGCGGCGCCCATCGCCTCGGCGGCCACCGCCACACACAGCAGCGCGGTGAACATCCAGCCGACCGTGAACCCGGCCCAGGAGCCTATGGAGCGCTCGGCGTGCACGGAGAAGGAGCCGGAGGCCGGATTGGCCGCGGCCATCTCACCGAGCATCCGCATGATCAGCATGACCAGGGCGCCGGAGATGGCGTAGGCCAGCACGATCGAGGGGCCGGCCGCCGCGATGCCCTCGCGCGAGCCGACGAACAGGCCCGCGCCGATCACCCCGCCCAGGGCGATCATCGAGAGGTGGCGCTGCTTGAGCCCGTTGGACAGCGTGGAGCCGCCTTCGGGGCCCGCGCCCGGAGCCGCGTCGGTCTGCTCCCGCGCGGGGGCGGCGGACGAGGGTGTCCGATTCATGTCGTACCTGTCCCAGTAGGTGAGAGCGGAGCAAGGCGTTACTGCGTTCTCCCGGGGCCGCGACCGGTGCGACGGTGCTGCCGGGCCCCCTGGACCCCCGCCGGGGCAGCAGGTCGCGAAGGGCCTGCCGACGGCACAACTCCGGGGTTCTCGGCAAAGCGGGCTCAGTTTGAGTGCCGGTGTCCGCTCAGGGCAACAGTTGTGCAGCGAATGTTCGGTATTCAGACGTGATCGTGACGGTGTGTGTCTGATTCATCGTCGGATGCGACACGGTGTCACCGACGGCGCTGGGGGATTCAGCGCCCGGCGCGGCGCGCGCGGAGTTCCCGGACGCCCGCGACGAGCAGCACCGCGCCGGTCGCCCCGGCCGACCACAGCAGCTGTGGCCGGGCCGTGTCGTCGGTCAGCATCAGCACCAGCACGCCGCCCATGGCGAGCAGCGCCGCCCAGGTCAGATACGGGAACGCCCACATCCGCAGGGTCAGCTTCCCGGGCGCCTCGCGTTCGATACGCGGACGCAGCCGCAGCTGGGAGACCGCGACCAGCCCCCAGACGAACAGCAGCACCGCGCCGACCGCGTTGAGCATGTACAGGAAGACCGAATCCGGCCATTTCAGATTCAGCAGCACGGAGAGGAACCCGAAGGTCACCGACGCCAGCACGGCCCGGCGCGGCACCCCTCCCCCACTCTCAACTTCGTTCGAGCGGGGGGACCCCCATCCGGACACCTTCAGCAGCGCCCGCGGCGCCTCGCCGCGCTCGGCGAGCGAGAAGACCATCCGCGACGAGCCGTAGAGATTGGCGTTCAGCGCGGAGAGCAGCGCCACGAACACCACGATGTTCATGATCTGGCCGGCGCCCGGCACCCCGATGCTGTCCAGCACCGCGACGTACGGGCTCTTGCCCGGCTGCATCGACGACCAGGGCAGCAGCGTCACGATCACCAGCATCGAACCGACGTAGAAGAACAGGATCCGCCACACCGCGCTGCGCACCGCCCGGCCCACCGCACGCGCCGGGTCGTCCGACTCGGCCGCGGCGATGGTGACGACCTCCAGGCCGCCGAACGCGAACACCACCGCGAGGACACCGGAGATCACCCCGCCCCAGCCGTGGGGCAGCAGGCCGCCGTGCCCGGTGAGGTTCGCCAGGCCGACCGGCTCGGTGTCCGGCAGCACGCCGAAGACCGCCAGCAGGCTCAGCGCCAGGAACAGCACGATCGCGGTGACCTTCAGCGCCGCGAACCAGAACTCGAACTCGCCGAAGTTCTTCACCGCGGACAGATTGGCGACGGTGAAGACGATCATGAAGATCAGTACCCAGCCCCACTGCGGCACCGCCGGCACCCAGCCATGGGCGATCTGCGCCGCCCCGGTGGCTTCCACGGCGAGCACCACGACCAGCAGGAACCAGTACAGCCAGCCCACACTGAACCCGGCCCAGCGCCCCAGCGCCCGTTCCGCATGCACCGAGAACGCACCGGAGGCCGGTATCGCCGCCGACATCTCGCCGAGCATCCGCATGACCAGCATCGCCAGCGCGCCCGCGATCAGATACGACAGCACGATCCCCGGGCCGGCCACCGCGATCCCGGCGCCGGAGCCCACGAACAGGCCCGCACCGATCACCCCGCCCAGGCCCAGCATCGTCAGATGGCGCTGCTTGAGCCCCGCGGACAGCGGCTCTTTCGCGCCGGCGCCCGCACCGAGGGCGGGCTCACCGGCTTGGGTCGTTGCGTCGTGCATGGACTCGTACTCTCGCAAGGGCCGAGGCGGCGGGGGCCGCCGGCGCGTTTGGGGGAACTCCACAGGTCACCGCGGGGCGGACCCAGTGTCGCCGCACCTCGCGCGCTACCACAAAACCGGCCTCACGACGCGCCCCCGGCCGTGATGAGCATCACGTGACCTGCAAAGACGCCACACGCCCCAACGGGCCCGGGCAGGGTAGGAGTTGTTCGGAACTCTCCAAGCGGGCCGCTACGGCTTTGTCGCCGCTACACGATGATCGCCGGCCGTCCGCTGGACTAACGTCATCGCGTCCCGTCCCATATCCGTCCTCACACTCGCGGAGTTCCGATGAGCACTGCCGCTCTCCACCGTCCCGGCGCCGTCCTCGCCGATCTGCTGCCGGCCGCCACCGCGTCCCGCGCCCGCGTCCGCGACGCCGCGCTGGTGCTCGGCGGAGCCGCGCTCACCGGCGTCGCGGCCCAGATCGCCGTCCCGGTCCCCGGCTCCCCGGTCCCGGTCACCGGCCAGACCTTCGCCGCCCTGCTGGTCGGCGCCTCCCTCGGGGCGGGCCGCGGTCTGCTGTCGCTGGCGCTGTACGCCCTGGCGGGGATCGCGGGCATGCCGTGGTTCGCCGGCGGTGCCTCGGGCGCCGGCGGTGCCACCTTCGGCTACATCGTGGGCATGCTGCTGGCCGCCACCGTCGTCGGCGCGCTGGCCCGCCGCGGCGGCGACCGCGGAGTGCTGCGCACCGCCGCCACCATGGCCGCCGGAACGGCCCTGATCTACGCCGTCGGCGTCCCCTACCTGGCGCTGAGCACCGGAATGTCCCTCGGCGAGGCGGTCGCCGCCGGCATGGTCCCGTTCCTCATCGGCGACGCCCTCAAGGCCGCGCTGGCGATGGGCGCGCTGCCCACGGCCTGGAAGCTGGCGGGACGCCGCTGATTTTGCGGCTAAACCTCCCCCAGCTACCGCTGGGAGGTACCCCCAGCCGCTCTCGCGGAGGTGGTTGATCGCCGTGGGGGTCCTCAATTGATGGTTGAGGTGCCCGATACGAAGAGGGCGGGGCCCGCACCGATCGGTGCGGGCCCCGCCCTCTTCTCTGCCGTCGTACGGCGCTACACGCGCTCGGCCTCGACCGCGTCCCGCTCCCGCGGGCGGCGGCGGTCCAGGATCAGTCCGACCGCCAGCACCACCACGGCCGCGACCACCGACAGCACCATCTGCTTGCGGCCGTCCGGGTCGTAGAACATGTAGCCGATGACGAAGAGGATCAGCCCGATCGTCGCGTACGTCAGCCACGGGTACAGCCACATCCGCACCGTCAGCCGCTCCGGCGTCTCCCGCTCGATGGTCCGGCGCATCCGCAGCTGCGAGAAGCAGATGACCAGCCAGACGAACAGCGCCACCGCGCCGGACGAATTCAGCAGGAACTCGAAGATGGTGTCCTTCGAGGTGTAGCTGAAGATCGTCGCGATGAAACCGAAGGCGACCGAGGCCCAGGTCGCGACCGCCGGGACGCCGCCCTTGTTGACGGTGGCGAACGACTTCGGCGCATCGCCGCGCTGGCCGAGCGAGAACGCCATCCGGGAGGCGGTGTAGAGCCCGGAGTTCAGACACGACAGCACCGCGGTCAGCACCACGACGTCCATCACGGTCCCCGCGTAGGGGATGTCCAGCGACTCCAGCACGGCCACGTACGGGCTCTTCGCCACCGCCTTGGAGTCCCACGGCAGCAGCGTCACGATCACCGCGATCGAGCCGAGGTAGAAGAGCGCGATCCGCCAGATGACGCTGTTCACGGCCTTGCGCACGGCCTGCACCGGGTTGGGCGACTCGCTCGCCGCCAGCGTGACGATCTCGCTGCCCATGAAGGAGAAGACCACCAGCAGCATGCCGGAGAGGACCGCCCCCGGACCGTTCGGCAGGAAGCCGCCGTGCCCGGTCAGATTCTCCGTGCCGACCGGGGAACCGCCCGGCGGCAGCCCGAATATCGCCAGCGCGCCGACCACGATGAAGACGACGATCGCGACGACCTTGATCCCGGCGAACCAGAACTCGAACTCACCGAACGAGCCGACCGAGACCAGGTTGGTGCCGGTCAGCACGATCATCACCAGCAGCGCCCAGGCCCACTGCGGGACGGCCGGCACCCAGCCGGTGAGGATCGCGGCGGCCGCGGTCGCCTCGACGGCCAGCACGACCGACCAGAAGAACCAGTACAGCCAGCCGATCGTGAAACCGGCCCAGCGGCCCATCGCCCGGTCCGCGTAGGCGGAGAACGACCCCGAGGTGGGAGAGGCCGCGGCCATCTCACCCAGCATCCGCATCACGAGCACGACCAGCAGGCCGGTCAGCGCGTACGAGAGCAGGATGCCAGGACCGGCGGCCGCGATCCCGGCGCCGGAGCCGACGAACAGTCCGGCGCCGATGACCCCGCCGATGGCGATCATCGACAGATGGCGGTTCTTGAGTCCTGCTTGCAGCCCGTCCTGTGACTGCCCCCCGGTCACGCCGCTGCCGGGGTCACCGGCAGTGGGGACCACTTTGGTGGTAGGCGGGTGCGCGCCCATGTGCACCGTCCTTCGTGGTTCTCGGATGGATCCCTCGCATTAGATCTTCGTTAACCGTGGATTGGAAGGTCTGCGGCCGGATTGTTGTGTGAAACCCTGGATGGTTACGCGATGCGCTTGCGTACAGAAGGCGCGGGGTGGCTTTCTGTACAGGGCCGCTGGGCAGACCCAGCCGCGCCTACCCGGCGGCGGCCGTGTCACACTCATCGCATGCGCGTGTACCTCGGTTCCGACCATGCCGGTTTTGACCTCAAGAACCACCTCGTCGAGTGGCTCAAGGCCCATGGCCACGAGCCCGTCGACTGCGGTCCCCACATCTACGACGCCCAGGACGACTACCCGCCGTTCTGCCTGCGCGCCGCGGAGAAGACCGCCGCCGACCCGGACAGCCTCGGCATCGTGATCGGCGGCTCCGGCAACGGCGAGCAGATCGCCGCCAACAAGGTCAAGGGCGTCCGGGCCGCGCTGGCCTGGAGCGAGGAGACCGCCAAGCTCGGCCGCGAGCACAACAACGCCAACGTCATCTCCGTGGGCGGCCGGATGCACACCGAGGAAGAGGCGACCAAGTTCATCGAGATCTTCCTCGCCACCCCTTACTCGGGTGAGGAGCGGCACACCCGCCGGATCGAGATGCTCTCGGCCTACGAGACCACCGGCGAGCTGCCCGCCATCCCGGCCCACCACCCGCAGGGCTGACCCCCGTTCATCCCGTCGCCCGCCCGCCCCGGCCGCCGGGGCGGGCGGGCGCGCCCACTGGAGGACCTCCGTGCCCGAGGGGCATACGATCCACCGCCTCGCCCTGGACCACCGCTCCCGCTTCGAGGGCGAACCGGTCCGGGTGAGCAGTCCGCAGGGCAAGTTCGCGGACGGTGCGGCGCTCGTCGACAGCCAGGTCATGACGACCGCCGAGGCACACGGCAAACACCTCTTCCTCGGCTTCGGCCGGGACCGCTGGGTCCACGTCCACCTCGGCCTGTTCGGCAAGCTCGGCTTCGGCACGGCCCCCGCCCCGCCGCCCACCGACACGGTGCGCCTGCGGCTGGCGAACCCCACCGCGTACGCCGATCTCCGCGGCCCCACCACCTGCGCGCTGATCACCGACGCCGAGAAGACCGCGATACACGACCGGCTGGGCCCCGACCCGCTGCGCCCCGAGGACGACGGCAGCCGCGCCTGGCAGCGGATCTCGCGCAGCCGGACGACGATCGCGGCGCTGCTGCTGGACCAGAAGATCATCGCCGGCGTCGGCAACGTCTACCGCGCCGAGGTCCTCTTCCGTCACCGGATCGACCCCTACCGCGCCGGCCGTGACCTCACCCGCGCCGAATGGGACGCCCTCTGGGCCGACTTGGTGTTCCTGATGGCCGAGGGCGTCCGGCACAACCGGATCGACACCGTCCGCCCGGAGCATCTGCCGGAGGCCATGGGCCGCCCGCCCCGGGTCGACGACCACGGAGGCGAGGTCTACGTCTACCGCCGCGCCCACCAGGGCTGCCACATCTGCGGCAGCGAGATCCGCACCGCCGGCCTCGCCGCCCGCAACCTCTTCTGGTGCCCGGGCTGTCAGCCGGGCACCGGCGGCGGCTGACGGTCCCGTCGCCCTGGCGGCCGCACCGGACGGGAAGCCTCAGAACCCGTGCGGCAACCAGGGCGCCACATCCGACCCGAACGCCACCGAAGCCGCCGCCAGCGCACCGGGCCGCAGCTCCCGGACGGCGCCCGCCGCGGCCAGTGACACCAGGGTGAACCCGCCCAGATACGCCGACCCCAGCTCCCGTACGGACAGCGCCAGCTCAGCCGGGTCCGTGGTCCGCGCACAGACCGCGCCCGTCCTGTCGCCGGTCAGCCGCCAGCGCCCCTCGTTCCACGGGCAGAACGGGTCCGCGACCTCCAGCACCACATCCACCGGTGTCCGGTACGTCCGCGCCGCCAGCGCCGCGCCCACCTCCACCGGCCGGACGAACAGCGACTCCCGCAGCACGGCACCGCACCGCCGCAGATCCCCGACCAGATGCGGCAGCGCATCGTCCACCGGCCGGGTGCGCACCGACACCGACGACGTCAGATCGATCCCGAAGAGAAAGCGCCACAGCGCCGCGTACACCACCGGATCCAGCGCCTCCACGTGCCGCACCCGCACCACGCCCGCCGGTCCGGCGTCCTCCCAGACCGCCTTGACCGCATAGCGCGCATAGCCCCGCACCTCGCCGTCCACCTCGGCCAGCACGCACTGGAGCTCCCCGGCCCCCGCCCGCTCGCCCGGCGGGTCCAGCGCCGCGAGCCGGTCCCATCCGGGCCGCCGCGCCAGCATCCCCGGCCGGGCGGGCACCAGCCGGGCGTAGACCCGCTCGCACTCCGCCACCGCGGCCGCCGGATCCACCAGCCGCAGCCGCACCTCGTCCACGCCGGGCAGTTCGGGGGCGGCCAGCCGGACGGTGTCCACGGTCAGCTGCATGTCCAGGGCCGCCGCACCGTAGCCGAACCGGCCGTAGATCGCCGGCTCCGAGGCCGTCAGCACCGCCAGCGGCTCCCCGCGCTCCCGGACGTCCGCCAACTGGTGCCGCATCATGGCCCGCAGCAGTCCGCGGCGGCGGTGCGTCGGCTGCACACTGACCATCGTGACCCCGGCCGCCGGTACTTCGGCGCCGCCCGGCACGGTGAGGCCGAAGGAGAACGCCCCCGCCGTGGCGACACAGTCCGCGCCGTCCCAGACGCCGAACGAGCGGCCCGTCTCCGTGAGCTCCCGCCGGAGGGCCCGCTGCTCAGGGCTCGGGGGCGGCTCGCCGAACGCCCGGTTCAGCGTGTCCGACCAGGCGTCCCATTCGGCGTCCCGCAACATCCGTAATTCCGTGGCCATACAACATCCCTAGCGCACGCTCCACAGCGGCGCGACCGCATTTCGAACGGGGTTTCCCAGGAATTTTCCGGGCCGACGTGCGGCGAATCGACGCACCGCCGAACGGGTGGATAAGGTCCCAGAGCGATGACCAGCGGCCAGGGAACGGAAACCCTGACGGCCCGGATGCACAAAGGACTGCACCGGGCCCGCATCGGCGTGCGCAAGGCCGGTGTCGACTACTTCCGCGGCGAGGGCTCCGACCGGTTCGCGCTGGCCGCCCTGCTCATCGCCATACCCGCCATCGCCGCGGGCACACTCTGGTGGCCGGAATGGATCGCCCCGACGGCGCTGGTCCTCCCGGTCATCGCCGGCGGACTGCTGTTGCGGCCGGCCAATCTCCTCGTCCTGTACGGCGCTTCGGCGACCGCGCTGGTCGTCGAGTCCGCGCTGTTCGGCCCGTACGAGGAGGGGCCGGAACGGATCACTCCGGGCACCGTCCTGGTCGTCGCCGCGGTCGGGCTCTTCGGGCTGCTCATCGCGCAGTTCCGCAGCCGGGTCGGGGTGCCCTGGCGGCGCGGCGGCACCATGCTCTTCGACCTGCGCGAACGCATCCGCGTCCAGAGCAAGCTGCCCAAGCTGCCGCAGGGCTGGCACCACGAGATGGCGCTGCGCCCGGCCGGCGGACAGTCCTTCTCCGGCGACTTCGTGGTGGCCTCCCGCACCCACGGCGGCACCATCCTCGAAGTGGTGCTGACCGATGTCTCCGGCAAGGGCATGGACGCGGCCTCCCGGGCCCTGCTGCTGTCCGGCGCCTTCGGCGGTCTGCTCGGCTCGCTGCCGCCGCACGGCTTCCTGCCCGCCGCCAACGGCTATCTGCTGCGCCAGGACTGGGACGAGGGGTTCGCGACCTCCATCCACCTCGTCCTCGACCTGGAATCCGGCGACTACGAGCTCCTCTCAGCGGGACATCTGCCGGCCCTCCAGCTGAGCGCCGGCACCGGCCGCTGGGAGGAGAAGTCCGGGGACGGGCCGCTGCTCGGCGTCTACGACGGCGCCCAGTTCCACCCGGTCAAGGGCACCTTGCGGACCGGCGACGTGCTGATGCTGTTCACCGACGGCCTGGTCGAGGCCGCCGACCGCGATATCGCGGAGGGCATCGACCGGCTGACCGGCGAGGCCGACCGCTATGTCACCGGCGGCTTCGCGGGCGCCGCCTGGCATCTGATCGAGGCCGTCGCCAAGGACGTCAACGACGACCGGGCGCTGCTGCTCATCTGCCGGGACACGTAACGGGGACGGCGCCGGAGCGTAACGGGGACGGCGCCGGAGCGTAACGGGGACGGCGCCGGAGGGGGCCGCGGCCCGTCGGCCGCTCTCCCCGAGGGCGTACTTCAGCCGTTTCCGCGGCCGTTCCCAGCGCGCCGCGGGGGCCGGTGCGCCGCCCCCCGGCATGGCGTGAACCGACCGTGTCGAGCTCCGGCCGGAAAGCACGGGCTCTCAGGCGCTGACGCGGGCCCGTGCCGTATCGGCCGGGTCCTTCCGGAACGCCCAGGCCATCGTCGGCTCCATGGCGAAGCGGAACACCCGGCGGACCGGCGGGGTGCACAGGGCCGTCACGATGCCGCCCGCGATCAGCGTCACCGCGATCTCGCCGAGCGGGGTGTGCAGCCAGGCGTAGTCGTCGAACCAGCCCCAGAACCGCGAGCCCTTGGCAAGGAAGCCGTGCAGCAGATAGCCGTAGAGGGTTCCCGCGCCCAGCACCGTGAACCAGGTCTGCCGCGTCGGCACCCAGGCGAAGAAGCAGGCCACCATCACCATCGAGCAGCCGAAGAGCGCGAGCGTCATCACCGCGCCGATCCACCAGGTGGTGCCCAGCTCCTGGGCGCTGTCCCGGTGGTAGAACCACGCCGAGGACATCCGGGGCGCCGCCCAGTAGGCCATCACCAGCGCCGCGGCGAAGACGGGCAGCGAGGCGATCCGCACCGCCCGCCGCTGCACCAGCTTGAAGTGCTCAGGACGCAGCGCCAGCCCCAGGACGAAGAACGGCAGGAACTGGAGCACCCGCTGGAGGTCCAGATCGTCGCCGATGTCCGGTGACACGGAGGCGAGTACGGCGATGGCCACCGCGAGCGGAATCGGCCAGCGCACGACCTGCCACAGCGGGGTGGTCAGCCGCCAGATGAACAGGGCCACCAGGAACCACGTCAGGAACCACGGGTCGAGCAGGCTGATGGGGTGCCCGGGATCGTCGTCCGCCCAGCGCTTGAAGAAGGCATAGGCGGTCTCGAAGAGGATGTAGGGGACCGCGACCCCCGTGACCAGCCGCTGCAACCGGTCCTTGCGCATGTCGAAGCTGCGCGAGAAGTAACCGGAAATGATGATGAAGGCCGGCATGTGGAAGGTGTAGACGGTCATGTAGAACGCCTCGGCCGCCCGGCTCTTGTCGGTCAGCGGCTCCCACGCGTGCCCCATCGCCACCAGCACGATGGCCAGGTACTTCGCGTTGTCGAAGAACGGGTTACGGCCACCGGTCTTCGGGGCGGGCGCCGCCGCGCCCTCCGGCACACCGGACGGCTGAGCCGTGGGCCCGGTCCGGTCCGTACCCGCCGCCCGCTGGGCAGGGGGCAGGGCGCGTCGGGGTGTCGGGGCAGCGGGAAACATTTGAGGCACGATAGCGGCGGTCGGCGGGCGCGTAAAACCGTGTGTGGCCCCTTCGTTATTTCGTTGGGTGCCGTTCCGGAGAGCGCCCGGATAAAATCCGCAATCACCGGGGCAGAACCTCCGCTACACTGCCCGATTCGCCCCCTTTCATCCCTCCAAATCGGGCCGTATCCCCCGCAAACGACTCTGGGGGAATGTCCCATTCCTTAGTCTTATGTCCGAACGCTAATAAGCCTTCGAAGCGGCCCGTAAAGCAGTGACGGATGCCACGAATTCCCTATTCCCGCGGCCTTGGAAAATGATCAGAATGCCGCGGAGGAATGATCGGCAGAAATTACCGACGAAGTGTCAGGCCGGGGAAATTCCCCGGCCCCGTGCCGACTGCGTCCCGGCTCCACGCGGCCCCGCACCGCCGCCCGCTCGCCACCTGTACGTCACCCCGCGGTAACCCCCCGGCCACCAGCGGCCGGAATCGGGCAAAGCGTTGGCCGATGATTCGTCACCGGCCTGCGATGGGCATGGAGTTGGTGGCACGATGAGTGCAGGGGGGTGTGCGCGGCATGCCCCCGGGCCGGTGAGGCGTTCCGACCGAGGGTGTGATCAGTTGTGGCTCTTTCGCTGTCAGTTGTGCTGCTGTTGGGGATCATCATGATCGTGCTGATCAGGGGGAAGTCGCTCAAGGGGGGCCCGGCGCTCGTCGCCATACTGTTCGGCTTCTTCCTCGCCTCCACGGGCGTGGCGCCGTCGATCAACAAGTTCCTCAACTCCCTGGCGGACACCATCAACCACATCACCTTCTAGGTGGTCCGCCGGCCCTCCGCCAGGCGCCTCTCACATATCCCGCCCTACGGGGTCTCGCCCCCGGCCCGCGCCACCGCCTCGCGTACGGCGTCCTCGCTGCGTCCGACCAGCGCCGAGCCGTCGTCCGCGGTGATGATCGGCCGCTGGATCAGCCGGGGGTGTGCGGCCAGCGCCGCGATCCACCGCTCACGCGCGGCGTCGGTGCGCTCCCAGTCCCCGATCCCCAGCTCCTTGGCCTCGGCCTCCTGGGGCCGGGTGATGTCCCAGGGCTCCAGGCCCAGCCGCGTCAGCACGTCCCGCAGGTCACCGGCGCTCGGCGGGTCCTCCAGGTATTTGCGCACGGTGTAGTGGGTGCCCGCCTCGTCGAGGATCTCCACGGCGGAACGGCACTTGGAACACGCGGGATTGAGCCAGATCTCCATGCGGCCCACCTTATTGACCCGCGGCCGCGGAGCGAAGAGGTGTGCCGGCATCCGGCGGCGCGCTCCGGAAACGCTCCGGAAACGGAAAACCCCAGGCCGGCCGGCCTGGGGTTTCCTCATGCGAGCGGGCGACGGGAATCGAACCCGCGTAGCCAGTTTGGAAGACTGGGGCTCTACCATTGAGCTACGCCCGCGCAAGCGCCACAGGTCGCACGGACCTCGGCACGCAGTGCATCCTAGCGGGTCGCGGCGGTGCGCCGCACATCCCTTCCCGAGGACGGTGCGCGTCGCCGCGTACGCCCCCATGTCCCGCCACCGCACGCCCCGATAACTGGCAGCCGGAGCGCCGTCGGCCATGTACCCTACGTGTCGCACCGACGGGGTGTGGCGCAGCTTGGTAGCGCGTCCGCTTTGGGAGCGGAAGGTCGTCGGTTCGAATCCGGCCACCCCGACCAGTAGACAGGCGTGCCCGACGGCACCGTCGGGCACCACCCCGGCCCACTCCCGCGCCGCCGCACGATCGGCCGCTGTTCAAGATCGCGTTGTGGGCGTCATCCTCCTTGCGGTTACTATGCAAGCTGCGTGCCCGTGTGTCTGTGTACCGGGCGTGATCGGCCGGTACCGGAACAGCCGGATACGGGAAGATCTCAAGCAGAACCCCAGAAGTCAGCCCCAAGGAGACCGAACCGTGAAGAGCGCCGTGGAGACCCTGAACCCGACTCGGGTTCGGCTCACTGTCGAGGTGCCCTTCGAGGAGCTCAAGCCCAGCCTCGACGCGGCGTACAAGAAGATCAACCAGCAGGTCACGGTGAAGGGCTTCCGCCAGGGCAAGATCCCGGCGCGCGTCATCGACCAGCGGTTCGGCCGCGGTGCCGTGCTGGAGGAGGCCGTCAACGACGCGCTCCCGAAGTTCTACACCGAGGCGGTCAACGAGGGTGAGCTCAACGTCCTCGGCCAGCCCGAGGTCGACATCACCGAGCTGAAGGACGGCGAGCTGCTGGCCTTCACCGCCGAGGTCGACATCCGTCCCGCCCTTGAGATCCCGGACTACTCCGGCATCGAGGTCGAGGTCGACGCCGTGGAGGTGTCGGACGAGGACATCGACAAGTCCGTCGAGCAGCTGCGGGAGCGTTTCGCCACGACCTCCCCGGTCGAGCGCGCCGCCCAGGACGGCGACGTCCTGACGCTGAACCTCGAGGCCAAGGTGGACGGCGAGGTCCTGGAGGACGGTGTCGCCGAGGGCGTCACCTACACCGTCGGCTCCGGTGAGCTCCTCGACGGCATCGACGAGGCCGTCACCGGCGTCGCGGCCGGCGGCGAGGCCACCTTCACCTCCGAGCTCAAGGGCGGCTCCGCCGAGGGCAAGGAGGCCGAGGTCAAGGTCGAGGTCACCGAGGTCAAGTCCCGCGAACTGCCCGAGCTGGACGACGACTTCGCGCAGCTGGCGAGCGAGTTCGACACCCTCGAGGAGCTGCGCGCGGACAGCCGCAAGCGCCTTGAGCAGATGAAGAAGTACGACCAGGCCACCCAGGCGCAGGAGAAGGTCCTGGACGAGCTGCTCAAGCTCGTCGAGGTGCCGATGCCGGAGAAGCTGCTCGCGGACGAGATCGAGACCCGCAAGCACAACCTGGTCAACCACCAGCTCGGCCAGATGGGCCTCGACCTCGCGAAGTACCTGGAGATCCAGGGCAAGAGCGAGGAGGAGTTCGACGCCGAGACCAAGGAGCAGGCCGAGAAGGGCATCAAGACCCAGTTCATCCTGGACGAGCTGGTCAACAAGGAGAAGCTGAACGTCAGCCAGGAGGAGCTCACCGAGCACCTCATGCGCCGCGCGCAGTCCTCCGGCATGTCCCCCGACCAGTTCGCCCAGGCCGTTGTCGAGGGCGGCCAGGTGCCGATGCTCGTCGGTGAGGTCGCCCGCGGCAAGGCCCTCGCGGTCGTCGTCGAGGCCGCCACGGTCAAGGACAGCAACGGCGAGGTCATCGACCTCGACGACGAGGACGAGACCGCCGAGACCGTCGTCGCCGAGGCCGAGGGCACCGAGGTCGAGGCCGCCGACGAGAAGCCCGAGGCCTGAGCCCCGGTCGCCTCGCGCGAAGACCGCTGATTACGGGCCCGAACACGCACGTCCGCGTGTTCGGGCCCGTACTCGTACCGGGCCGGTGAGCCTGCGCTCACAGCGAACAGTTATCGATGCGGGATGGCGTTGTCCGACCTGCGCGTTAGGGTCCGTAGATACGAGGGCAGGGGAGTCCCTGAAACCGCGCCGGGGCGACACACGGCGCCGATCCCCGCGCCCCAGAAGACGACGCTGAGACGGCCTGGAGCCGTCCGACAACGAGCAGGTGGACACGTGACGATCCCGATGCCTTCCGCCGCCGCTGAGCCGACCTTCGGTGGCCTCGGCGACCAGGTCTACAACCGGCTGCTCGGCGAGCGGATCATCTTCCTCGGCCAGCCGGTCGACGACGACATCGCCAACAAGATCACCGCGCAGCTGCTTCTCCTCGCCGCGGACCCGGACAAGGACATCTTCCTCTACATCAACTCCCCGGGCGGCTCGATCTCGGCCGGCTTGGCGATCTACGACACCATGCAGTACATCAAGAACGACGTGGTGACGATCGCGATGGGCCTCGCCGCCTCCATGGGACAGTTCCTGCTGAGCGCCGGCACCCCGGGCAAGCGCTTCGCGCTGCCGAATGCCGAGATCCTCATCCACCAGCCCTCCGCGGGTCTGGCCGGCTCCGCGTCCGACATCAAGATCCACGCCGAGCGGCTGCTGCACACCAAGAAGCGGATGGCGGAGCTGACGGCCTTCCACACCGGTCAGACCGTCGAGCGGATCACCCAGGACTCCGACCGCGACCGCTGGTTCTCCGCCGATGAGGCCAAGGAATACGGCCTGATCGACGATGTCATGACCTCCGCCGCCGGCGTTCCGGGCGGGGGCGGCACGGGCGCCTGAGCCCCGTACCACTCGCCCTTCAGCCCCCAGCCCACTTGATCGCCACCAGGACGGTGAACACCACGATGAACAACTTCCCCGGCAGCGGCCTCTACCAGGGCGCCGAGTCCGAGTTTTCCGGCCCGCGCGCCGAGTCCCGCTACATCGTCCCGCGCTTCGTCGAGCGCACCTCGCAGGGTGTGCGCGAGTACGACCCGTACGCGAAGCTGTTCGAGGAGCGCGTGATCTTCCTCGGCGTGCAGATCGATGACGCGTCGGCCAACGACGTCATGGCGCAGCTGCTGTGCCTGGAGTCGATGGACCCGGACCGGGACATCTCGATCTACATCAACTCCCCGGGCGGTTCCTTCACGGCGCTCACCGCCATTTACGACACGATGCAGTTCGTGAAGCCGGACATCCAGACGGTCTGCATGGGCCAGGCGGCCTCCGCCGCGGCCGTGCTGCTCGCCGCCGGCACCCCCGGCAAGCGGATGGCGCTGCCGAACGCCCGGGTCCTGATCCACCAGCCCTACAGCGAGACCGGCCGCGGCCAGGTCTCCGACCTGGAGATCGCCGCCAACGAGATCCTGCGGATGCGTTCGCAGCTGGAGGAGCTGCTGGCCAAGCACTCCACCACCCCGATCGAGAAGATCCGGGACGATATCGAGCGTGACAAGATCCTGACCGCCGAGGAGTCCCTGGCGTACGGTCTGGTCGACCAGATCGTCTCGACGCGGAAGTCGTCGGTCTCGATCGGCTAGCGATCTTTCGCGAAATGAGCCGGAGCGTTGCCCCCTTGGACCGGTTCGGGACGGAGTGAACCGAGTCCGTCCAAGGGGGGCCCGTACGGGGGGCCCGGCAAGGTACCGTCGATAGGCAAGCACCCGGGTCCGTGGAGCAATACGGATCCCAGGCGAAGGGGAAGCACCTCGTGGCACGCATCGGTGACGGCGGCGACCTGCTCAAGTGCTCATTCTGCGGGAAGAGCCAGAAGCAGGTGAAGAAGCTCATCGCGGGACCTGGTGTGTACATCTGCGACGAGTGCATCGACCTCTGCAACGAAATCATCGAGGAGGAGCTCGCCGAGACCTCCGAGGTGCGGTGGGAGGAGCTCCCGAAGCCGCGGGAGATCTACGAGTTCCTGAACGGCTATGTCGTCGGCCAGGAGCCCGCCAAGAAGGCCCTGTCGGTCGCCGTCTACAACCACTACAAGCGGGTGCAGGCGGGCGAGAACGGCCCCGGCCGCGGCGATGAGGGCATCGAGCTCGCCAAGTCCAACATCCTGCTGCTCGGGCCCACCGGCTCCGGCAAGACGCTGCTCGCGCAGACCCTGGCCCGGATGCTCAACGTCCCCTTCGCGTTCGCCGACGCCACGGCGCTGACGGAGGCCGGCTATGTCGGTGAGGACGTCGAGAACATCCTCCTCAAGCTGATCCAGGCCGCGGACTTCGACATCAAGAAGGCCGAGACCGGCATCATCTACATCGACGAGATCGACAAGGTCGCCCGGAAGAGCGAAAACCCGTCGATCACCCGCGATGTCTCCGGCGAGGGCGTCCAGCAGGCGCTGCTGAAGATCCTGGAAGGCACCACCGCCTCGGTCCCGCCCCAGGGCGGCCGCAAGCACCCGCACCAGGAATTCATCCAGATCGACACCACCAACGTCCTCTTCATCGTCGGCGGTGCCTTCGCCGGGCTGGAGAAGATCATCGAGGCCCGGTCCGGCGCCAAGGGCATCGGCTTCGGCGCCACGATCCGCTCCAAGCGGGAGATCGAGTCCAAGGACCAGCTCCAGGACGTGATGCCGGAGGACCTGGTGAAGTTCGGGATGATCCCGGAGTTCATCGGCCGTCTCCCCGTCCTCACCTCGGTCCACAACCTCGACCGCGAGGCCCTGCTCCAGATCCTGGTCGAGCCGCGCAACGCGCTCGTCAAGCAGTACAAGCGCCTCTTCGAACTCGACGGCGTGGAGCTGGACTTCGACCGCCCGGCCCTGGAGGCCATCGCCGACCAGGCCATCCTCCGGGGCACCGGCGCCCGCGGTCTGCGCGCCATCATGGAGGAGGTCCTCCAGGCGGTGATGTACGAGATCCCGTCCCGCAAGGACGTGGCCCGCGTCGTCATCACCGAGGACGTCGTCCACTCGAACGTCAACCCGACCCTGGTCCCGCGCAACCGCGGCGAGTCGGGGGAGCCGCAGGAGAAGAGCGCGTAAGACGCGCCCGTAGTTGATACCGAACCGCCCGGCAGCGTCCAAGCTGCCGGGCGGTGGTGTGTGGGGGCCTACTTCTCCTTGCGGACCTCGTCGCGGACCTTGGCAGTCTTCTCGGAGAGCTGCTCGGCGGTCAGCGGCTCGGAGCCGGCCGGACCGTTGGTCGCCGGGGCGGGCTGGGACTGCACGATGCCGATCGCGCTGTTGTCGCCCCAGATGCAGACGGAGACCTGCTGGGACGCGCTGACGCCACTCATGGTGACCGTCGCCTTCTGCACCTTGCACTTCATCACGGCGCCGTCGAAGCCCTCCGGCGAGAACTCGGTGACCGGCGTGACCGTCTCGATCTTGGCCCGCGCGGCGTTCGGGTCCTTCTTCTGGTTCTCCTCCAGCTTGGCGAACGTCTGGTCCACGGCGGTCTCCGGGTCGTTCACCGTGCCGTAGACGCCCACCACCACGAGTTGCTGCTTGGCGGCGTTCATGTACCCGCCCTGAACAGCGGTGGCGTCGGTGATCCCCATCGCCCGCAGTTCCTTGTCATCGGAGAAGTCCTTCTGCGGCTTCCCGCCGGAGCGGTCCGGCACCTTGCTGTACTGCGCGCTCAGCAGCTTCTCCGGCAGCGAGATGGTGTACGGCTTCACATCCCCGCCCGAGCCGAAGACGAAGTACGCGCCCACGCCGATCGCCGCGACGACCGCGACCGCGCCGATGATCAGGCCGATCTTCTTGCCGTTGCCGCCGCTCTCCTCCGGGCCCTGCGGAATCACGCCGTAGGGCGTCTGCTGGCCGCCGTACGGGGCCTGCTGGCCGTAGGGCTGGGCGGCCTGCTGGGGGTAGCCGTAGCCCTGCTGAGGGGGCGCCTGGCCGGCCTGCTGGGGGTAGCCGTAGCCCTGCTGCGGAGGCACCTGGCCGCCTTGCTGCGGGTAGCCGTAACCGGGCTGGGGGGCCGGTGGCTGCTGCGGCTGGCCGTACGGGCCCGGCTGCGGGGGCTGCTGGCCGTACGGGCCGGGAGGCGGCTGGTTGAAGCTCATGGTGCGGTTCCCCTCGTGACAACTGAATTCAGTTGAGTTCTGCGTGTGAAGTTCTGGGTGCTGTTGAAGCGCTGCCGACATCCTGTACGACGCCGCTGACAGCCGTTGCCCCGGGGGCGAAACCGATTCGAAGCTGCTACATCCGCGCCCGTACACTGTCCGGCGTGACCGAGAACTCTCAGCAGAGCAAGCACAGCGCCCCCGAACTGCCGACTCAGTACACGCCGGCCGATGTAGAGGGGCCGCTGTACGAGCGCTGGGTAGAGCGGGGTTACTTCGAGGCGGACGAGAAGAGCGACAAGCCGCCGTACACCATCGTCATCCCGCCGCCGAACGTCACCGGCTCCCTGCACCTGGGGCATGCCTTCGAGCACACCCTCATCGACGCGCTCACCCGCCGTAAGCGCATGCAGGGCTACGAGACCCTCTGGCAGCCGGGCATGGACCACGCCGGTATCGCCACCCAGAACGTCGTCGAGCGGGAGCTGGCCAAGGAGGGCGTCTCCCGGCACGACCTGGGCCGTGAGGCGTTCGTCGAGCGGGTCTGGCAGTGGAAGAGCGAGTCCGGCGGACAGATCTCCGGCCAGATGCGGCGCTTGGGCGACGGTGTCGCCTGGTCGCGTGAGCGGTTCACGATGGACGAGGGCCTGTCCAAGGCCGTCCAGACGATCTTCAAGCGGCTCCATGACGACGAGCTGATCTACCGCGCCGAGCGCATCATCAACTGGTGCCCGCGCTGTCTGACCGCCATCTCGGACATCGAGGTGGAGTACCAGGAGGACGACGGCGAGCTCGTCTCCATCCGGTACGGGGAGGGCGACGCGTCGATCGTCGTCGCCACCACCCGGGCCGAGACGATGCTGGGTGACACCGCGGTCGCCGTCCACCCGGAGGATGAGCGGTACGCCCATCTCATCGGCACCGAGATCGAGTTGCCGCTGACCGGCCGCCGGATCCCGGTCGTCGCCGACGAGCACGTCGACCCGGAGTTCGGCACCGGCGCGGTCAAGGTCACCCCGGCCCACGACCCGAACGACTTCGAGATCGGCCGCCGGCACGGGCTGCCCAACCTCGCCGTGCTCGACGAGCGCGGTGTCATCACGGCGCACGGCCCCTTCCAGGGCCTGGACCGCTTCGAGGCCCGTTCCGCGATCGTCGGCGCGCTGCGCGCCGACGGCCGGATCGTCTCCGAGAAGCGCCCGTACACCCACTCCGTCGGGCACTGCTCGCGCTGCAAGACCACCATCGAGCCGCGGCTGTCGATGCAGTGGTGGGTCAAGGTCGGCCCGCTGGCGCAGGCCGCGGGTGACGCGGTCCGCGACGGCAAGGTCAAGATCCACCCCAAGGAGATGGAGTCCCGCTACTTCGGCTGGGTCGACAACCTCCACGACTGGTGCATCTCGCGGCAGTTGTGGTGGGGCCACCGGATCCCGGTCTGGTACGGGCCGGAGGGTGAGGTCGTCTGCGTCGGACCGGACGAGGAGCCGCCGAGCGGCGAGGGCTGGCACCAGGACACCGATGTCCTCGACACCTGGTTCTCCTCCGGGCTGTGGCCGTTCTCCACGCTCGGCTGGCCGGAGCAGACCCCGAGCGTCGAGAAGTTCTATCCGAACTCGGTCCTGGTCACCGGCTACGACATCCTCTTCTTCTGGGTCGCCCGGATGATGATGTTCGGGCTGTACGCGATGGACGGCACCCCGCCGTTCCACACCATCGCGCTGCACGGCATGGTCCGTGACCAGTTCGGCAAGAAGATGTCCAAGTCCTTCGGGAACGCGGTCAACCCGCTGGACTGGATGGATTCCTACGGCTCGGACGCCGTCCGGTTCACGCTCGCCCGCGGTGCCAACCCCGGTGTCGACGTCCCGATCGGAGAGGACTGGGTCCAGGGTTCCCGTAACTTCGCCAACAAGATCTGGAACGCCACCCGGTTCGCGCTGATGAACGGTGCGACGGTGGAGGGCGAACTCCCGCCCGCCGAGCAGCTGTCGGCGACCGACCGGTGGATTCTGTCCCGGCTGAACTCGGTCGTCGCCGAGGTCGACGCCTACTACGACGACTACCAGTTCGCGAAGCTGTCGGACACCCTCTTCCACTTCGCCTGGGACGAGGTCTTCGACTGGTACGTCGAGCTGTCCAAGACGACCTTCATGGCGGGCGGCCCGGCCGCCGAGGTCTCGCGCCGGGTGCTGGGCGAGGTCCTGGACGTCACCCTGCGGCTGCTGCACCCGGTCGTCCCGTTCGTCACCGAGACCCTGTGGACGGCACTGACCGGTGGCGAGTCGGTCGTGATCGCCGACTGGCCGAAGGACTCCAGCTTCCGGGACGCGGCGGCCGAGCGCGAGATCGAGACCGTTCAGCAGGTCGTGACCGAGGTCCGCCGGTTCCGCTCCGACCAGGGGCTCCAGCCGGGCCAGAAGGTCCCCGCGCAGCTGGAGCTGTCCGGTACGGCGCTGGCCGCGCACGAGGCCGCGATGCGCTCGCTGCTGCGGCTTCAGCCGGCCGGTGACGAGTTCAGCGCCACCGCCTCGCTGCCGGTCGCGGGCGCCACGGTCGCCCTGGACCTGTCCGGTGCCATCGACGTCGAGGCGGAGCGCAAGCGCCTGACGAAGGACCTGGGCGCGGCCGAGAAGGAGAAGGCGCAGGCCACCGCCAAGCTCGGCAACGAGGCGTTCCTGGCCAAGGCGCCGGAGAAGGTCGTGGACAAGATCCGCGGCCGGCTGGAGGCCGCGGAGGCGGACATCGTCCGGATCACCGCGCAGCTGGCGGCCCTGCCGAAGGCGTAACGGCGGCAGACCTCGCAGGACCTCGCAGGCCCCTCGTCCGTACGGGCGGGGGGCCTGCGCCGTTGTGGGGCACCGTCCGCGGCCGGGCGGCTCCCAGCGAGGGTACGGGCGGTGTTCCGGGCGTTCTCATCGCGCTCTCATCTGGCCGAGGCACGGTGGTCCGGAATGCCGTAGTGGCGGCAGCCCCGCATGTCCCGTACCTGAGGAGCCGCGCCCGATGAACAAACCCCTGCGACGGGCCGCGGTCTTCTGTCTGGCCCTGATCGTCGCGCTGATGGGCTGGGTGACCTGGCTCCAGGGCGCGAAGGCGAGCGACTACAAGGAGGACCCGCACAATCCGCGGGTGACGATCGGCAAGTACTCGGCGCCGCTGGGCAACCTCCTCGTCGACGGGGAGCCGGTCACCGGCTCCGCCGCCACCTCCGACACGCTGAAGTACAAGCGCACCTACAAGGACGGCCCGCTGTACGCGCCGGTCACCGGCTTCACCTCGCAGATCTTCGGCAGCAATCAGCTGGAGAGCCTCTACGGCGACCTCCTGGACGGCTCCGACAGCCGGCTCCAGACGCCCGCCGACGCGCTGACCCGCCAGCGGGCCAAGGGCGGCGACGTGGCCACCACCATCGACGCCGCGGTGCAGAAGGCCGGCTACCGGGCGCTGGGCGGCAAGAAGGGCGCCGCCGTCGCCATGGACCCGGCCACCGGGCGGATCCTCGGCATGGTGAGCACCCCGTCGTACGACCCGGGGACCTTCGCCGGGTCCGACGGCGCCGACCAGAAGGCATGGCGGAAGATGTCCGGCGACACCGAGGACCCCGAGGTCAACCGGGCGCTGCGGCAGCCGCTGCCGCCCGGCTCCACCTTCAAGCTGGTGGTCGCCGCGGCCGCGCTGGAGAACGGCCTGTACTCCTCGGTGGACGAGCCCACCGACAGCCCCGACCCGTACACGCTCCCGCACACCCGCACCGAGCTCACCAACGAGAACCGGGCCGCGCCCTGCAAGAACGCGGACATCCGCACCGCGCTCCAGTACTCCTGCAACACCGTCTTCGCGAAGATGGCCGTCGACCTGGGCAAGGACAAGGTGAAGGCGCAGGCCGAGAAGTTCGGCTTCAACGACGGCAAGGTGGACACCCCGGTGCGGGCCGGCAAGAGCGTCTACCCCGGGAACATGGACGAGGCGCAGACCGCGCTGTCCGGAATCGGCCAGTTCGACGACCAGGCGACCCCGCTCCAGATGGCGATGGTCAGCTCGGCCCTCGCCAACGGCGGCGAGCTGAAGACCCCGCAGCTGGTCGACAAGCTGACCGACGGCGGCGGCAACACCGTCCAGGGCAACGAGCCGAAGACCTACCGCGATGACAAGGCCATGTCGGCGCGCACGGCGCAGCAGCTGCGGTCGGCGATGCAGACGGTCGTGGACAAGGGCACCGGCTCCGGCGCGAAGATCGGCGGACTGACCGTGGGCGGCAAGACCGGCACCGCTCAGCACGGCGTCGACAACAGCGGGACGCCCTATGCCTGGTTCGTCTCGTACGCCGAGGACGGCAAGGGGCACCGGGTGGCGGTGGCCGTGATGGTCGAGGACGGGCACGCCGCCCGCAACGAGGTCTCCGGCAATGGGCTGGCGGGTCCGATCGCGCGGGCCATGATGAAGGCGGCGCTGCCGTCGTAGCCGGCCCGGCCCCCGTCCCCGCCCCGTTCCCGGCCCCCGGCGCAGGGGCGCACGCCGGGGCGCGGCCCGGGCCGGCCGCCCCCGGCCGCAGTGCGGTGCCGGGGAGGGCGACGCAGCGCACCGCTGTCACACGTGCCTCGTAGACTGGTCGGCGTGAGCGAGCGCCCCCAGAACGACGACCCCGACCCGAACGACGCCTTCGACGAACTGGTCGAGGCGGAGACCGACCGTGACCCCGATCTCGCGGTGATCGAGGCCGGCAGCCGGACCCTGCGCGCGCAGGCCGGCCCGCCGCAGGGGGACGGGATCCCCGCCCGGCCGGCCGACCCCGAGGTCGACCGCGCGCTGCGCGCCGTCGAGGAGGAGCTGGCGGGCCGCTGGGGCGAGACCAAGCTGGACCCGTCGGTGCAGCGCATCGCCGCGCTGATGGACATCCTCGGCTCCCCGCAGCGGGCCTACCCCTCCATCCACATCACCGGCACCAACGGCAAGACCAGCACCGCCCGCATGATCGAGGCCCTGCTGTCCGCCTTCGACCTGCGCACCGGCCGCTACACCAGCCCGCATGTCCAGTCGATCACCGAGCGGATCAGCCTGGACGGCGGCCCGATCCCCGCCGAGCGCTTCATCGAGACGTACCGGGACATCGCCCCGTATGTGGAGATGGTCGACAGCCGGGAGGAGTACCGCCTGTCGTTCTTCGAGGTGCTGACGGCGATGGCGTACGCGGCCTTCGCGGACAGCCCGGTGGACGTCGCGGTCGTCGAGGTCGGCATGGGCGGCACCTGGGACGCGACGAACGTCATCGACGGCGATGTCGCCGTGGTCACCCCGATCTCGCTGGACCACACCGACCGGCTGGGCGAGACGCCCGAGCAGATCGCCGGCGAGAAGTCCGGGATCATCAAGAAGGACGCCACGGTCGTGCTGGCCCAGCAGCCGGTGGACGCGGCGTCGGTGATGCTCAAGCGCGCGGTCGAGGTGGATGCCACGGTCGCCCGCGAGGGCATGGAGTTCGGGGTGCTCTCCCGTGAGGTGGCCGTCGGCGGGCAGATGCTGACGCTGCGCGGCCTGGGCGGCGAGTACCCGGAGATCTTCCTTCCGCTGTACGGCGCCCATCAGGCGCACAACGCCGCGGTGGCGCTCGCCGCGGTCGAGGCGTTCTTCGGCGTCGGCTCGGAGCACGCCCGCACGCTCGACATCGACACCCTCCGCTCCGCGTTCGCCGCCGTCACCTCGCCCGGCCGGATGGAGGTCGTGCGCCGCAGCCCGACGGTGGTGCTGGACGCGGCGCACAACCCGGCGGGTGCGCGGGCCGCGGCCGAGGCGGTCACCGAGGCGTTCGGGTTCAGCCGCCTGGTCGGCGTGGTCGGCGCCAGCGGGGACAAGGACGTACGGGGCTTCCTGGAGGCCTTCGAGCCGATCTTCGCCGAGATCGTGGTGACCCGTAATTCCAGCCATCGTGCGATGGATCCGGACGAGCTGGCGGCCGTCGCCGTTGAGGTCTTCGGTGCCGAGCGGGTCCAGGTGGAGCCGCGGCTCGACGACGCCCTGGAGGCGGCGATCACCCTCGCCGAGGAAGAGGGCGAGTTCTCCGGCGCCGGTGTGCTGGTGACCGGCTCGGTGATCACGGTCGGCGAGGCCCGGCTGCTGATGGGGAGGGCCTGAGCATGCGCACGCTGTGTGCCAGCACTCTGATAGGCGAATTCTTCGTGATCGGCTTCGCCGGTCTGGTCGCGATGCAGATGACCGAGCTGTCCCCGGCCACGATCTGGCTGGTCAGCGGAATCGGGATGCTGCTGAGCCTGCTGCTGTGCGGGATGCTGACCCGTCCGGGTGGCGTCCAGCTCGGCTGGGCCCTCCAGGCCGCCCTGATCGCCAGTGGCTTCGTGGTGCCGACGATGTTCTTCCTGGGTGCGGTCTTCGCCGCCCTGTGGTGGGCGTCGGTGCACTTCGGCCGCAAGATCGATGAGGCGAAGGCCCGTTGGGCGGCGCAGTCCGAGGCTGCCGACGAACCGGCCGGCAAGCCCGCCTAGAGCCCGTTCCCCGGGGCGTCCCGGAGGCCGGGGGCTGCGCCCCGTGGCGCCGTGTACCCCATGTAGCCTCAATGCACCCGCTGACCGTTGTTCATATCCAGGGAGTCCCTCCGTGAGCCAGCGCACCCTCGTCCTTCTCAAGCCTGACGCCGTCCAGCGCGGTCTGGTCGGCGAGATCATCGGCCGGATCGAGAAGAAGGCCGGCTGGACGATCAGTGCGCTGGAGCTGCGCAGCCTGGACCGCGAGATCCTGGAGCAGCACTACGGCGAGCACGTCGGCAAGCCGTTCTACGAGCCGCTGGTCGCCTTCATGGCCTCCGGTCCGGTCGTTTCGATGATCGTCGAGGGCGAGCGGGTGATCGAGGGCGTACGGGCGCTCGCCGGTCCGACTGACCCGATTGCCGCGCCGAGTGGGTCCATTCGTGGGGACTTCGGAACGATCACCCGGGAGAATCTGATCCATGCGTCGGATTCCGAAGAGTCCGCCGAGCGTGAGATCAAGATTTTCTTCCCCGGCATTTCCTGACACTTCATCAGCTGTACACCCCCCGTGACCTGGGGCGACCGAAGAAATCATCGGTCGCCCCTTGGTGTATACGACACGATCGGGGGAACGCATCACCGCGACACGACGTCACCATTGAGGGGGGCGGGTGCGTGTACGGCTGACAATGGCGGAACAGCCTCCCGACGTGTTCGAGTGGGCGCACTACGAACTACGATGGAGGCTTCCGCGCCTCACAGCGCATCACCTCCTGCCGACCTCCAGTAAGCATTCGCTCCAGTTGGGAAGGCCAGACGTATCCTCATGGGGAACAACATGTCGTTCATCGGCCGTGACATGGCTGTCGACCTCGGGACCGCCAACACGCTGGTGTACGTCAGGGGCCGCGGAATCGTCCTCAACGAGCCGTCGGTCGTGGCCATCAACACCAACACCGGCGGGATCCTCGCGGTGGGTGCTGAGGCGAAGAAGATGATCGGGCGCACGCCCGGCAACATCGTCGCCGTACGGCCCCTGAAAGACGGCGTGATCGCCGATTTCGAGATCACCGAGCGGATGCTCCGCTACTTCATCCTGAAGATTCACAAGCGGCGCTATCTGGCCCGTCCGCGGGTCGTCGTGTGCGTCCCCTCCGGCATCACGGGAGTGGAGCGCCGTGCGGTGATCGAGGCCTCGACCCAGGCCGGCGCGCGCCAGGTCCACATCATCGAGGAGCCGATGGCCGCCGCGATCGGGTCCGGTCTGCCGGTCCACGAGGCCACCGGCAACATGGTCGTGGACATCGGCGGCGGTACCACCGAGGTCGCGGTCATCTCGCTCGGCGGCATCGTCACCGCGCAGTCCATCCGGGTGGCCGGCGACGAGCTCGACAACGCGATCATCCAGCACATCAAGAAGGAGTACAGCCTTCTGCTGGGCGAGCGCACCGCCGAGAGCATCAAGATCACCATCGGTTCGGCCTACGACCTGGAGCAGGACGAGCACACCGAGATCCGCGGCCGGGACCTGGTCTCCGGTCTGCCGAAGACCGTGGTGATCTCGGCCGCCGAGGTCCGCAAGGCCATCGAGGAGCCGGTCAACTCCATCGTCGACGCGGTCAAGACGACCCTCGACAAGTGCCCGCCGGAGCTGTCCGGTGACGTCATGGACCGCGGCATCGTGCTCACGGGTGGCGGTGCCCTGCTCCGCGGCCTCGACGAGCGGCTGCGCCGCGAGACCGGTATGCCCATCCACATCGCCGAGGACCCGCTCGACTCCGTCGCGCTGGGCTCCGGCAAGTGCGTCGAGGAGTTCGAGGCGCTCCAGCAGGTCCTCGACTCCCAGCCGCGCAGGTAGCAAGGCCGGGGAACCGGCCCGCGCCGCGGCCGCCGCTCGGCGGCCGCGGGGGCCGGGCCCCCGGCACCAGCGGCCGGTCCGTCCGCCGGACCGGCCGGCACACGGGCGCAACACCCCGACAGACACGGTGCCCTGACGCTTCACCGGCCGGCACCGTCACACAGGCACAACGCTCAACTCCCGAACGAGACCGGCGGGGCCCGCAGCCGGCCGGTCCTACGAGGAAGGACACGGCCGCCGCACGTGAGGGACACACGAGAGAGCCGGCTGCTGCTGGTGCTGCTGGTCGCGATCGCGTTCGCGCTGATCACGGTCGATATCCGCGGCGGCGAACAGTCCCCGCTCGATGGTGCCCGGCAAGCCGCCGCCTCCGCCTTCGGCCCGGTCGAAAGCGGTGTCGCCCGCGTCGTCGACCCGGTCGGCAACGCGGTCGGTGCCGTACGGGACTCCGGCCGGCGGCACAACCGGATCAGCAAGCTGGAGCACGAGAACGAGGCGCTGAAGGCCAAGCTCGGCTCCTCCGACCGGAACCGCAGCCGCGCCGCCGAGCTCGACAAGATCCTCAAGACCGCCGGCACCGGCCAGTACGCCATCAAGGGCGCCCAGGTCATCGCCATCGGCTCGGCCCAGGGCTTCTCCTGGACCGTCACCATCGACGCCGGCAGCCGGGACGGCATCCGCCGCGACATGACCGTGCTCAACGGCGACGGTCTGGTCGGCCGGATCACCACCGTCGGCGCCGACACCTCCACCGTCCTGCTGGCCGCCGACCCCGACTTCACCGTCGGCACCCGCATGGAGAAGACCAACGAGATCGGCTTCGCCAACGGGCAGGGCGTCCGCTCGCTGCGCGTTCAGCTTCTCAATGGCCGGGCCAACATCAAGAAGGGCGACCGCCTGGTCACCTTCGGCTCCAGCAAGGACAAGCCGTTCGTGCCCGGTGTGCCCGTCGGCAGGGTCGTCCGGGTCGAGCCGTTCAACGGGGATCTGACCCGCAACCTCCAGGTCCGGCCGTTCGTCGCCTTCTCCCAGCTCGACATCGTCGGCGTCGTCGTCCAGCCGCCCCGCGAGGACCCGCGCGACACCGTGCTGCCGCCGCGGCCCGCCAAGCCCAAGCCCACGCCGACGGTCACCGTCACGGCCACCCCCTCCGCGAGCGTCCCTCCCAGGAGCTGACCGATGCGCATCAACCGGATTCTGCTCTCGGCCCCGCTGGTGGTCGTCGCCCTCGTCATCCAGGTCACCATCCTCGCCAGACTCCAACTGCCCGGCGCCGTACCCGACCTGCTGCTGCTCGTGGTGGTCGGCCTGGCGCTGGTCTACGGCCATGT
Organism: Streptomyces sp. NPDC029466; assembly: GCF_055574515.1. Classification (NCBI taxonomy): domain Bacteria; kingdom Bacillati; phylum Actinomycetota; class Actinomycetes; order Kitasatosporales; family Streptomycetaceae; genus Streptomyces; species Streptomyces sp. NPDC029466. The sequence continues at coordinate 28,484 of NZ_JBVHZH010000041.1, forward strand.
CGGCGGCGCGCTCGTCGGCTTCTTCGCCGGACTGCTGGCCGACCTCGCCCCGCCGTCCGACCACGCCATCGGCCGCTATGCGTTGGTGCTGTGCGTCATCGGCTACGCGGCCGGCCTGACCAAGCCGGAGACCGGCCGGCACCGCTCGGCGACGCTGCCGCTGATCGTCGTCATCGGCGCCGCGATCGTCTCGACGCTGATGTACGCGGGCGTCGGCGCCCTGGTCGGCGACACCGCCGCCCGGCACGTCGGCATCGTCGGACTGCTGCTCAGCGCCACCCTCTACGACCTGCTGCTGGCCCCGTTCGTGGTTCCCCTGGTGATGGCGCTGGCGCGCAGAACCGAGGGCGAGCCGCTGACCGGCGACGGCACCACCGGCCCGAGCGGCTCCGGCACCTCCGGATACGGCTGGCTCACCACCGGCACCGGCCTCAAGGCCAGCCGCGGCGCCATGAAGTCCGTGCGCTCGGGGGCCCGGATCGGCAGCCAGCGCGGCGGTCTGCTCGGCAAGTCGGCCCGCGACAAGGTGGGCCGCATCAAGGGGGTCAAGCGGCTGTGACGCTCCCTCGTCCTTCGACCACGACCCCTCATGGAGGCGCGGCGCGCCATGAGTAATCTCCCGGAATCCCGGACCTCCCGGGTCAGCGTCCGGCTCATCGCGATCCAGATCCTGGTCTTCTCGCTGTTGCTCACCCTCGGCGGCCGGCTCTGGTATCTGCAGATCCGCAATGGCACGGAGTACGCCACCGAGGCCAGGAACAACCACGTCCAGCAGGTCATCGAGCCCGCCACCCGCGGCTCCATCCTCGACGCGCGCGGGGTGCCGCTGGCCGACAACCAGACCCGTCTGGTGGTCTCGGCCAGCCGTACCGAGCTGCTGAAGATGAAGGACGACGGCAAGGCCGTGCTCGGCCGGCTGGCCAAGGTGCTCGGCATGTCCGAGAAGGAGATCCGCAACAAGGTCCGGCTCTGCGACGCCAAGACGCCGCAGCCGTGCTGGAACGGCTCGCCGTACCAGCCGATCCCCATCACCGACGAGGCCACCACCCAGCAGGCCCTGCAGATCCGCGAGCGCTCCGAGGACTTCCCCGGCATCAGCGCCGAGCCGACCGCCGTCCGCCGCTACGCCGCCCCGGGCGACGCCAACACCGCCCAGGTCCTCGGCTATCTCTCGCCGGTCACCGACGAGGAGATCAAGAAGGCCGAGCACAGCCGTTCACCGCTGCTGCGCTCGGACCAGATCGGCCGGTCCGGTCTGGAGCGGACGTACGACGACGCGCTGCGCGGCAAGGCCGCCGTCACCCGCTACGAGGTCGACAACCTCGGCCGGGTCATCGGGCAGGCGAAGAGCGAGAAGGGCAAGGCCGGCGCCAGCGTCGTCACCAGCATCGACGCCCGGGTGCAGGGCCTGGCGGAGAAGCAGCTGGACCAGGCCATGAAGGACGCCCGTAAGGAGCACGACAGGAACACGGGCACCAACTACAAGGCCGACTCGGGCGCCGTCGTCGTCATGGAGGCGAAGACCGGCCGGGTGGTGGCGATGGCCTCCAACCCCAGCTACGACCCCAACGCCTGGGTCGGCGGGATCTCGGGCAAGGACTACGGCCGCCTCACCGGCAAGGACTCCAACTACCCGCTGCTGAACCGCGCCATCCAGGGGCAGGCCGCCCCCGGCTCGATCTTCAAGGTCATCTCGACCGCGGCCGCGGTCAACGCGGGCTATGACTTCAACGGCCACTACCCCTGCACCAGCTCGTACAGCATCGGCGGCCAGACCTTCAAGAACTTCGAGTCGCAGAGCCATGGCGCGATCAGCCTCGGCCGGGCGCTGGAGGTCTCCTGCGACACCGTCTTCTACCGGCTCTCGCACGACGAGTGGCGGAAGGACGGCGGGGACAAGCCGAAGAAGGACGCCAAGAACTGGTTCTACAAGACCGCCCACCAGTTCGGCCTCGGCAAGGAGACCGGCATCGACCTCCCGAACGAGGTCACCGGCCGGGTCCCCGACCGCAAGTGGAAGAACGCCTTCTGGAAGGCCAACAAGGCGGGCTGGTGCGAACAGGCCAAGGCCTGGCCGAAGAAGAAGGACTTCGGCACCAAGCTCGCCCGGGAAGGCTGCCTGGAGGGCATGAAGCTGCACGCCTACGACTCGATCAACTACGCCATCGGCCAGGGCGACACCCTCGTCACTCCGATCCAGATGGCGACCATCTACGGTGCGATCGCCAACGGCGGCACGCTCTACAACCCGACCGTCGGCAAGGCCGTCATCAGCCCCGACGGCAAGCACATCCAGCGGGTCAAGCCCCAGTCGCACGGCCGGCTGCCGGTGACGCAGAAGACCCTCCATCAGATGGACGGTGCCCTCGCCGGTGTCGCCACCCGCGGTACCGCCGCCTGGCGGTTCGGCGGCTGGCCGCAGGACAAGATCCCGATGCACGCCAAGACCGGTACGGCCGAGGTCTACGGCAAGCAGACGACCTCGTGGTTCGCGACGTACACCAAGGACTACACGATCGTCATGACCATCTCCCAGGGTGGTACCGGCTCCGGCGCCTCCGGCCCCGCCGTGCGCAACATCTACAACGCGCTGTACGGCGTCGACGAGAAGGGCGGCATCGACCCCAAGGCCGCGCTGCTCCCGAGGCCGGAGGCGAAGCTGCCCAAGATCGAAAATGATGGCGCCATCCAGTCCCAGCCCATCAAGCCGTATGCCCCGCCGTCGCCGTCGCCGTCCGCATCGGAGAGCCCACGATGACGACCAGCCACACCTCCCGGGCGTTCTCGATCCGGCGCTACACCCCTGAGCTCGGCACCTGGGGCAAGCTCACGGCGCGCGATTCGGTGCTGCGCAAGCTGGACTGGATACTGCTGCTGTCCTGCCTGCTGCTGTCGCTGATCGGCTCGCTGCTGGTCTTCTCCGCCACCCGCAACCGCACCGAGCTCAACAAGGGCGACGAGTACTACTTCTTCCTGCACCACCTCCTCAACGTCGGCATCGGCCTGGCGCTCGCCGGCGGCACGATCTGGCTCGGCCACCGCACGCTGCGCGGCGCCGTCCCGGTCCTCTACGCCCTCTCGGTCGTGCTGGCGCTGCTGGTGCTGACCCCGCTGGGCGCCACCATCAACGGCTCGCGGTCCTGGCTGGCGATCCCCGGCGGCTTCTCCCTCCAGCCCGCCGAGTTCGCGAAGATCACCATCACGCTGGGCATGGCGATGCTGCTGGCGTCCCGGGTCGACGCGGGGGACCGGCCGCACCCCGACCACCGCACCGTCGTCCAGGCCCTGGCGCTGGCCGCCGTCCCCGTCGTCGTCATCATGCTGATGCCCGACCTCGGCTCGGTGATGGTGCTCGGCGCCGTGATCCTCGGGGTGCTGCTCTCCTCCGGCGCCTCCAACCGCTGGATCCTCGGACTGGTCGGCACCGGTGTCGTCGGCTGTGTCGCGGTCTGGCAGCTCGGACTGCTCGACGACTACCAGATCGCCCGCTTCGCCGCCTTCGCCAACCCGAGCCTCGACCCGGCCGGCGTCGGCTACAACACCAACCAGGCGCGGATCGCGATCGGCGGCGGCGGGCTGACCGGATCCGGTCTCTTCCAGGGCAGCCAGACCACCGGTCAGTTCGTCCCCGAACAGCAGACGGACTTCATCTTCACCGTCGCCGGTGAGGAACTCGGTTTCCTGGGCGCGGGCCTGATCATCGTGCTGCTCGGGGTGGTCCTGTGGCGCGCCTGCCGGATCGCCCGGGAGTCCACCGAGCTCTACGGGACGGTCGTGGCCGCCGGCATCATCGCGTGGTTCGCCTTCCAGTCCTTCGAGAACATCGGCATGACCCTCGGGATCATGCCCGTCACCGGCCTGCCGCTGCCCTTCGTCTCCTACGGAGGCACCTCGATGTTCGCGGTCTGGATCGCGATCGGGCTGCTCCAGTCGATCCGGGTGCAGCGCCCGCTGTCCGCCTCCCGCTGACCTCGCGTCAGTGCTTGAGGTGCAGTTCGAACCAGAGCGAGGGGGACCGCGGCAGCCCGCCGAACGGGGTGGTGCCCCAGTCGTCGGAGAGCTCGCCGACCAGCAGCAGCCCGAGATCGGCGTCCCGCTCACCGGTCACCGCGGCCGGCCGGGGAATCCGGACCGGCGCCTCCTCGTGCACGCTGATCCGCAGGCCGTGCCCGGCGGTCAGCAGCCGCAGCAGGATGTCCGCGGACCGTGGCGTCCGCAGATGGGCGCTGGTCACCGCCTCCGAGGTGAGCAGTACGGCGGCGTCGGTGAGCGGGGCGAGCGGGGTGCGGCGCAGCACCGCGCGGACGAAGTCGCGGGCGGCCTTCGGAGCGCGGGGGGTGCTCGGCGTGCTCAGGAGATGCGGGCGGGCGCCTGCCGCGACGCGGATGGCCGGCCGGGTGACGGGTGCGGTCTGGGGGTGCACGGGTGTCTCCCTCCCCGAAGGGGTCGAGTACGCGCCCATTGCCACTCTGCGTGGCGGGCTCGTCACACACGGTAAGTCACGCGATACGGCGAGTGCTACCCGCTCCGGCGGTTTCCGGCCCCGTGACGGCTTCCCCGTCCTGGCGGGTGGTCCCGGCCGGAAGGGGTGACTAGATTCGATGCATGGCGGACACCGTGCGGGAAATCGAGCGGAAGTACGAAGCCGACGACAAGACCCAGCTGCCCGACCTGGCCGGAGTCGACCGGGTCACCGCCGTGGTGGAAGCGGGCACCGAGGATCTCGACGCCGTCTACTACGACACCGCCGACCAGCGCCTCGCCGCCGCCGGCGTCACGCTGCGCCGGCGCACCGGCGGCCGGGACGCGGGCTGGCATCTGAAACTGCCGGTCGCGCCCGGGGTGCGGGACGAACTGCGGGCGCCGCTGTCCGAGACGCCGCCCCCGGAGTTGACCGCGCTCGTACGCTCCCGGGTGCTGGACGGGGAACTGGTCGCCGTCGTACGGCTGCGGACCCGGCGCACGGTCCGGGTGCTGCAGGACGCCGCGGGCTCCCCGCTCGCCGAGGTGGCGGAGGACGCGGTGCGCGCCTGGCCGGCGGCCGGGGCCGTCGACGCCGGGACGGCCGGAGCGGGGCGCCCCGGGGCCCGCTGGCGCGAGATCGAGGTGGAGCTGGTCGGGGACGGTGGCGCCGGGCTGCTGGACGAGCTCGGCCGGGTCCTGACCGCGGCGGGGGTGCGCCCCGCCTCCGCGGCGTCGAAGCTGGAACGGGCGCTGGCCGAGACGGGCCAGGGCCGCGACGGGGTCGCGCCGCACCTCCCCGGGCCGGACGGGCTGCCCACGCATGGCTCCGGCAAGGCCGCCAAGGCGAAGGCCAAGGGCAAGGCCAAGGCCAAGGGCAAGAAGGGCGCCGGGAAGGGCGGGAAGAAGGGGCAGACCGCCGGTGACGTCGTGCTGCGCTATGCCCGCGAGCAGGTGCGGCTGATCATCGAGCTGGACCCCGCGGTACGGCGGGACCTGCCGGACGCGGTGCACCGGATGCGGGTCGCCACCCGCCGGCTGCGCAGCGCCTTCCGCTCGTACACCAAGGTGCTCGACCGCGCCGCCACCCGCCCGATCGGCGTCGAACTCAAGTGGCTGGCGGCCGAGTTGGGGGTGGAGCGGGACCGAGAGGTGCTGACCGAGCGGCTGCGGGAGGGGCTGGCCGAGGTGCCCGGGACGCTACGGCTCGGCCCCGTGGACGCCCGGCTGCGGATCTGGTCCGAACGGCGCCGGGCCGGCGCGCGGGACCGGCTGCTCGACGTCCTGGACGGGCCGCGCTACCTGGCACTGCTGAAGACCCTGCACGCCCTCCTGGAGGAGCCGCCGCTGCGCCGGGCCGCCGGCCGCCCGGCGCCCGAGGTCGCGGCCGGGGCCGTGCTCAAGGACTACCGGCGGCTGGCCCGCCGTACGGAGGCCGCGCTGGCCGCACCGGCCGGGCAGGAGCGGGACGAGGCGCTGCACGGCGCCCGCAAGGCGGCCAAGCGCACCCGGTACGCGGCGGAAGCGGCCCGCCCGGCGCTCGGCCGGCCGGCGAAGAAGTTCGCCAAGCGGACCAAGCGGGTGCAGCAGCTGCTGGGCGACCACCAGGACAGCGTGGTGGCCCGCGGCGCACTGCGCGAGCTGACGACCCAGGCCCAGCGCGCCGGTGAGGGGGGCTTCACCTTCGGGCTGCTGTACGGGCGCGAGGAGGCCCTGGCCGCGGACCGGGAGCGGACCCTGCCGGACGTGTGGCGGAAGGCATCGCGCCGTAAGCACCGGGCCGCGCTGCGGCCGTGACCTGCGCCGGAGCCGGGGCGTCAAGGGCTTCGCGCGGAGCACGTTAGGCTTGAGGGTCACCCCTGCCCGCTGATGAAAGATCACCACGATGCCTGTCGAGTCGGTCTTCCCGCGTCTGGAGGCCCTCCTCCCGCACGTGCAGAAGCCCATTCAGTACGTCGGTGGCGAGCTCAACTCCACAGTCAAGCCGTGGGACGAGTGCGATGTCCGCTGGTCGCTCATGTACCCGGACGCGTACGAGGTCGGTCTGCCCAACCAGGGCGTCATGATCCTCTACGAGGTCCTCAACGAGCGCGAGGGCGTGCTGGCCGAGCGCACGTACAGCGTGTGGCCGGACCTCGAAGCGCTGATGCGTGAGCACGACGTCCCGCAGTTCACGGTCGACGCGCACCGCCCCGTCGGCGCCTTCGACGTCCTCGGTGTCTCCTTCTCGACCGAGCTGGGGTACACCAACCTCCTCACCGCCCTGGACCTGGCCGGTATCCCCATGGAGGCCAAGGACCGCACGGAAGACCACCCGATCGTCCTCGCCGGCGGCCACGCGGCCTTCAACCCCGAGCCGATCGCGGATTTCCTGGACTGCGCGGTCGTCGGTGACGGTGAGCAGGCGGTGCTGGAGATCACCGAGATCATCCGCGCCTGGAAGGCCGAGGACCGGCCCGGCGGCCGCGATGAGCTGCTGTTCCGCCTCGCGAAGACCGGCAGCGTCTACGTCCCCAAGTTCTACGACGTCGAGTACCTCGCCGACGGGCGGATCTCCCGCGTCGTGCCGAACCGCTCCGGCGTCCCGTGGCGGGTGTCCAAGCACACCGTCATGGACCTCGACGAGTGGCCCTACCCCAAGCAGCCGCTCGTCCCCCTGGCCGAGACCGTCCATGAGCGGATGTCGGTCGAGATCTTCCGTGGCTGCACCCGCGGCTGCCGTTTCTGCCAGGCCGGCATGATCACGCGCCCCGTACGGGAGCGAAGCATCACCGGCATCGGCGACATGGTGGACAAGGGGCTGAAGGCCACGGGATTCGAGGAGGTCGGCCTGCTGTCGCTGTCCTCCGCGGACCACACCGAGATCGGCGATATCGCGAAGGGGCTCGCCGACCGGTACGAGGAAGACAAGATCGGCCTGTCGCTCCCGTCGACCCGGGTCGACGCCTTCAACGTCGATCTTGCCAACGAGCTGACGCGCAACGGCCGTCGCTCGGGTCTGACCTTCGCGCCCGAGGGCGGCTCGGAGCGGATGCGCAAGGTCATCAACAAGATGGTCTCCGAAGAAGACCTGATCAGGACCGTCTCCACGGCCTACGGCAACGGCTGGCGGCAGGTGAAGCTCTACTTCATGTGCGGTCTGCCGACCGAGACCGACGAGGACGTGCTCCAGATCGGCGACATGGCCGTCAAGGTCATCGCCGAGGGCCGCAAGGTCTCCGGGCAGAACGACATCCGCTGCACGGTCTCCATCGGCGGCTTCGTCCCCAAGCCGCACACCCCCTTCCAGTGGGCGCCGCAGCTGTCGGCGGAGGAGACCGACGCCCGGCTCGAAAAGCTCCGCGACAAGATCCGCGGCGACAAGAAGTACGGCCGCTCCATCGGCTTCCGCTACCACGACGGCAAGCCCGGCATCGTCGAGGGCCTGCTCTCGCGCGGCGACCGCCGCGTCGGCTCGGTCATCCGCGCCGTCTACGAGGGCGGTGGCCGCTTCGACGGCTGGCGTGAGCACTTCTCCTACGACCGCTGGATGAAGGCCGCCGAGGAGACGCTGCCCGCCTTCGGCGTGGACGTCGCCTGGTACACCACCCGTGAGCGGGAGTACGAGGAGGTCCTGCCCTGGGACCACCTGGACTCCGGTCTCGACAAGGACTGGCTCTGGGAGGACTGGCAGGACGCCCTCGACGAGACCGAGGTCGAGGACTGCCGCTGGACCCCGTGCTTCGACTGCGGCGTCTGCCCCCAGATGGACACCGAGATCCAGATCGGCCCGACGGGCAAGAAGCTGCTGCCGCTGACGGTCGTCAAGTAGCGCTTCCCGTACGCCACTTCGGCTCGGCCCCCGCACCCGCGGGTGGCCGGGCCGTCGCGTACTCCCGCACAATATGGCGATGTCACCACGGCTCATCGCGCCCACCGTCGCCGTCCATGCCTCCTTCCTCGCGGCGATGGACGAGTTCCGGGCCGACGGTGCCGGGACGGTCGCGCACTCCAACATGGCCCAGGAGCTGAGGAGCTGGGCCAGTCGCTGGCCGACCGCTGAGGGGTTCGCTGAGTACGTCGAGCAGGCCGGCGGGGTGGCGAGCGAGGAGCGTGTCGACGGCGTGGTTCCCAGGACCACCCGCTGGTGGGTGGACGGCGACACCTATCTGGGCCGGGTCACCTTCCGTCACCAGCTCACCCCCTCGCTCCTCACCTGGGGTGGCCATATCGGCTACGGGGTGCGTCCCGGTGCCCGGCGGTGTGGCCATGCCACCGCGATGCTGCGCGCCGCACTGCCGGTCGCCCATCACGAGCTGGGTATCGACCCGGTGCTGGTCACCTGCGACGACTCCAACACCGGCTCACGTAAGGTCATCGAGGCCTGCGGCGGGATCTTCGAGGACCGGCGGGACGACAAGCTGCGCTACTGGTTCCATCCGGCCGCGGCCACCGCCGGGCCGTAGCCGTCACGGCGCATCTGATGTACCGAAGTACAGAAGTACAAGGGGGAGGGCCCTATGGAGCCCATGGACAAGGACCGGCGGGTGCCCGAGCGATATGAGCCGGGCGAGGGCTGTCTGACCACCGCGGTCCGGCTTCCGGTACGGATCGTGGTGCTGGTGCTCGTGGTGCCGGTGCGCCTGGTGTGGGACGCGCTCGCCGCCCTCGGCCGCGCCGTCCACCGGACCGCGCTGCGCCCCCTCGGCCGCGGCCTCGCCTGGTTGTGGCACACCCTTGTCGTGATCCCCGTGGCCTGGGCCTGGCGCACGCTGGTCGTCGCGCCGGCGGTCTGGTTCGGCCGGTATGTGCTGACGCCTCTTGGCCGGGGGATTGCCTGGCTGGTGCGTGGTCTGGGCGTCGCGCTGTTGTGGTTGGGCAAGGCGTTGTTCGTGTGGCCGTGGGTGGCGTTGTGGCGGTTTGTGGTGGCGCCGGTGGGTCGGGGCGTTGCTGTGGTGGTGGCGTGGTTGGTGCGGTATGTGGTGGTGGTGCCGGCCCGGTGGTTGTACGCGTCGGTGTTGACGCCGGTGGGGCGCGGTATTGCCTGGTTGCTGCGGGGGTTGGGCGTCGCGCTGTTGTGGTTGGGCAAGGCGTTGTTCGTGTGGCCGTGGGTGGCGCTGTGGCGGTTTGTGGTGGCGCCGGTGGGTCGAGGCGTTGCTGTGGTGGCGGCGTGGTTGGTGCGGTATCTGGTGGTGGTGCCCGCTCAGTGGTTGTACGCGTCGGCGCTGACGCCGCTCGGGCACGGGATCGCCTGGCTGGTGCGCGGCCTCGGCACCGTACTCGCCACCCTCGTCCGGTGGATCCTGGTCGTGCCGCTGGTCGCCCTGTGGCGGTATGTGCTCCTGCCTGTCGGGCGGGCGCTGGCCGCCGTGGTGACGGTCGTCGTCCGCGAGGTCGGGGCGGCGTTCGGGCACTGCTGGCGGGTCGCCGGGATCATCTCCGGGGCCGTCGGCCGGTTCCTCGGCACGGTGCTGCGGTGGCTCTTCGTCGAGCCGGTGCGCTGGGTCTACCGCACCGTGCTCACCCCGCTCGGCCACGGCATCCGTAACGGCATCTGGCGCCCCGTCCGGCAGGCGCTGCGCACCGCCCGCGAGACCGTCCGGCAGACCCGCAGGGAGCTCCGCCGGGCCCTGTTCGGCGCCCCCAGGGAGCCGCAGGCCGCGGCCGCCGTTCCGCCCCGCCGGGAACCGGGAGCCCCCGGGACACGTACTCTTGGTAGCAGTACGACCGCACTCACGAAGGACTGAACGACACTGGGCAAGCGACAGCCCGAAGGCCCGCCGCCCGCACCGGCGGTGCAGCGCATCCGACTGCGCTACACCAAGCGCGGCCGCCTCCGGTTCACCAGCCACCGCGACTTCCAGCGCGCTTTCGAGCGGGCGCTGCGCCGCGCCGAGGTCCCCATGGCCTATTCGGCGGGCTTCACCCCGCACCCCAAGGTGTCGTACGCCAACGCCGCCCCGACCGGTACGGGCAGCGAGGCCGAGTATCTGGAGATCCAGCTCGCCGAGCGCCGCGATCCGGACAAGCTGCGCGAACTCCTCAACGAGTCGCTGCCGGACGGGCTCGATGTGATCGACGCCGTGGAGTCCCGCACCAGTGGCCTGGCCGACCGGCTGGAGGCCTCGGTGTGGGAGATCCGGCTCGACGGCGTCACGCCGGAGACCGCCGGGCACGCCGTCGAGGCGTTCCTCGCCGCGGAAGAGGTGCAGGTCGAGCGCCGGACGAAAAGCGGTATGCGGACCTTTGACGCACGGGCCGCGGTGGCGCGTCTGGAAGCCGCCGGTCGCGAGGGCGATAGGCCCGACGGCAATGCCTGTGCGATACTGCGGCTGGTTGTTCGGCATCTGACACCTGCCGTTCGACCCGACGACGTCCTGTCCGGCCTCCGAGCTACGGCCGACCTGGCGCCGCCGGTCCCCGCTGCGGTGACCAGGCTGGCGCAGGGGCTGCTCGATGAGGAGACCGGCGCGGTGACTGACCCGCTAGCGCCCGACCGCGACGCTGCCACGGCCGCCCCACCCACGGCCGCCGGGCTGAGTGCCGCGAAGGTGACGAGTGGGGCCTCCCCGGCAGCCGGGGAAGGTACTGCGTAGGACCGCCGTCGTCGCGTCGCCGATCAACCAGGGAGCCACCCCGGTCCGGCAGACGCACTGACCAGGAGACTTTCGCCGGTCCCGCCCTACCGGGGCCGACGAGCGAGACGACAGCTCCCGTGCGGCGCCCACGCCCCGGACAGCGGGACCGCGCTCATCACGCGGACCGCGACCGGAATCAGGCGCGGCGCCCGGGAGCGTGACGGGAGAACCGCCCGCATGCTCGAGCCCATTGAGCCCACCGGATCCACGCATTCCCAGGATCGCGGTGCTGACGACAACAACAACCACTCACCCAGTGACACGCTGCCGCCGCGCCGTCGGCGCCGTGCGGCCTCCCGGCCGGCCGGTCCGCCGGTGGCCGGTGCCGCCGCCGAGGCCGCGGTGGTGAGCACCGAGGCCACCGCCGCGCCCGCGGCCGATCCGGCCCTCGCCGAGGAGACCACCGCGGCCGCGGTGACCACCGGCGACGAGGCCAAGCCGGCCCGTACCCGCCGCCGGGCGACCCGTAAGGTCACCTCCCCGGCCGGCGCCCCGCAGCCGGCCGCCGGGACCGAGACCGCCGAGGAAGAGGCCGAGGCCGAGACGGTCGAGGCCCCGGCCACCGCTGTCGAGACGCCCGCCGAGGCAGCGCAGGAGGAGGCGGCGCCGCGCCGCACCCGCCGCCGGGCCACCCGCAAGGTGACCGCCCCCGCCGGTACCCCGCAGAGCGAGGCCGCCCCGGAGCCGGTGATCGCCGAGGCATCCGCGCCCGGCGAGGCGTCCGCCCCAGCCGAGCCCGTCGTCGAGACCGCTCCGGCCGCCGCCGAGGAGACCGAGGAGGCGGCACCGCGCCGCACCCGCCGCCGGGCCACCCGTAAGGTCACCGCTCCGGCCGGCGCCCCCCAGGCGAGCGCCGCCGACGAGGCCGCCGCCACGGACACGGCCCCCGCCGCCCCGGCCGCCGAGGACGAGGAAGCGGCGCCCGCCCCCGCCGAGGAGGCCAAGCCCGCCCGGACGCGTCGCCGCGCCACCCGTAAGACCACCGCCGTCTCGGACGCGCCGCAGGCCGCCGAGACCGCCGAGGAGCCCGCGGCAGCGGAGCCCGTGGCCGAGGAGCCCGCGCCGGCGCCGGCCGCCGAGGACGCGACCGCCGAGGCGCCCCGCCGCCGGTCGCGCCGCCGTGGCGAGCGTGCCGCGGAGCCGGCCGCCGAGGCGCCCCGTGCCGAGGAGGAGCCCGCGGCGGAGGCACCGCAGCGCGGCCGCCGCCGTGCGCAGCGCCCCCCGACCGCCGTCTTCCAGGCGCCGGTCTTCACCGAGCCGATGTTCCAGACACCGGAGACCGCGGCCGCCGCCGCTGCCGCGGCCCGCCAGGAGGAGACCCCGGCCGAGCCGGCCGTGGAGGAGCAGCCCGCCGCGGGTGCGCGCCGCCGTCGCCGTCGGGGTGCCGCGGCCGAGCCCGAGCAGGTCGCCGCCGCCCCGGCCGAGGAGCCGGCGGCCGACGAAGCCGCCGCCGAGACCGAGCCGGAGGCCGAGCAGGCCGAGGGCCGCGGCGAGGACGAGTCCGCCGACCGCCCCTCGCGCCGCCGCCGCCGTGGTGGCCGCCGCCGTCGTCGTGGTGAGGCCGCCGAGGGCGCCGACGAGCAGGCCGCCGATGAGCGGGAGGCTGCGGAGGCGGAGCCCGAGGAGGCCGAGGAGCAGGCCGAGCCGCAGGAGGAGGCCGAGGAGTCGGCCGGCGGTTCGAGCAGCAGCCGCCGTCGCCGTCGCCGCCGTCGCCGTACCGGTGAGGCCGCCGAGGTCGAGGCCGGCGGTGCCGATGACCCGGAGCGCACGGTCGTCAAGGTCCGTGAGCCCCGCAAGAAGGACGAGGGCACCAGCGCCGACGAGGTGCAGTCGATCAAGGGGTCGACGCGTCTGGAGGCCAAGAAGCAGCGCCGCCGCGAGGGCCGCGAGCAGGGCCGCCGCCGGGTGCCGATCATCACCGAGGCGGAGTTCCTGGCCCGCCGCGAGGCCGTCGAGCGGGTGATGGTCGTCCGCCAGAGCGGCGAGCGCACCCAGATCGGCGTCCTCGAGGACAACGTGCTCGTCGAGCACTTCGTCAACAAGGAGCAGGCGACCTCGTACGTCGGCAATGTCTACCTCGGCAAGGTGCAGAACGTCCTGCCGTCGATGGAGGCCGCGTTCGTCGACATCGGCAAGGGCCGCAACGCCGTGCTGTACGCCGGTGAGGTCAACTTCGAGGCGCTGGGCATGGCCAACGGCCCGCGCCGGATCGAGACCGCGCTGAAGTCCGGCCAGTCCGTGCTGGTGCAGGTCACCAAGGACCCGATCGGTCACAAGGGCGCCCGGCTCACCAGCCAGGTCTCGCTCCCCGGCCGCTACCTGGTCTACGTGCCCGAGGGCTCGATGACCGGTATCAGCCGCAAGCTGCCCGACACCGAGCGGGCGCGGCTGAAGCAGATCCTCAAGAAGATCGTCCCCGAGGACGCGGGCGTCATCGTGCGCACCGCGGCGGAGGGCGCGAGCGAGGAAGAGCTGGCGCGCGACGTCCAGCGACTGCAGGCCCAGTGGGAAGAGATTCAGAAGAAGGCCAAGAGCAGCAGCTCCAGCGCGCCGACCCTGCTCTACGGCGAGCCGGACATGACCGTCCGGGTCGTCCGCGACATCTTCAACGAGGACTTCTCCAAGGTCATCGTCAGCGGTGACGACGCCTGGGAGACCATCCACGGCTATGTCGCGCATGTCGCCCCGGACCTCGTCGACCGGCTCCAGAAGTGGACCTCGGACGTCGATGTCTTCGCGACATACCGCATCGACGAGCAGCTGATGAAGGCGCTGGACCGCAAGGTCTGGCTGCCCAGCGGCGGTTCGCTGGTGATCGACCGGACCGAGGCGATGGTCGTGGTCGACGTCAACACCGGCAAGTTCACCGGCCAGGGCGGCAACCTGGAGGAGACGGTCACCAGGAACAACCTGGAGGCGGCCGAGGAGATCGTGCGCCAGCTGCGGCTGCGCGACCTCGGCGGCATCATCGTGATCGACTTCATCGACATGGTGCTGGAGTCCAACCGGGACCTGGTGCTGCGGCGTCTGCTGGAGTGCCTGGGCCGGGACCGCACCAAGCACCAGGTCGCCGAGGTCACCTCGCTCGGCCTGGTCCAGATGACCCGTAAGCGGGTCGGTCAGGGCCTGCTGGAGTCCTTCTCCGAGTCGTGTGTGCACTGCAACGGCCGTGGCGTCATCGTCCACATGGACCAGCCGACGACGGCCGGCGGCGGTGGCAAGCGCAAGAAGAAGGGCAAGGCCGAGAAGGCCGAGCCGCATGTCCACGAGGCCGAGGTCGCCGCGCCCACCCCGGACGGTGCCACGCCGGAGCTGGAGCCGGTCGCCGTGACGGAGGCCGAGCTGCAGCCCGCGGTGGCCGAGGCCGACGAGTGGTTCAGCAGCCCGGCCGAGGCCGAGGCGGCCGCCGGGCGTGGCCGTGGCCGCCGCCGGGCGAGCCGGAAGGTGTCCGCTCCGGCGGGCGCCCCGAAGGCCACGGAGGCTGCCGAGATCGTCGTGCCTGCCGAGCCGGTGGCGGCCCCCGAGCCGGAGCCCGCTCCGGAGCCGGTCGCCGAGGCGCCCGCTGAGGCACCGGTCGCGGAGCCCGCGCCGGCCCGTCCGCGCCGCCGGGTGACCCGTAAGGTGGCCGCCCCGCAGGTGTCCGACGACTCCACGGCGACCGTCGTGATCACCGCCCCCGCGGCGGAGCCGGTCACCGAGCCGGCACCGGCCGAGCCCGCGGAGCCCGCCGAGGGCGCCGGGGCGGAGGCGGAGCCCGCGGCCAAGAAGACCGCGAAGAAGGCGACGACGAAGAAGGCCGCGGCCAAGAAGACCACGGCGAAGAAGACCACGGCCAAGAAGACGGCGGCGAAGAAGACCACCACCGCCAAGAAGGCCACGGCGAAGAAGACCACCGCGAAGAAGACGACGACGAAGAAGGCGGCGGCCAAGAAGACCGCTGCCGCCGAGCAGCCCTCGGTGGCGTCGGTGTCCGTTTCCGCGGAGGACTGAGCAGGAAGGCCGTGCCCCGGGCCGTCAGCGGTCCGGGGCCGGTTTGACCCCCTGGTCAAGGCCCCGTAACCTTGACCGTCGGTGTCTGTGACACCAAACCCCTGAGCACACACCTCTCGGTCCGCCGAGGGAGGCCGCTCGTCCACTCGGATTCCATGGGCCCTATCCCGAGCCCGTGTGAGCGGCTGGCATCAGAGGATCCGTTTCTAGCGAAAGAGAGTTCCGCGTGTACGCGATCGTGCGCACCGGCGGACGCCAGCAGAAGGTTGCTGTTGGCGACGTCATCGAGGTTGACCGCATTTCCACCAGCAAGGTCGGCGACACCGTCGAGCTCTCGACGCTGCTGGTTGTCGACGGCGACTCGGTCACCAGCGACCCGTGGGTCCTGGCCGGCGTGAAGGTCCAGGGCGAGGTCGTCGACCACCACAAGGGCGACAAGATCCGGATCCAGAAGTACAAGAACAAGACCGGTTACAAGAAGCGGATCGGCCACCGCCAGCTCCACACGGCGCTGAAGATCACCGGCATCGACGCTCCGGCGAAGTAAGGGACTGAGGAGACATGGCACACAAGAAGGGCGCATCGTCCACTCGGAACGGTCGCGATTCCAATGCTCAGCGGCTCGGCGTGAAGCGCTTCGGCGGTCAGGCCGTCCTCGCCGGTGAGATCCTGGTCCGCCAGCGTGGCACCCACTTCCACCCGGGCACGGGCGTCGGCCGCGGCGGCGACGACACCCTGTTCGCCCTTGCTGCCGGTGCGGTGCAGTTCGGCACCCACCGTGGCCGCAAGGTCGTGAACATCGTTCCGGTCGCCGAGTAATTCCGGCCCGGACGTAGCTCCACGCATCGCAGCATTCCGAGGGCGGACCGCCTTTTCCCGTGAGAGCGGGAAGGCCGGTCCGCCCTTGGCGCGTTAAGACAAAGAAATCAGCAGCACAGAGACATCCGCGTAGTACCGCGACATCCCGCAGTTATCTGGAGGCACCCCCACCATGACCACCTTCGTGGACCGCGTCGAGCTGCACGTCGCCGCGGGTAACGGAGGCCACGGCTGTGCCTCCGTTCACCGTGAGAAGTTCAAGCCGCTCGGCGGCCCGGACGGCGGCAACGGCGGCCGTGGCGGCGATGTGATCCTGGTCGTCGACCAGGACGTCACCACCCTCCTCGACTATCACCACCACCCTCACCGCAAGGCCACCAACGGCCAGCCCGGCGCCGGCGACAACCGCGAGGGCAAGAACGGCAAGGACCTGGTCCTGCCGGTGCCGGACGGCACGGTCGTGCTCGACGGCAACGGCGAGGTCCTCGCCGACATGGTCGGCCAGGGCACCACCTTCATCGCGGGCCAGGGCGGCCGCGGCGGCCTCGGCAACGCCGCCCTCGCCTCCGCCCGCCGCAAGGCCCCCGGCTTCGCGCTGCTCGGCGAGCCCGGCGAGGCCCGCGACATCGTGCTGGAGCTGAAGACCGTCGCCGATGTGGCGCTGGTCGGCTACCCGAGCGCCGGCAAGTCGTCGCTGATCTCGGTGCTCTCCGCCGCCAAGCCGAAGATCGCGGACTACCCGTTCACCACGCTGGTGCCCAACCTCGGTGTGGTGACGGCCGGTTCGACGGTCTACACCATCGCCGACGTGCCGGGCCTGATCCCGGGCGCCAGCCAGGGCAAGGGCCTGGGCCTGGAGTTCCTGCGCCATGTCGAGCGCTGCGAGGTCCTGGTGCACGTCCTCGACACCGCGACCCTGGAGTCGGACCGGGACCCGGTCTCCGACCTCGACATCATCGAGGAGGAGCTGGCCCAGTACGGCGGTCTGGAGAACCGGCCGCGGGTGGTCGTCCTCAACAAGGTCGACATCCCCGACGGCCAGGACCTCGCCGACATGATCCGTCCCGACCTGGAGGAGCGCGGCTACCGCGTCTTCGAGGTCTCGGCCGTCGCCCACCAGGGCCTGAAGGAGCTGTCCTTCGCCCTCGCCGACATCGTCGCGAAGGCCCGGGCCGCGAAGCCCGTCCAGGAGGCCACCCGGATCGTGATCCGGCCGCAGGCCGTGGACGACGCCGGCTTCACGGTGACGCAGGAGGGCGAGGGCTTCTACCGCGTCCGTGGCGAGAAGCCCGAACGCTGGGTGCGCCAGACCGACTTCAACAACGACGAGGCCGTCGGCTATCTGGCCGACCGGCTCAACCGCCTCGGCGTCGAGGACGCACTGCTCAAGGCGGGCGCGCGCGCCATGGACGGCGTGGCGATCGGCCCCGAGGACAACGCGGTCGTCTTCGACTGGGAGCCGACCATGGCGGCCGGTGCGGAGATGCTGGGCCGGCGTGGCGAGGACCACCGTCTGGAGGCGCCCCGGCCGGCCGCGCAGCGCCGCCGGGACCGCGACGCGGAGCGGGACGAGGCCGCCGAGGAGTACGAGCGCTTCCGGCCCTTCTGACGGGCCTTCGGAGGGCCCGCGCCCACGGGTCCGCCCGGCTGGCACCGCACCACGGAAACGGGGAAGGCCCCCGGGAGGAAATCCTCCCGGGGGCCTTCCCCGTGTGCGTCGTCGCAGCCGGGGCCGTGGACGGCCCGCTGCGGGCTCAGACGGCGGCGGGGGTGTCCGGGGCGCCGTTGGCCTGGTTCTCGGCCGTCTCGGAGGCGTCCACGTCCTCCTGCGAGCGCTGACCGGGGATACCGGACAGCCGGTTCTCCATCCGGATGCGCCGCTCGTCGGCCTTGGTACACAGCGCCAGCGCCGCCTGGTTGAAGCGGACCGACGACGGCGGGTCCGACGGGCCCAGCAGATGCTCCTTGAGCTCGGCGCGCTCCGCGGCCAGGGTGTCCTTCTCCGGATTGCGGACCGCGTCGAGGAGAACGGCCACCTCCGCCGCCTCCGGCGTGAGGATCGTCGCCGCGCGCACGGTCGGGAAGTTCACCCGGAAGTCGTCCTCGCTCATCCCCGAGGTGTTGGCGACCGCGTACGGCTTCTCGCTGGTCAGGTAGTCGGAGACGACGCTGGAGACATCGCTGATCAGCACGTCGGCCTGGTTGAAGCAGCTGAAGATGCCGGGGCGGGCGGTGGTGATGATGCGGTGTTCCCACTCGGGGAAGGAGTTCCAGTACGCCTCTTCCCAGGCGGTGACGGCGGCCGCGACGGCGGCGGCACGGCCCTCCTCCGGGGTGCCCTGGAGCCGCATCCGCTCCAGCTCGTCCGCGCTCCTGCGGAACGCGGAGGTGGTCAGCGCGTTCAGCTCCTCGGTACGGCGGGCCAGTTCGGCGGCGGCCTCCGGGCCGGGACGGGCCCCGCTGAGCCGGGCGTTCGCCTCCGTGATCATCGCCTGGATGCGGCTGTTGGCGGCACCCGCCCGCGGGTCCACGGAACCGGTCATCGGGTGCGGCTTGTACAGCAGCCGCACGTTCTCGTCGGCGAGCAGCTCGCGGACGATGTTCTCGCCCGCCAGGATCACCGAGGTGTTGCCGGGGTTGCCGTCCCAGCCCTCCCAGGTCGGGGCGTACAGCACGGTCGTCGGCCGGCCGGCCGGGGCGCCCGTGTACGGCTGGATCGGGGCCAGCTGGGGGCGGCCGACCTCGATGACGTCCTTGTCCTCGACGCCGATGTCGGCGAGCTGGTAGCGGTCACGGGCCGCCGGGCCCGCCACCCACACCTCGTCGTACGCCTTCGCGTACGGGTTGCAGGAGGACAGCTTGTCGCTCTCGCCGTGGTTGGTGAAGGCGTGCTTGATGGACGGGATGCGCAGGATCTGCGAGGTCTTGCCGGAGTTCGCCGGGTGCAGCAGCACCTTGAGCGTGGAGTGCTCCAGCCGCATCAGGTTGGCGACCTTGGGGATGCAGACGATCGGGACGTCCGTGGCCTCGATCTTCTGCACCATGAAGCGCTCACGCAGCACGATGATCGGGTTGCCGTCCAGGTCGGCGAGGGTGCTCAGCCACATGTTGGCCTGGTAGGCGGACGAGGAGCCGCCGGAGAAGTACATACCGACCGTCGGCTGGTACTCCGCCAGCCAGTTGTCCAGCCACTCCAGGGCTTGCTTCTCGTTGGCCACCCGCTTCTTCGGCAGCAGCCAGGTGCCCAGGTAGAGCGTGCCGCCGGCGGACAGGGCCAGGGAGACGGCCAGGCCGATGCCGCCCCAGAAGGCGTCGGTGGTGATCGCGGTGAGCATCATGCCCGTCGTGGTGGGCACCGAGAAGCGCAGCAGGCGCCGGCCCGTCTGGCGGGAGAGGATGCGCGGCGGGGCGTCCGTCAGCCGCAGCGCGCTCGCGTCGATGTTGCGGGTGACGAACGGCAGGCTGCGGGTCCGGCGGACCAGCACCGCGACCGCCTGGCACACGAAGTGGGTGCCGTAGAAGAGGAGCAGCGTGATGGTGAGCGGCGCCTGCTCCTCGAGCGGATTGATGCCGTCGATGTGCAGCAGGCCGACCAGTATCAGCATGTCGCGCAGCAACTGGCGCACCGTGACGTCGAACCGGATCCGGCCCAGCACCGCGAGCAGGCCGGGCTGCTTGTGCTGGAGGACCAGGTCGAGACCCAGGTTGACCACGGAGGCGGCGATGAACAGCGGGATGACGGGCAGCAGCGCACCGAGGAGCTGCGCGGTGAACGCGACCATCATCGCGAAGAGGGCCGCGAGCTGTACGGCTCGGCGGGGGACGATTCCGGCGGAAGGCACGGGGGAGGGCTCCTGGCAGCACGAAAGGTCAGGGAGAGGCCGAGGGGGGCGGCCGGGTCCCGCGCTGCGACGCCGCCGGAGCGGCGAAACGGGACCGATGGACACCCGACCGTATGACCTTGTTGGCCCTGGTGACAATCTGCTGTGGCTCTCATCACCGCGAAAGCGGATCAATCGAACGCAACCCGCCGGGCGCGGATTCTCTCTTAAGGAAAACCCCGCCGGGTATCGGGCGAACGGGGACCGCGGCCCCTATTCTGCGCCACTTCTCCACCCGCCCGGACCGCCCTGCCCCGTCTCACACGCCGTCCGCCAGGCAATATCACGAAGCGCCCGCGGCCCGCTCTGCCGTAGATTGCGCCCGTAGGGCCGTGGTGCGGGCCGGGCAGAGTCCCCCGTACGGCGGTGGGATCGGCGAGTACAGGGGTATGCAGGTGGCAGGCGCAAGGCAGGACGTGAAGGACGCCCGCCGGATCGTGGTGAAGGTCGGCTCGTCCTCGCTGACCACGGCCGCGGGTGGACTGGACGCGGACCGCGTCGACGCCCTGGTGGATGTGCTGGCCAAGCACCAGGACAAGGAGATCGTGCTGGTCTCCTCCGGCGCCATCGCGGCCGGTCTGGCGCCCCTGGGGCTCGCGAAGCGGCCCCGCGACCTGGCCCGGCAGCAGGCCGCCGCCAGCGTCGGCCAGGGCCTGCTGGTCGCCCGCTACACCGCCTCCTTCGCCCGCTACGGCCGCCGCGTCGGCCAGGTCCTGCTGACCTCCGACGACACCAGCCGCCGGGCCCACTACCGCAACGCCTACCGGACCCTCGACCAGCTGCTGGCCATGGGCGCCGTACCGATCGTCAACGAGAACGACACCGTCGCCACCGACGAGATCCGGTTCGGTGACAACGACCGGCTGGCGGCCCTGGTCGCCCATCTCGTCCGCGCCGACCTGCTGATCCTGCTCTCGGACGTGGACGGCCTCTACGACGGCGATCCGGCCACCCCCGGCACCTCCCGGATAGCCGAGGTCCAGGGGCCCAAGGACCTGGAAGGCATCTCCATCGGCAGCGCGGGCAAGGCCGGCGTCGGCACCGGCGGCATGGTCACCAAGGTCGAGGCGGCCCGGATCGCGGCCGCGGCCGGTATCCCGGTCATCCTGACCTCCGCCGTGCACGCCGCGGACGCCCTGGCCGGTGGCTCCACCGGCACCCACTTCCTGCGCACCGGCCGCCGCTCCGCCGACCGGCTGCTGTGGCTCGCGCACGCCTCCACCCCGCGCGGGGCGCTGATTCTGGACGACGGGGCGGTACGGGCCGTCGTCGAGCGCCGTTCCTCGCTGCTGCCGGCCGGTATCGCCTCCGTGGAGGGCGAATTCTCCGCCGGCGACCCGGTCGAGCTGCGGGACGGCGAGGGCCGTGCGGTGGCCCGCGGCATGGTCAATTTCGATGCCCGGGAAATCCCCCGTTTGATGGGGCGTTCGACCCGCGATCTCGCCCGTGAGCTGGGCCCCGCCTATGAGCGGGAGGTCGTGCACCGCGACGATCTGGTGCTGCTGCACTCCTGAGGGCCGTACTCCTGGGCCCGCCCCGGCGCGACGTTCCCCGGCGGCCGAAAACCGCCCCTCCGGCCTGGGGTGAAGACCGGCGTTTCCATGGAGACCTTGGGGAAAACGCCCCCGCGACGGGCCGCGGGCTGGTCAACTTTGTTGCGGGGGCGCCGTAGGGGAGCGGCGCCCGCAGCGCGCACGCGCACCCGCCGACGTACGACGACTCCGCACCCCCAAGAGCGGAGCGATTCTCATCACAGGAGGCCGCCGGTGAGACGAGGGCGCCCAGGGGCACCGCCCCGAGGGACGGCGGAGCGCACACTGACCAGCGTCGGGACCGGCGAGGACGCGGGCCGGGACGAGCCGGGCGCGGAGCGTCCCGGGGCCGCGCAGCAGGCACCGGAGGGCGGCCGCCGGGAGGCGTCCCGGCTGTGGCACATCACGCTCAGCGTCTCCGGTGCCAAGGCCCCGCTGAACGAGGTCCGGCGGGCGCTGGAACAGCTCGCCCACGACCATCCGTTCCTGCTGACCAGCCGCTACGCCACCGACCACGCCGAGATCCGCTACTGGGAGGAGGCGCGGGACCTGCACGACGCCGCCGCGGTCGCGCTGCGGCTGTGGGGCGAGCACCGCTCGACGGCCAAGCTGCCGCCGTGGGAGATCGTCGGCCTGGAAGTCATCGACCGTGAGACGTATCACCAGCGCCTCGCGGAGGGGTACGGCCCGCCGCCGGCCTCCCCGGTCGGCGTCCACCCGTTCTGACCACCGGCCATCCGCGTCCCGCGCTGTGAGATAGGGCGTGGCCGCGGCCTGCCACCCGGCTAGGCTGCGGCCATGACCAGCAGCGCATCGCACTCCTCGCCCGTCCTCGAGACCGCCCGCCGCGCGCGGGAGGCAGCCGCCGTCCTGGCGCCACTGCCGCGTACGGCCCGGGACGCAGCGCTGCTCGCCATCGCCGACGCCCTGGTGGAGCGGACCGAGGCGATCGTCGCCGCCAACGCCCAGGACATCGCCAAGGCGCGGGCGGCGGGCACCGCCGAGTCGATCGTGGACCGGCTCACCCTCACCCCCGAGCGGATCGCGGCCATCGCCGCCGATGTCCGCCAGGTCGTGGCACTGCCCGACCCGGTGGGCGAGGTGGTGCGCGGCTCGACCCTGCCCAACGGCCTCGACCTGCGGCAGGTCCGGGTCCCGCTGGGCGTGATCGGCATCATCTACGAGGCCCGGCCCAATGTGACGGTGGACGCCGCCGCCCTGTGCCTGAAGTCCGGCAACGCCGTGCTGCTGCGCGGCTCGTCCTCCGCGTACGCCTCCAACAGCGCCCTGGTGGACGTGCTGCGCGACGCCGTCCAGAGCGCCGGGCTGCCCGCCGACGCGGTGCAGCTGGTGCCCGGCGAGAGCCGTGACTCCGTACGGGAGCTGATGCGCGCCCGCGGCCTGGTGGACGTGCTGATCCCGCGCGGCGGCGCGTCCCTGATCCGTACGGTCGTCGAGGAGTCCACCGTCCCGGTCATCGAGACCGGCACCGGCAACTGCCACGTCTACGTCGACGAGGCCGCCGACCTCGACATGGCCGTCGAGATCCTCGTCAACTCCAAGGCCCAGCGGCCCAGCGTCTGCAACGCCGCGGAGACGGTGCTGGTGCACGCCGGGATCGCCGAGAAGTTCCTGCCGCGCGCCCTGGAGGCGCTGACCCAGGCCGGCGTGATCGTGCACGGCGACGCCGTCTGGCAGCAGGCCGGCCCCGGGCTGGTGGCCCCCGCCACCGACGAGGACTGGGCGACGGAGTACCTCTCGTACGACATCGCGGCCGCCGTGGTGCCCGACCTGGACGCGGCGGTGGCGCACATCCGGCGCTGGACCTCCGGCCACACCGAGGCGATCGTCACCACCTCGCAGGCCGCCGCCCGCCGCTTCACCCAGTTGGTCGACTCGACCACCGTCGCGGTCAACGCCTCCACCCGCTTCACCGACGGCGGCGAGTTCGGCTTCGGTGCGGAGATCGGCATCTCGACGCAGAAACTGCACGCCCGCGGCCCCATGGGACTGCCGGAACTGACCTCCACGAAGTACATCGTCACGGGCGACGGCCACACCCGCTGAACGTCCCCCGGATTCCCCGTTCTCCCTGCCCAAAATGACCGGCCGGGGCTAACCTGGACGGGTGCCGGACGACGTGGGGGGCAAGCCGTTCCCGGACGGTGAAGAGCCCGACGAGCACCACCACGGGAGCCACGGAAAAGCGGACGAAGAATTCGCCTCCGTGGTCTTCGACGAGGAATTCGTCCGGTCCGCCCGTATTCATGAGCCCTCCGCGGTCGAGCGGATGCTGGCCGCCGCCGAGGCGCGCGCCGAGGCCGAGGCGGCCCGCTCCGGGCCCGGTTTCGGCCCCGAGGGCGACGACCCGGACGGACGCGGCCGCCGCCGGGGCCGGGAAGCCGATGACTACGAGGGCTACGCCGATTACGGAGAGTACGGGGACGGGGAGTACGGCGACCATCCGCCGCATGACCCGTACGGCCCCTACGGCGGTGCGCTGCGTCCCTACCGCAGCAGCACCCGCTGGCACCGGCCGGTCGCCTGGGTGCTGGCCGTGGTGATGGGCATCGGGCTGGTCGCGCTGGCCTTCAGCGCCGTCTACCGGGGCTCCGCCGGGCGGACCCAGAGCCCGGCCCCGGCGCCCACCTCCAGCGGGATGGACGCCCCTGTCACGAGCCGTACGGACAGCGTCGGGACGGCGCGCCCCGGCCTGCCGTCGCCGCCGGCCGTGGAGCCCCTGAGGCCGTCGTTCTCGGCGGTCCCCAGACCGCACTGACGGCGCGGCACACTTCCCGCAAATCGGGCGCCCGAAACCGCTTCGTCCGGCGAAGTTGCCCGGCCTCCCGGCGTTTACGTTCGCCCCCGCAGACCTACTCTTGTTGTATGACCGGGCCTGGTGACCCTCCGGAAGGGACGCCCAACGGCGCCCCGGGAGGCGGTGAGGACGAATACCGATCCGTCGTCTTCGACGAATCGTTCGTTCGGGCTGCGCGGCTTCAGGAGTTCTCCGCGGACGAGCGGCTCGGGGAGCATCATTCGCCGGCCGTCAAGACGCGGCACGCCTGGCGGCGGCTGGGCGGCTCCCGGCAGGCCATCCTGCTGGTGCTGCTGATCGTGCTCGCTTTCGGCACCGCCGTCTACATGGGCGTACGCCACCCCTACAAGACCCCCGAGACGGTCCGGGCGCAGCCGCTGCGCTCCGCGGTGGTGCCGCTGGCGCCGTCCGGGAAGGTGCCCGGCGCGACCCCGGCGGATCTCTTCGCGCACAGCCCCGCGGCGAATTACCGGATCGGCGCCGCGGGCGTCAATCTGCCCCCCGTCGCCCGCACCGAGCACTTCTCCGACGGCCAGATCGTCTCCGCGCTGACCATCGCGAAGGACTATCTCGTCCGCTCCTCGCTGGACCCGGACACCCTCACCGGCGGATCCGTACGGCCGGTGCGGCTGCTGCTCGACACCCGCCAACTCGACCAGTTCGACCGCAGCCTGGCGCACCCCGGCAACAACGGCCATGACGCGGCCACCGGTTGGCTGGTCCGCTTCGACCCGCAGACCCGGCTCGCCGACCGGAACGTCCGGGTCGACGGCACGCTCTCCGCCTCGGAGTTGAGCCCGGACGCGCTCGATGTGACCGCCGACTACACCTTCGTCTACGCGGTCCGGCCCGCCCCGGGTGCGCCGGCCGCGGCATCGGGCCAGGACGTCGGCAAGCCCACGCCCGGCGCCGCCTCGCTGGTCACCGTCCGCCGTGAGGTGCACTTCCGGCTGACCCGCGACAACCTCAGCGACCACCGCCTGGAGGTGCTCCAGAGCAGCCTTCAGGCCGGGCCGCTGACCTGCTCGTCGAAGCCGGCCGACGCGCTGCGCCCGCTGTTCGCGGGACAGCACGCCGGCAACGACCGGCCCACGGGCACCGACCCCTACGCCAGGGAGCGGATCAACCCCTCCCTCTGCGGTGAGCTGGCACCCTCGGCCCAGCCGAAGCCGAGCCATCCGATGCGCTAGGAGGACCTGGACGTCCCGGGACGGGACCTAGGCGCCCGCTCCACCGCTTCCGTTGGCGCCGCCCGAGCCCTCGGGACGCCCGCCGCCCCGGAAGACCGTGTCGCGCAGCTTGCCGCCCAAGTCGCCCGCGCCGCCCGCGATATCGCGCACCAGGCCCATCAGCGGGTCCTTGCTGTTGCGCATCGAGTCGGCGTAGTGGGCGGCGGAGTCCCGGAACGAGTCGGAGACCGAGGTGTCCTTGTCCTCGTCCCGGCGCGGGTAGTGGCCGTCCATGATCCGCTGGTAGTCGCGGCTGGTCGCCCACTTCTTGAGCTCGGCCGCCCGCACGGTCGTGAACGGGTGGCTGCGCGGCAGCAGGTTGAGGATCTTCAGCACGGAGTCGCGCAAATCGCCGCCGGACTCGTACTCGTCCGCCTGCTTCAGGAAGGCGTCGACATTCATCTCGTGCAGATGATTGCCGCCGGCCAGCTTCATCAGACCGCGCATCGAGGCGTGGAGATCCTGTCCGACCAGCAGCCCGGCACGGTCCGCCGACAGCTCCGACTTGCGGAACCACTCGCGCAGCGCCGTCACGATCGCCATGATCGCGACATTGCCCAGCGGGATCCAGGCGACCTTCATCGCCAGATTCGTCAGGAACAGCAGGATCGTGCGGTAGACCGCGTGCCCGGACAGCGCGTGCCCGACCTCGTGGCCGATGACCGCCCGCATCTCTTCCTCGTCCAGCAGCTCGACCAGGCCGGTCGTCACCACGATGATCGGCTCGTCGAGACCGATGCACATGGCGTTGGGCTGCGGGTCCTGATTCACATACATCGGCGGGACCTTCTCCAGGTCCAGGATGTAGCAGGCGTCGCGCAGCATGTCGTTGAGGTGCGCGAACTGCTGGTCGCTCACCCGCACCGAGTCCGACAGGAACAGCAGCCGCAGGCTGCGCTCCGGCAACAAGCCGCTGAGCGTCTTGAAGACGGTGTCGAACCCGCTCAGCTTGCGCAACGCCACCAGCGCCGAGCGGTCCGCCGGGTGCTCGTACGACCGCGACGAGATGCCGGGGAATCGCCGCCGGTCCCGGCTCGGTACGTTCGCGCTGCCGTCTGGGCTCTCCGTCATTGGGGCCTCCCCCTGTTCGACTGCGTGTGTTCAGAGTAGAGGACGCCACCGACAGGAGAATGGATGCTCGGGCGTACGCTGGCGATCGCACCAATACCCGCACAGGTCCGTACACATGGCCGCACGGACCGCGTCAGAGGGAGCGCATCGTCATGCCGTATCCGAGCGTGCTGCTCGCCGCAGCCCAGGAGACCGCCAGGGACGGCGGACCCGGATGGATCCTGCGCGCAGTGATCATCGTCGGCGTCGTGGGTGCCGCCCTGCTCGCCTGGTTCCTGTTGCGCGGTTACGGGCAGGACTGACCCTCCGCCGGCCGCCCGGGGTGCCTCCGGGCGGAGTCGCCGTGGGCCCCCGCCGAGCTGAC
Organism: Streptomyces sp. NPDC029466; assembly: GCF_055574515.1. Lineage (NCBI taxonomy): Bacteria > Bacillati > Actinomycetota > Actinomycetes > Kitasatosporales > Streptomycetaceae > Streptomyces > Streptomyces sp. NPDC029466. The sequence goes on from NZ_JBVHZH010000041.1 coordinate 55,266, forward strand.
GCTTACGATGTGGTGGAAGTCTCCGCCCGACCCCAGCCCGGATTGGTCCTGCTGACGATGAGCCTGCACACCACCGCACAGTCCCTGGCCACCCTCGCCGCCGAACCCGGCCACGAGGGCGGGCATGCCAGCCTCAACCCCTTCGTGACCGGTGGCGGCGCCCTTTTGATCCTGCTTCTCCTGCTCTGGATCACCACCCGTTTCAACCGGGACCGCTGAGCCCCGCCACCCGGCACCCGGCATCGCACGTCGCCCAGTAGGGTCTGCACGCATGGGAGAGCACACAGGGCCCGTGAAGCGGCGACTCGGAGTGATGGGCGGGACGTTCGACCCGATCCATCACGGACACCTGGTCGCCGCCAGCGAGGTGGCCAGCCAGTTCCACCTCGACGAGGTCATCTTCGTGCCCACGGGACAGCCGTGGCAGAAGAGCCACAAGACGGTGTCCCCGGCCGAGGACCGGTATCTGATGACGGTCATCGCGACCGCGTCGAATCCGCAGTTCTCCGTCAGCCGGATCGATATCGACCGCGGCGGCAAGACGTACACGATAGACACGCTGCGTGATCTGCGGACGGAGCACCGTGACGCGGATCTGTTCTTCATCACCGGCGCCGATGCGCTCAGCCAGATCCTGACCTGGCACGATGCCGCGGAGCTGGTCTCACTCGCCCACTTCATCGGGGTGACCAGGCCCGGCCATGTCCTCGCGGACCCCGGGCTGCCCGCGGGGGCGGTGTCCTTGGTCGAGGTGCCGGCACTGGCCATCTCCTCGACCGACTGCCGGGCGCGCGTCGCCCAGGGGGATCCGGTCTGGTACCTGGTGCCGGACGGTGTGGTGCGCTACATCGACAAAAAGCAGCTGTACCGCAACGACGGCTGACGGGGCTGACGGAAAGGGGCACCGGTGAGCGACCGACAGGATCCGTACGGGCCGCGGGACCCGTATGCCCACGACCCGTATGCCCAGGAGCAGCAAGGGCAGCAGGGTCAGCAGGGCTACACCTACGACGCCTACGGGCAGCCGGTGTACCACGACGCCGCACAGCCGTCGTACCCACAGCACTACGACGCCTACGGGCAGCAGGCCGCCCCGTCCGCCTATGAGGGCTATGACCCGTACGGCGGCCAACAGGGCGCAGGCCAGACCGCCCAGGGGTACCAGGGCGGCCATCAGCCGTACCAGGCGCAGCCGGAGTACGGCTACGACCCCTACGGCGGCGGCCAGGTGCAGGACCGGCCCGGCCATCCGCAGCAGTACGACCCGTACGGCAGCCCCCAGCAGGACCCGTCGCACCAGCAGGAGTGGATCCCGCAGCAGGCCCAGCAGTCCCCGTACGAGCAGGTCTCCTACGGGGAGCAGCCCCGCTACGAGGAGGCCGCCCCGCAGCGCCAGGACGGCCCGCCCCGGCCGCCCGCGCAGCGCCGCGCCCCGGCGGAGGAAGCCGACGGATCGGACGCCGCGGGCAGGTCCGGCGCGCCCTCCGCCGACGCCCCCGATTACGGCACCGAGCAGTTCGCCTTCATCGAGGAGCCGGACGAGGACTCCGAAGACGTCATCGACTGGCTGAAGTTCACCGAGAGCCGCACCGAGCGGCGCGAGGAGGCCAAGCGGCGCGGCCGCAGCCGGATCGTCGCGCTGTCCGTCGTGCTGGCCCTGCTGGTCGCCGGCGGTGTCGGCTATCTGTGGTGGGCGGGCAAGCTGCCGGGAGTGGCCGGACCGGAGTCCGGCGCGGCGGCGGCCGCCGGGCAGAAGCGCGATGTCCTCGTCGTCCATCTGCGGGACACCAAGAGCGGGAACAGCTCGACGGCCCTGCTGGTGGACAACGAGACCACCCACAAGGGCACCACCGTCCTCCTGCCCAACAGCCTCCTCGTCCCCAAGGACGACGGCACCAGCACGACGCTCGGCAAGTCCGTCAAGGACGAGGGCACCGAGCCGACCCGGGACTCCCTCAACAGCCTCCTGGGCGCCGACCTCAAGGCCAGCTGGCGGCTGGACACCCCGTACCTGGAGAACCTCGTCGAGACGATCGGCGGGATCACCCTGGACACCGACGCCACCGTCCCCGGCGCCAAGAAGGGCGCCTCCCCGGTCGTCAAACAGGGCAGCGCCCAGGACCTCAGCGGCCAGGCCGCCGTCGCCTACGCCACCTATCTGAAGCCGGGCGAGCCGCAGACCAAGCAGCTCCAGCGGTTCGGCCAGGTCATGCAGGCCGCCCTGAAGAAGGTCTCCAGCGACGCCGACGGCGCCACCACCACGGTGAAGACGCTGCTCCAGGTACTCGACCCGCCGCTCACCGAGGCCCAGCTGGGCAGCTCGCTGGCGCAGCGGGCGGAGCTGGCGAAGACCGGCGCCTACCGGACCACCCTGCTGCCCGTACAGGCGAACGGGACGCTCAGCCAGACCACCTCGGCCAGTGTGGTCAAGGACGTGCTCGGCGGCACGGTCAAGAAGACCGCCCCCGGCGCGACCGTCCGGGTCGCGGTCCGCAACGCCACCGGGAACCAGGCCGCCACCGGAAAGGCGCAGGTGGCGCTGCTCAACGGCGGCTACAGCTTCGTCGACGACGGCACCGCCGCCGCGGCCGGTACCGCGTCCCGGATCACCTACGCGGACGCCGCCCAGAAGGCCAAGGCCGCGGAGGTCGCCAAGACACTGGGGCTGCCGGCGGGCGCGGTCCGGCAGGGCAAGGGCGCCTCGAACGCCGATATCACCGTGGTGCTGGGACGGGACTACAAGGGCTGACGGGCCGGACGCGCCCGGCCCCTCCGGTGTCCGCCGCCGGGGCCCGGTCGCCGGCCCCGGCGCTGCCGGCCCGCGCGCCGGAGCCGACCGGTGGGTTCGAAAACACAGCCGGGCTGTCGGCGGTCCGTGAGACCCTTGAGGGGTACCTGACCGCCGATCCGGTTGCCCATGGGGACTGCGGCGCGCGCCGCGGCTCCGCAGCGAGCCAGCGCCCCTGCCCGGCCGGAGAGGCTGCCCTCGAACCGGAAAGCCGCTTGTGACCGCCACGGACCGCTCCATCGAGCTCATCAACGCCGCCGCCCAGGCCGCGGCCGACAAGCTCGCGCACGACATCATCGCGTACGACGTCAGTGACGTCCTCTCGATCACCGACGCCTTCCTGCTGGCCTCGGCGCCCAGCGACCGCCAGGTCAAGTCGATCGTCGACGAGATCGAGGAACGCCTCAACAAGGACCTCGGCGCCAAGCCGGTCCGCCGCGAGGGCGACCGCGAGGCCCGCTGGGTGCTGCTCGACTACGTCGACATCGTGGTGCACATCCAGCACAGCGAGGAGCGGGTCTTCTACGCGCTTGAGCGCCTGTGGAAGGACTGCCCCGAGATCGACCTCCCCGAGGAGGCCAAGGCCACCCGTGGCAAGGCCGCGGCGCACGCCGACGCCACGGCGGGCGAACAGGACGGTGAGCTGCTCTGAACGCCACCGGGAGCGGCCAGGGTCGCCGCATCGTCCTGTGGCGCCACGGCCAGACCGCCTGGAATCTGGAGCGCCGTTTCCAGGGCTCGACGGACATCGAGCTGACCGAGGCGGGTGTCGCCCAGGCGCGGCGCGCCGCCCGGCTGCTCGCCGCCCTCGGGCCGGACGCCATCATCGCCTCCGACCTCCAGCGGGCGGCGGCGACGGCGCGTGAGCTGGCTGCGCTGACCCGGCTCGACGTCACGCATGATGCGGCCCTGCGGGAGACCTACGCGGGCTCCTGGCAGGGGCTGACGCACGACGAGATCCTCGCGCGCCACGGCGAGCAGTACAGCGCCTGGAAGCGCGGTGAGCCGGTGCGCCGCGGCGGCGGCGAGCTGGAGACCGAGGTCGCCGACCGGGCCGCGCCCGTCGTCCTCAACCACGCCGACAAGCTTCCCGAGAACGGCACCCTGGTCGTGGTCAGCCACGGCGGCACGATCCGCACCACCATCGGGCGGCTGCTCGGCCTGGAGGCCCACCACTGGGAGGGCCTGGGCGGTCTGTCGAACTGCTGCTGGTCGGTGCTGGGCCGGGGCGCGCGCGGCTGGCGCCTGATGGAACACAACGCCGGCACCCTGCCGGAGCCGGTGCTCGGCGACGACGACTGAGCCCGCCGGGCGGCCCGGCCGGGCCGGATTTCACATCTGGGCAGGTCGCAGGCTAAAGTTCTTCTTGTTCGCGGCGCCGCCGGGGGAAACCCGGGGGAGCGGAACAAGACCCGGGGCTATAGCTCAGTTGGTAGAGCGCCTGCATGGCATGCAGGAGGTCAGGAGTTCAATTCTCCTTAGCTCCACAACCCGGATGATCCCGTCTCCTCTCGGAGGCGGGATCTCTGCGTTGTGCGCGGCCGCATCGCGGTCGGGGCGCCCCGTGCGCGGGCCGCCGCCGGGCCGGTGGCCGGCGATGCCGTCGGCCACGGTGGCGCGAAGGCGGCCCTGACCCGGCCCGCGGTCCGTGGCAGAATCGGACGGCGCCGGCAGGGGAGGAGAGATCGCGATGCCCACGAGCATCCTCGAGGAGGTCAATGACCTGCTCGAAGTGGCCGAGGCGCAGGGCTATGACTGGCTGCCGGAATACGCGCTCCGTTTCACCTGCCCCGTCGACGGTCCCGCCTCCGTGCGCAACGGCGACGGCACCGCTCTGCAGTGCCCCTCGTGCGGCTCCTCCCATGTCGCACAGGTGCTGGGCGACAACGGGGGCGTTTCCTTCGTTTGTACGGCCTGCGGCCACAGTTGGAGCTGATGGATGGGCGCGCACAGCAGGAAATGTGACTGGTGCGGCAGCGGTACGCCGATCGTCCGGGACATGGAACCCGTCAACACGGACTACCAGTACTGGTGCGAGGAATGCGCCCGCGCCCTGGTCATAAAAGGCGACCCGATCGAGACCTACCGGGAGCTCGACGGGGAACCGATCTACGGGCGGTTGCTGGACGAGCACTGCACGCTGAAGCGCTTCTACTCGTTCGCCACGGCCTGAGCGGGCCGCCGCCCCCAGGGGCACTGACGCAGCGCGCCCCTTCCTTTGACGCCGTCTCAGGCAGCTCAGGACAGCTCCGGGCAGGTCCGGGCAGTTCCGGACGCTTTCGGACCCTTTCGGTCGGACGGAACCGGCGTCGGCGGCGGGGACGTTGGGGCGGATATGAGACGGTCACCGCGCAACTCCGCAGTGCGGGCGCACGGTTCAGCGTCCGCCGCCGGCATCGGCGTCGGCCGACGGGCGTGCGTCGCCCTGTCCCGCCCGCCGCCGGAGCCGCCACAGCCGGGCCGCGGTCAATGCCAGCAGCGCGAGACCGGCGAGCGGGTAGCTGCCGGAGAGCAGCATCTGCAGGCCGTTCTGGTGCAGTTCCTCGTGGTGGTGCCAGCGGTGCGGCACCCACCACAGCGCGAACGAGCAGAAGAGCAGCCCCAGCGCACCGGTCATCGTCCACCAGCGGCGGGCCGCGGTGCCCCTCCGGTGCAGCGCCTCGGAGCCGGCCAGGATCAGCATCGGTACGCACCACACCCAGTGGTGGGACCAGGAGATCGGGCTGACCAGGAGCGCGGTGGCCGCGCAGGCGACGGCCGCCCAGGCGCGCTGCCCGCGCAGCAGCGAGGCGACCGCCAGTGTCAGACCGAGGGCCCCGGTCAGACCGGCGACCACGAACCAGGCGGCGCCCGGGTCGTGGGTGTGCAGCAGCCGGGCGAGGCCGCCGCGCAGCGACTGGTTCGCGGTGATCTCCACTTCACCGACCCGGTCGGTGGCGTACACGATCTCGGTCCAGAAGCGGTACGAGTCGCGCGGCAGCGCGAGCGCGGACAGGAGCGCGGTGGCCAGGAAGGTGGCGGTGGCGACGGACGCCTGCCGCAGCCAGGGGTTCCAGGCGGCACGGAACCGCGCGCCGGACCGCAGCAGCTGCCCGGCACGGACCAGTCCGGCCAGCGCGAGAAACACCGCGAACAGCGCCGGGGTCAGTTTGAGGCCGGCCGCGATGCCGATGCCGATGCCCGCGAGCCGCCGGGTGTCCGCGCGGGTCAGGTCCCACAGCACCAGCACCGCGATCAGCAGATTGATCTGGCCGTAGCGCAGCGTCGTCCAGACCGGCTCGCACCACACCAGCAGCGCGGAGAGCGCGAACGTCGCGGCGGGCCGGGGCAGCCGCCGGGGCCGGCCGGCCAGCCGCAGCGAGAGGTGGACGACGCCGACGAGCAGCAGCAGGTTGCCGGCGGTGGCGACGGTCCGCATCGCCGGGACCCCGAGCAGGGTGAGCGGGGTGAACAGCAGGGCCGCGAAGGGCGGGTAGGTGTTGGGCAGATGCGCCGAGGTCGCCACCATGTCGTAGAGGGACTCGCCGTTGCGGACGGTGAAGCCCTCGGCGCGGTAGACCATCAGGTCGATCATCGTCACGTGCAGCAGGCGCTGCACGGTCCAGAAGGCGGCGAAGGAGACCAGGCAGCCGAGGGCCGCCGCGAGGGTCGGGTGCCGGCGGATGAGGCCCTTGCCGGGCTGGGCGCCGCCGGCGTCGGTGGACTGCTCCAGCTCCAGCGCGGTCACGGCGTACGGCTCCCCAGGACGAATCGGACACAGATCGCCGACAGTACCGCGCGTGGCGCCGCAGAGCCCCGGGCAGAACGATTTGGCGAAAGCCGGGGAGGTCCGTGTAATGTAGGCGATGCCGCAGCGGGGAACCGGGCGGAAACAGAATACGGGGCTATAGCTCAGTTGGTAGAGCGCCTGCATGGCATGCAGGAGGTCAGGAGTTCAATTCTCCTTAGCTCCACAGTGAACGAAGCAGGTCATCCGATATGGATGGCCTGCTTCGTCGTGTGTCTGTCTGCCGGGCGTCCCAGGGGTGCAACCGGCGGTAGTTCCCCCGGAGTTGTGCTGATATCCGGTCAGTGACGCGTCCGCCAGGGCGAGTTGAGCGTTCGCTCCGTGTTCATTCCTGACCAGTCCTTGTCTTTCCTTGGGTTCATCTTGGTGATCGCATGCCCCTGACATGAACGGTTCACCGAAAGAGTGGCGGATCGCGTGAGCCTCACCTCTCACGCCTTCACCGCTCGTGCGGTGCCGCACACCGGCACACCGGCGCAGCGCGGCACCCCGCGGCGCACCACATCGCCACACAGGGGGTTCCATGAGATCAAGCCGCACCAGATCACCGCGCGCCCGCGCCGGTCTGGCCTGGGCAGCGACGCTGCCGCTGGTCGCCGGTGCGCTCGCGCTGGGCGCGCCCGCCGCCGACGCCGCGGGCCACGACGGCGGCCGGCACGCGCTGCCGGGCACCAAGCCGCTGTGGGCCACCCGGCAGGCCGACCAGGGCGCCACCTCCGCCTCCGCGGCCGTCACCGCCCGCGTCTACCTGGCCGGACGTGACGCCAACGGCCTCGCGGACCGCGCGCGGGCCGTGTCCGACCCGCACTCCGCCGCGTACGGGAAATATCTGAGCCCCGCCCAGGTGCGCGCCCGCTACGGCGCCACGCACGACCAGATAGCCAAGGTGACCGGCTGGCTGAAGAAGTCCGGTCTGACGGTCACCGGCACCACCAACCGCTATCTGACGGTCAAGGGCGACGCGGCCGCCGCCGAGCGCGCCTTCGCCGTCGACCTGCACAATTACCGCAAGAGCGGGCACACTTACCACGCCCCCTCGGCCACCGCCTCCGCGCCCGCCGCCCTGGCCGACGCGGTCCTGACGGTCACCGGCCTGGACAACGCGCCGCGGCTCGCCAAGCACCACTCCAGCGAACTGCCGCCGCCGGAAGGTGTCTTCCGTAACTCCGGCCCGTTCTCCTCGTACTACGGCTCCAGGACCGACAAGAAGCTGCCGTCCGCCTACGGGAGCAAGGCGCCGTACGCGATCAAGGGCTACACCGGGAAGCAGCTCCGCGCCGCCTACGGGGCGAAGAAGTGGACCGGCAAGAACGTCACCGTCGCGATCACCGACGCGTACGCCTCGCCGACCATCGCCAAGGACGCGGACACCTACGCCGCCCGCAACGGCGACCCCCGCTACCGCCGGGGCCAGCTCTCCCAGGTGCTGCCCGAGAACTACACGCACATCAAGGAGTGCGGCGCGGCCGGCTGGTACGGCGAGGAGACCCTCGACGTCGAGGCCGTGCACGCCGTCGCCCCCGACTCCGACATCGTCTACGTCGGCGGCGCCTCCTGCATGGACGACGATCTGCTCGACTCGCTCGGCAAGATCGTCGACGGGCACCTCGCCGACATCGTCTCCAACTCCTGGGGCGACATCGAGGCGAACGAGACCCCGGACGTGGCCGCCGCCTACGACCAGCTCTTCCAGCAGGGCGCGGTGCAGGGCATCGGCTTCTACTTCTCCTCCGGCGACAACGGTGACGAGGTCGACAACACCGGCACCAAGCAGGTCGACACCCCGGCGAACTCCGCCTGGGTCACCGCCGTCGGCGGCACCTCTCTGGCCGTCGGCAAGCACGACGCGTACCAGTGGGAGACCGGCTGGGGCACCCGGAAGGCGGTGCTCTCCCCGGACGGCCACGACTGGACCGGCTTCCCCGGCACCTTCAACGGCGGCGCCGGCGGCGGCACCAGCAAGACCGTCGCGCAGCCCTTCTACCAGCGCGGAGTCGTCCCGGACGGGCTTGCGAAGGCGAACGGCGGTGGCGCGATGCGCACCGTCCCGGACATCGCCGCGGTCGCCGACCCCAACACCGGCTTCCTGGTCGGCCAGACCCAGACCCTGCCGGACGGCAAGCTCGGCTATGACGAGTACCGCATCGGCGGCACCTCACTGGCCGCCCCGGTGATCGCCGGCGTCCAGGCGCTCGCCCAGCAGGCCCGGCACGGCGTCGCCATCGGCTTCGCCAACCCCGGCATCTACCAGCGCTACGGCACCGCCGCCTACCACGACGTCACCGATCACCCCCTGGGTGCCGGCCGTGACCTGGCGGTCGTCCGGGTCGACTACGTCAACGGCACCGACGCGAGCAAGGGCACCACGACCTCGCTGCGCAGCCTCGGCAAGGACAGCTCCCTGCGCGCGGTCGTCGGCTACGACGACGTCACCGGCGTCGGCACGCCGGGCGCCGGCTATGTGAGCTCCTACCGCCCCTGACACCAGGGCGCGGCCCCGCCTCCCCGCACCGGTCGTGCCCCGGTGACGCGGCGGTAGGAGGACGGGTAACCGGGGGCGGGGCCCGCATGGGGGCAATCCCAGCGCGGGCCCCGTACGCCCTGCGGTACCCTGACGCCATGCGTGCCGTACGCCTTCTGCTTAGCGGGCCGCGCTGATCAGTACCGACGGATGACAGAACCCGTCGGAATCGGCGCGGCTTCCCCTCCTGTGCGAGGGGTCTTTTTGTTTCGGCGTGCCGGGGATCTGGCGCGTTTCCGCTGGCAGAGACGATCGATGGAGCTTTGAGGACGATGAGCGAGACGACCAACTCCCCCGCTGCCGAAAGCGCGGGAGGTGCCCCCACCGAGACGACGGCGCCGCACCGCTACACGGCCGCGCTGGCCGCCGACATCGAGGCACGCTGGCAGGAATTCTGGGAGGCGGAGGGCACCTACGAGGCCCCGAACCCCAAGGGTGACCTGGCCGGCGACGCCGGGACGGTGGCCCGCCCCAAGAAGTTCATCATGGACATGTTCCCCTACCCGTCGGGCGCCGGCCTGCATGTCGGGCACCCGCTGGGGTTCATCGCCACCGACGTCTACGCCCGCCACCAGCGCATGACGGGCCACAACGTCCTGCACACCCTGGGCTTCGACGCCTTCGGCCTGCCCGCCGAGCAGTACGCGGTGCAGACCGGCACCCACCCGCGGGTCTCCACCGAGGCCAACATCGTGAACATGCGGCGCCAGCTGCGCCGCCTGGGCCTGGGCCACGACGGGCGCCGCTCCATCGAGACGATCGACCCGGCGTACTACAAGTGGACCCAGTGGATCTTCCTCCAGGTCTTCAACTCCTGGTACGACCCGGAGGCGGACGCCGCCCGCCCGATCGACACCCTGGTCGCCCAGTTCGAGGCCGGCGACCGCCCGACCCCCGACGGCCGGGCCTGGAGCGCCCTGAGCCCCCTGGAGCGGGCCAACATCCTGGGCGAGTACCGCCTGGCGTACGCCTCGGACGCACCGGTCAACTGGTGCCCCGGCCTGGGCACGGTGCTGGCCAACGAGGAGGTCACCGCCGACGGCCGCTCCGAGCGCGGTAACTACCCGGTCTTCAAGGCCAAGCTGCGCCAGTGGAACATGCGCATCACCGCCTACGCCGACCGGCTGCTGAACGGCCTGGACGCGCTGGACTGGCCGGAGGCCATCAAGCTTCAGCAGCGCAACTGGATCGGCCGCTCCGAGGGCGCCCGGGTCGACTTCCCGGTGGGCGACGACAAGATCACCGTCTTCACCACCCGCCAGGACACCCTGTTCGGCGCGACGTACATGGTGCTGGCACCCGAGCATCCGCTGGTCGCCGGCGCCGACAACGGCAACGGCACGGGCTCGATCGTCCCGGACGCCTGGCCCGAGGGCACCCACGACGTGTGGACCGGCGGCCACGCCACCCCCGGCGACGCCGTTGCCGCCTACCGCAAGCAGGCCGCCTCCAAGTCGGACGTCGAGCGGCAGGCCGAGGCCAAGGACAAGACCGGCGTCTTCACCGGCGCCTTCGCGACCAACCCGGTCAGCGGCGAGCAGGTCCCGGTCTTCATCGCCGACTACGTCCTGATGGGCTACGGCACCGGCGCGATCATGGCCGTCCCCGCCCACGACACCCGCGACTTCGCCTTCGCCCGCGCCTTCGAACTGCCGATGCGCTGTGTCGTCGAGCCGTCGGACGACCGCGGCACCGACCCCTCGACCTGGGACGACGCCTTCGCCTCGTACGACGCCAAGATCGTGAACTCGTCCGGCGCGGACATCTCGCTGGACGGCCTGGGCGTCACGGAAGCCAAGGCCAAGATCACCGACTGGCTGGCCGACCAGGGCATCGGCGAGGGCACCGTCAACTTCCGGCTGCGCGACTGGCTGTTCAGCAGGCAGCGCTACTGGGGCGAGCCGTTCCCGATCGTCTACGACGAGGACGGCGTGGCCCACGCCCTGCCCGAGTCGATGCTGCCGCTGGAGCTGCCCGAGGTCGAGGACTACTCCCCGCGGACCTTCGACCCGGACGACGCCGACACCCAGCCGGAGACCCCGCTGTCCCGCAACGAGGACTGGGTCCATGTCGACCTGGACCTGGGCGACGGCATCAAGCGCTACCGCCGCGAGACCAACACCATGCCCAACTGGGCGGGTTCGTGCTGGTACGAGATGCGCTATCTGGACCCCCACAACAGCGACGCGCTGGTCGACCCGGAGATCGAGCAGTACTGGATGGGGCCGCGCGAGGGGCAGCCGGCCGGTGGCGTCGACCTGTACGTGGGCGGCGCGGAGCATGCCGTACTGCACCTGCTGTACGCCCGCTTCTGGTCCCAGGTGCTGCACGACCTGGGTCATGTCTCGTCCTCCGAGCCGTTCCACAAGCTGTACAACCAGGGCATGATCCAGGCCTTCGTCTACCGGGACAGCCGCGGTATCGCCGTCCCGGCCGCCGAGGTCGAGGAGCGGGACGGCGGCTACTACTACCAGGGCGAGAAGGTCAGCCGCGTCCTGGGCAAGATGGGCAAGTCCCTGAAGAACGCCGTCACTCCCGACGAGATCTGCGCCGAATACGGCGCGGACACCCTGCGCCTGTACGAGATGGCGATGGGCCCCCTGGACGTGTCGCGCCCGTGGGACACCCGGGCCGTCGTCGGCCAGTACCGCCTGCTCCAGCGCCTGTGGCGCAATGTCGTCGACGAGGCGACCGGTGAGGTCACCGTCGTCGACGGCGAGCCGGACGAGGCCACCCTGCGCGCCCTGCACAAGGCGATCGACGGTGTCAGCCAGGACATGGCGAACCTGCGCTTCAACACCGCCATCGCCAAGGTGACCGAGCTGAACAACCACCTGACCAAGGCGGGCACCCCCGTCCCGCGCACGGTAGCGGAGCAGCTGGTGCTGCTGATCGCCCCGCTCGCGCCGCACATCGCCGAGGAGCTGTGGCGCAAGCTGGGCCACACCGACTCCGTGGTGCACGCGGACTTCCCGGTGGCCGACCCGGCGTACGTCGTGGACGAGACCGTGACCTGCGTCGTGCAGATCAAGGGCAAGGTCAAGGCGCGGCTGGAGGTCGCCCCGTCGATCTCCGACGCCGACCTGGAGGCGACGGCCCTGGCCGAGCCGGCCGTGGTCGCGGCACTGGACGGCGCGGGCATCCGGAAGGTCATCGTCCGGGCGCCGAAGCTGGTGAACATCGTTCCGGCGTAGCCGTCGGCGGGCGCCCGGAGCCAGTCCCGGGCGCCCGGCAGCGGCTCTTCGGGACCGCCGCTGAGGCTCCGGGCCGGTCGCGGGACCGCTTCGCTCCGCCCTGCCGGTGCTCCGTGAGCGCCATGGGTGGTTTCCCCTACGGGCAGGTTGGGGGTTCTTCCGGAACCCGCGACCTGCCCTGGCCGTTTACCGTGGAGGTACAGGGCGCGGGCCGGAATCCGGCGCCGCCGACACGTCTGGGGAGAGCCCATGGAAGCCGCCGTTGCCATCGTCGGACTGCTCTTCGTGCTGTTCGTTCTGGCCGGGGTCTTCGTGACGGTCAAGGCGGTCAAGGCAGCCAAGCGCGGAGTGGACCGCACGGTCGCCCACGCCCGCAGAACCGTCGAGGACACCACCCTCCGGGCCCGCCAGATCGCCCAGCCCGGCGTGGTCGGCGAACTGGCGCAGCTGCGGCTCTCGCTGCGCACCTCCATGCGCGCCACCCAGGAGGTGCTGTACGGGGGCTCGCCGGACGACGCCTCCCTCAGTGAGGCGATCGGGCTCTTCGAGCGTCTCAGCGCCCATGGCCATGAGCTGGACGACGAACTCAAGCGGCTGGAACGCGAGCCCGACCGGGCCACCATCGGCGTCCGCCTCCCGGACCTCCGGGAGCGCCTGGAGCGGATCACGCACTCCGCGGAGTCGCTGCGCTGGGCCGCGCGCGACCGCGCCCGCAAGTTCGCGGACGACGATCTGGCCTCGCTCAGCGACCAGATCGATGTGGAGTCCGGCGCGCTGCGGCACTGGACCCGGGTCGAGGACGCCACGGATCCGCTGCGGGACCCCGTAGCGGGCCGTCCGGAGAGCGCGGGACCGGGAGAGACGAAGAGCCCCGGGCGAGCGCAGCCGACGGACGGGCCCGCACGGTCCGGTGCCACCGCCGGCCCGTCGGACGCCGCCGCCCGCTCCTGGGGCCCGGCCCCCGAGGACCCGCCGGCGATCACCGCACGGGACCCCCGCACCCAGCCGTCCTACCCGTGGCAGAAGGCCCCGCGGACGGAGGACACGACCAGATGAGGACGTAGCGGCGGGGGGAGGGGCGAGGGGGCGGGGCGGGGGCCCGGGGGAGAGGAAGACGACCGTGAAGGGGCCGGCGGCTCCGGGCTTCACCGGGCTTCACCTGGCTTGTGTTCCTGGCGGACGTCGAGGATGCGGGGGATGCCGGGGGTGTTGACGCGGTCTTCTCCGGGAACCAGGGCTTCGGCGGGGCCTTTCGGTGGGCTCTTGGCAGAGCCTTGGGTAAACCTGGAGGATCTTGGGGAGGGGCCCGCACTGTGCGGCGTCCGGATCCCCGGATAACCTCCCTGTCATGTCCCGCCATGTCGCGATCGTCACCGATTCCACGGCCTACTTGCCGCGGGCGGCTGTCGAGCGTCACCACATCACGGCCGTGCCACTGACCGTCGTCCTGGGGGACCAGGCCCTGGAAGAGGGCACCGAAATCTCCGCGAGATCCCTCGCCCAGGCGCTTCAGAAGCGCCGGTCCGTGACGACTTCCCGGCCCAGCCCCGCGACGTTCGCGGAGACCTATCGCAAGGTCGCGGCGACCGGCGCGAGCGGCATCGTCTCGCTCCACCTCTCCTCGGAATTCTCCGGCACGTACGACGCGGCGGTGCAGGCGGCCAAGGAAGCTCCGGTGCCCGTACGTGTCGTGGACACCGGGATGGTCGCGATGGCCCTCGGGTTCTGCGCCCTCGCGGCCGCGGAGACCGCGGAGGCCGGCGGGGACATGGACGACGCGGTCGCCGCCGCGGAGAAGCGCGCAGCGGGTACCTCCGCCTACTTCTACGTCGACACCCTCGACTATCTGCGCCGCGGCGGCCGGATCGGCGCGGCCCAGGCGCTGCTCGGTTCCGCGCTCGCCGTCAAACCGCTCCTGCAACTGGCCGACGGGCGGATCGAGCTGCTGGAGAAGGTTCGTACGGCGTCCAAGGCCATCGCGCGGCTGGAGGAGATCGCCGCGGAGCGGGCGGGCGAGGGCCAGGTCGACATCGCGGTCCACCATCTTGCCGCGGCGGAGCGCGCGGATGCCCTGGCCCAGCGGCTCCGGGAGCGGGTCACGGGGCTCAGTGAGCTGCATGTGAGCGAGGTGGGCGCGGTGATCGGCGCGCATACGGGCCCCGGTCTGTTGGGGGTTGTGGTTTCGCCGCGGTGAGAGGGGTGGCGGGGTGCCCTGTGGGTGACGGAGTTATCCACAACTGGGGTGCTGTCCACCGGAATTGAGGCTTCTCAGCGAGATCTGCGCGGGGTGCTTAGCGTCGGTCGGTATGAACTTGTCTCGATCTGCGTCAGCGTCATGGGGGCTTCCGGTCTCGTCGGGGGGCTTGGGACTGGGGGTGGCCTCGGCTTCGGCTTCGGTTTCCGCTTCGGGTTCGGGGGCGGTGCGGTCGGCGGGGCCGGAGCCGGTGCCGACGATGGGGCCGGAGTCGGTGGGGGTGTCGGAGGCGTTTTCGGGGGCGGCGGGGCCTTTGGCTCCTTCGGTTCCCTCGGCTCGTCTTGGCTCTTCGGGGGCGTCTGCTCCTTCCGTCTCCTCGCCGGCTTCGCCTGCGCAGGATTTCTCGGACCCGCCGGATGGGATGGCGGCTCCACCCGGCGGGGCGGAGCGGCGGGAGTGGGAGCGCGAGAGGGTGCGGGCCCGGGTTGCGGCGATCTTCGGTGACGCAGGGAGCGCTGCCGAGGCCGGCCCGCCGCCCCCAGGGCATGATCCTCCGCGCGCACGCCGGGGGGAGCGGGCGTGGTCTGCCGTACGCGAACGGCTCCCGCTGTGGGTGCAGTTACGGTGTGGCACCGACCCGAAAGCGCTCACTGCCCTGGTCCTGGTGCTCGTGGTCGCTGTGGGGTTCGCCGTGCAGCACTTCTGGGCGGGGCACCCCGAGCCGGTACGGGCCCCGGCGGTGGAACGGGCCGGAGGGGCGCCCGGCCCCGGCTCACGAACACCGTCTCTGCCGTCAGCGTCCTCGTCCGCCACTGCGGTGGCGAACGGCCCGCCGGGCAATGCGGGGCGTCAGCTGGTCGTCGATGTCACGGGCAAGGTCCGGCATCCCGGGATTCAGCGGATGCCGCCGGGGTCGCGGGTGGTGGACGCCTTACGGGCCGCCGGTGGCGTGCTGCGCGGGACGAACCTCCGCGGGCTCAACCGGGCGCGGCTGCTGACCGACGGGGAACAGATCGTGGTCGGGGCAGCCGCTGGCGGGGCCGGGCCCGGGGGCGGTGCCGGTGCCGGTTCCGCTGAGGTGGGGGCCGGCGTGTCGGGGAGTGGGCCGCCGAGTGCCGGGGCTGCGGGCGGTCCGGTCAGTCTCAGCACGGCGACCGAGCAGCAGCTCGACTCCCTCCCGGGCGTGGGCCCTGTCCTGGCCCGTCACATCGTCGAATTCCGCACTCAGCACGGTGGGTTCACCTCAGTGGACCAGCTTCGTCAGGTGACCGGTATCGGAGACCGCCGCTTCGCCGATCTGCGCGCCCTGGTGGTGCCATGACCAGTCCTCGCGCCACCGTGCACGCCACGGCAGCCTCACCGCACGGTGCCTCGGACCCACGTCAGGAGGGACCGGCCGATCTGCGGCTGGTCGCGCCCGCACTGGCAGCCTGGGCGGCCGCGGCGATCGGTCTGGGCGCCCCCGGCGGGGGAGTGGCGGTGGCCTGTGGCGTGGCCGTGGTGCTGGCGGCCCTCGCCTTACGGGTGGCTGGGGTGCGGAGCAGGGCCGAGCGTGAATCAGGGGTGGAGGAGCAGCAGCCTGGTGTTGCTCCTCTGACCGGCACCGGCCGACGGGGAGCGGAGTCGCCCCGGCGCCGCTTGCCCCGCGTCCGGTCGGTCGGCTCCTTGGCGGCCCTGGCTGCCGTGTTGCTGTGTGCCGCGGCGGGGGCTGCGTCCGCCGCGCTGCATGCCGCGGACCTGCGGCGTGGGCCGCTCCCGGCCCTCGCGGACCACTATGCGCGGGCCGCGGTGGAACTGGAGGTGACGGGCGATCCACGGCTGACCCGCCCCAAGGTGCGCGGATCCCAACGCACGCCCCCGGTCTTGGTCTTCACTGCCGATGCCGTCCGTGTCACCGGGCCGAATGGCGAGGTCACCGCGGTCCGCACGCCCGCCTTGGTGGTCGTGCAGCGGCCGGGAGGAGGGAGCGGCGGTCATCGGGGCATCGCGTCGGAGTGGCGGGAGTTGTTGCCGTCGACTCGGATCCGGGTGATGGCGCGGGTGGCGCCGCCGTTGTTGTCCGGCGATCAGGTGGCCGCCGTGCTGCGGGTTACGGCCGATGAGCCGCCGGTCAAGGTGGGTGCGCCGGACGCGCTACAGCGGTTGGCGGGGAGTCTGCGTGCGGGGCTGCGTGCGGCCACCGACGGGTTGCGTGCCGATGCCCGGGCGTTGTTGCCGGGGCTCGTGGTGGGGGACACCTCGCGGGTGCCGCCGGATCTGGATGACGCGTTCCGAGCCACCGACCTGACGCATCTGCTCGCCGTGTCCGGCAGCAATCTGACGATTGTGCTCGCGCTGCTGATCGGCCCGCCGCATCTTGCGACGCGCGCCGAGCGCCGTGGTCTGGCGCCACGTCTGGGATTGTCGCTGCGCGGTACGGCGGTCATCGGCGGCGCGCTCGCCCTCGTCTTCGTTGTGGTGTGCCGCCCGGACCCGAGCGTGCTGCGGGCCGCCGCCTGCGGTCTGATCACGTTGCTGGCGATCGGGACCGGTCGCCGTCGTACGCTGCTCCCCGCGCTCGCCGCCGCGGTCCTGCTGCTGGTGCTCTACGACCCCTGGCTCGCCCGCAGTTACGGCTTTCTGCTCTCTGTCCTGGCGACCGGCGCTCTGCTGCTGCTCGCACCGCGGTGGAGCGCCGCACTGCAACGGCGCCGGGTGCCGCCCCGTCTTGCCGAGGTGCTGGCCGCCGCGGCCGCAGCTCAGGCGGTCTGCGCGCCCGTCGTCGCCGTGCTGGCGGCCCGGGTGGGTCTGGTCGCTGTGCCCTGCAATCTGCTGGCCGAACTGGCCGTCGGCCCCGCGACCGTCCTGGGCTTCGCGGCCCTGGCCGTCGCTCCGATCGTGCCGCCGGCCGCCCAGGCGCTGGCGTGGTGCGCGGGCTGGCCCGCCGAATGGATCGCCGGTGTCGCCCGTACGGGAGCGGCGCTGCCGGGGGCGGAGTTCGCCTGGCCGGGCGGCTGGGTCGGTGGGTTGGCGCTGGCGGCCGCCATGGTGGTCCTGGTGCCGGTCGGCCGCCGGGTACTGCGCCGCCGATGGCTCTGCGTGCTCTGCGCGTTGGCGGTGATCCTGGCGGTGTGCCGCCCCGCACCGTTCACCCGGGTCCTCACGGGCTGGCCGCCGCCGGGTTGGCGAGCCGTGGTCTGTGATGTCGGGCAGGGCGACGGCCTGGTGCTGGCAGCCGGCGACGGTACGGCGCTGGTGGTGGACACCGGTCCCGATCCCCACCTCATCGACCGCTGCCTGACCGACCTGGGCGTCCGCCGCATCCCCCTGCTCGTTCTGACGCACTTCCACGCCGACCATGTGGACGGGCTCCCGGGCGCGCTCCGCGGGCGCTCGGTCGGCGCGATCGAGACCACAACCCTGCAAGAACCTCCGGGACAGGCGCAGTTCGTGCGCAGTACGGCCGCCGAGGCCCGGGTGCCGATCGTCCGCGCCACACCGGGTGAGCGCCGCCGCCTGGGCCCGCTGACCTGGGAGGTCCTCTGGCCACCCGCCGCGCCCACCCTTCCTGGTCCCGCCGCCCCCGCCCCCGGCCTTGGCGCTTCTGGTGGCCCTGGTGGTCCCGACAGCCCGAGTAGCCCCGGCACCCCCGCCGACTCCACCGACTCCAGCGACTCCACCGTCTTCGACGGCCCCAACGACGCCAGCGTCACTCTGCTCGTCCGTACGGGAGGGCTGACCATTCTGCTGCTCGGTGACCTCGAACCACCTGCGCAGCAAGGGCTGTTGGCGGCACACCCCGAGCTTGGTGCTGTCGATGTCCTGAAGGTGGCGCACCACGGCTCCGCCTATCAGGACCCTCCGTTGATGCAGCGGCTGGCGCCACGCCTGGCGCTGATCTCCTGTGGTGCCGACAACCCGTACGGCCATCCGGCGCCCCGCACCATCGCCGCACTCCGCGCTCAGGGCGCCCGGGTGCTGCGTACGGACACCGACGGAGCCATGGCGGTCCTAGGCACGACGGCTGGGCTGTCCGCCACGGTCACCGGCCACCGGGTCATGATGAGCCTGACCGGCGGCCCGAGACTCCGGGGCCGTACGCACCCGGGTGTGGTTCGGGCCGGTGGCCGTAGAGCAGGCAGGCGTCGTTCAAGGGGCCGCCTCCGTCCCAGGGCCCAACGCCACTTGATACGCAACCTCAGCCGTCCACGGAGCCCCCGGAGCCCCCGCAGGCCGCCTCCGAGATGGCACCGAGCCGCCACCCGGGAGGCCGTCTGAGGCGGGCCCCACGTCGCCGCCCCCCTGCCCACCCGGCGATCGTCGCAGCGACCGCGGCAACCGCAGCAACCGCAGCGGCCCCAGCGACGACCGCAGAATTGGAGAAGGACTCAGAACCAGGATCAGTAGACTCCAGATTATGAGGATGAGTGAAGGCGTCGAGTGGGGCCTGCACTGTTGTGTGACGCTGGCCTGGCTCGAAGGGGACGGGCCCGTGTCCACCGCTCGGTTGGCGGCTTCCTTCGAGTTGCCGGCGGCCTACCTGAACAAGCGGCTTCAGGCCCTGGTACGGGCCGGGATTCTGAGTTCCACGCCCGGCGCGCGGGGTGGGTTCCAGTTGGCACGGTCCCCGGAGCGGATCACCCTCATGGACGTCGTTGCGGCGATCGAGGGCGCCGACGATGTCTTCCGGTGTACCGAAATCCGTCGGCGTGGGGCCGGCGCGGCGGCGTCCGGCAGGGAGTTCGGCCGGTCCTGTGGCATCAGCGCCGCGATGCGCAGGGCCGAGCTGGCCTGGCGGCGTGAGCTGGCCGCACAGACCCTTGCCGACGTGATGGCCGGTACGCCCGCCTCGGCGGCGGAACGGACCCGCCGCTGGTTCGCTGCGGAGAGGACGCACACCTGATGGACACCGCTGCCACTGACGCCTACCTGGAACGGATCGGCGCCGACCGCCCCGCTTCCCCCGATGCCGAGGCGCTGCGGGCACTGCACCTCAGACATCTGCGCACCGTCCCCTTCGAAAACCTCTCCATCCACCTCGGCGAGGAGATCGTGCTCGCGGAGCAGCCGGTGCTCGACAAGATCGTCGGTGCCCGGCGGGGCGGCTTCTGCTATGAGCTCAACGGTGCGTTCGCCATGCTGCTGGGCGCGCTGGGGTATGAGGTCGAGCTGATGGCCGCGCGCGTGTTCGGCGCCGAGGGGAAGGTCGGGATCCCGTACGACCACCTTGCGCTGCGCGTCCAGACGTCCGACGGGCCGTGGCTCGCGGACGTCGGCTTCGGCCGGCACAGCCACTTTCCGCTGCGCTGGGACAGCCGTGCCGAGCAGACCGACCCCGGCGGTGTGTTCCGGATCGAGGAGACGGCGGACGGCGATCTCGATGTGGTGTGGGACGGCTCGCCGCAGTACCGCATCGAGCAACGTCCGCGCGCGTACGCGGACTTCGAGGTCGGCTGCTGGTGGAACCGCACCTCGCCCGCGTCGCACTTCACCCAGTCCCTGGTGTGCTCCCGGCTGACGGAGACCGGTCGGATCACGCTCTCCGGCCGTACGCTCGTGACCACCGCGGCGGACGGTGCGCGGGAGGAGCGCCTGATTGCCGCTGACGAGATCCTCGCCGCCTACCGGGAGCACTTCGGGATCGTGCTGGACCGGGAGCCCGTGGCGGGCGAGGTGCAGCCGCCTGGGGGCGGAGCCCAGGGACGCTCGTAGCGGTCCGCCGTCCGGCCGTCGGCAGTCGTCCGGCCGTCGGCGGTCGTCCGGCCGTTGGGAGTGGTCCGGCCGTCGGAGTCGTCCGGCCGTCGGGAGGGGCGCGGGCTGTCGTTACTCGGCCTCGCGCCAGCCCTCGTACTCCGCCGCGAGGTCGTGCAGCCGCGCGGGGTCGTGTTCGGCCTCCGGGTCCTCGACGACCACCAGCCACTGGGCGTCCTCGGCGTCGTCCTCACCGGCCAGGGCGTCCCGTACGAGCTGAGGCTCCTCGGCGACACCGAAACGTTCGGTCAGGGCTTCGGCGACCTCCTCGGCCGCGTCGCGGTCGGGCAGCACCAGTACGTGGCGCACGGGTCGTACCTCGGAGTGGTGGGGGGCTGCGTCATTCACCCGGCCATTGTCCGACAGGGGGAGGGCGGCCCGGTGCGGCAGGGGGCGGTGTGCGCTCGGGCCGGTTTGTCAGTGGCACGTGGGATGCTGGACCGCGATGGCCAGGAAGACAGCTCACGATGACCCGCTTGCCCCCGTCACGATCGCGGTGGGCCAGGAAGACCTGCTGCTGGACCGCGCGGTGCAGCAGGTGGTGGCCGCCGCCCGGGCGGCGGATGCGGACACCGATGTGCGTGACCTCACCCCCGATCAGCTACAGCCCGGCACCCTCGCTGAGCTGACCAGCCCTTCGCTCTTCGCCGAGCGCAAGGTCGTCGTGGTGCGGGCCGCCCAGGACCTGTCCGCGGACACCATCAAGGACGTCAAGGCGTATCTCGGCTCGCCCGCCGAGGAGATCACGCTGGTGCTGCTGCATGCCGGCGGCGCCAAGGGGAAGGGCCTGCTGGACGCCGCCCGTAAGGCCGGAGCGCGGGAAGTGGCGTGCCCCAAGATGACCAAGCCGGCCGACCGGCTGGCCTTCGTACGGAGCGAGTTCCGTGCGACGGGGCGTTCGGCGACGCCGGAGGCCTGCCAGTCGCTGGTGGACGCGATCGGCAGCGATCTGCGTGAGCTGGCATCGGCCTGTTCGCAGCTGGCCGCCGACGTCGAGGGCACGATCGACGACGCCGTGGTCGCGCGGTACTACACCGGCCGGGCCGAGGCTTCGAGCTTCACCGTCGCGGACCGCGCCGTCGAGGGCCGGGCCGCCGAGGCGCTGGAGGCACTGCGCTGGGCGATCGCCACCGGCGTCGCCCCCGTCATGATCACCAGCGCGCTGGCCCAGGGCGTCCGCGCCATCGGCAAGCTCGCCTCCGCCCCTCGCGGCGCCCGCCCCGGCGACCTCGCCCGCGACCTGGGTATGCCGCCCTGGAAGATCGACCGGGTCCGGCAGCAGATGCGCGGCTGGTCGGCGGACGGTGTGGCCACGGCGCTCCGCGCGGTGGCGGCGGCCGACGCGGGAGTGAAGGGCGGCGGCGACGATCCCGAGTACGCGCTGGAGAAGGCCGTCGTGACGATCGCCCGGGCGGCCCGGTCGCGGTGAGGTGACGGTGGCCGGGCGTCGAGGGAGCGGTGCGACGGCGGCCGGGGGGCGGGGGGCGATGCGACGGTGGCCGGGGGTCGGGGCGCCGGGGTAGTGGTGAGGCGGCAGCCGGGGGCGCCCGGGCGCTCTCACCGAACCCGCCGGCTCCCTCACGGGGGCCGCGAGTACCGAACCGGGCCCTGACGCCCCTCACGGGACAGCGAGCCCTTACGGGACGGTGAGCTGCCCACCAAGCCCGCGAGCCCCACCGAGCCGCACCCTCCTCACCGCACGCCCCCCGTCACCGAACCCCAAGCCCCTCACCTGGACCCCAAGCCCCTCACCGGGACCGCGAGTTCTGGAGCCTTTTGAGGGTTTCCGTGGCGCTGGTCTTCAGCATCGTGGCGACCTCGTCGGCGGTCGGCTGCTTGGTGGAGCTGCTGCTTGATGCGTAGTTCGACCATGTCGACTGGTAGGTCATCCAGCCGTCCCGGACGCCGAGGATCACATACGAGCTGGAGCTTGTGCTGCCGTCGTCCTTCCGGGTCACCAGAAAGGCCTCGTCGCCGAGGCCCGGTACGGCCTCGACCCGGTAGCCGGTGGAGGCGTCCTGCTTCTCGTACGAGCGGTAGCTGTCGGCGAATTCGGGCGCGGGGTCGGCCTTCTTGTGCAGGGTGGCTGTGTTGGAGAGCCAGATCGACGAGTAGTCGGAGCTACTGGCGTTCTTCTTTTCCAGCGAGGTGTTGCACCACATGATGTCCAGCGAGTTCTGTTGTGCGCCGCTGTGCTGCGGGTTGGCATCCTTCGAGGCGGTGCCGGTGCTCTCCTTGGTCTTGAGGCCGGCATTCTCGAACGGGGTCATCGAGGTGTCCGCGCACAGATCACCGGTATAGCCGTAGCCCGCGAGATCGGGGCTGGGCTCGGAGGAGAAACCGCCGGTCGCGAACAACAGCGAGCCCCAGACCGCGGAGGTGGCGACGGCCCCGCCGATCGCCCAGAGCCAGCCGGACATGCCGCGGCCCGTGCCGTTCGGCGGACCGGCCGCTCCTAGGGGCGTGCCTGCTGCCGGATAGCCGTATCCGCCGGCCGGCCCCAGCGGCGGGTGCTGCTGTACGTAGGGATTCTGCTGTGCGGGCACCGGATTCTGCGGTGCCGGAACCTGGCCGTAGGGATGGGGCTGCGGCCGGCCGTAAGGATTGTTCTGATCCCCCGATATGGACATGGGCGCAGCGTAGCGGACCCCGCCGAAAGTGAACCCGGCTCGGCGCCGTGAATTCCCTCGACGGCGGGTAAGCCCGATCTACCGGAGGGAGGCGACCCTCCGCCAGGAAATCTCGCCGCCCGCAACAAGGGCCCCTGGACATATTTCCCGTAACAAAAACCACGCGCCCAGTAAAAGCCCGACAGCAGATGCCCCCCACCACATCCCCAGCACCCACCACATCCACAACAAATCCCACAGCGCAAATCCCACCCAGATCCCACAACGCAAATCCCCCACCAAGTTGCGCTACAAAACCGCAAGACGCCGCAAGGAACAGCAAGGGCCCGCGAGGAAACGTCTCAACCCCGCGAACGGCCTCCCGGCCAACGATCAACAAAAGCCCAGCAGCGCACTGCCCCCACCCCCATGACAAAAGGCCCCGCCTCATCCCTGGGGAAGGGGGAGGCGGGGCCTTCGTATCAAGCTGTGGTGGCTTCGTCGGCGGTGGTGGCCGCCGGGTGAGCCGGGTGCGCCGCACCCGCGTGGCGAACGCAGGCCGTGTGCGGCGCGGTGGTGCACCGGTCAGGGAGCGGAGAGAGGGGCCGCTGGGTCCCTGTCGGCAGGGTTAGTGCTCTGGTATTGCGGTGGGTCGAAGATCAGGGCCGAACAGGCCGGAGATCTTCTTCCGGAGGAAGGTCAGCCCTTGAGGGACGCGACCTTCTTCGCCAGCGCCGACTTCTTGTTGGCGGCGGCGTTCTTGTGGATGACACCCTTGCTGACGGCCTTGTCGAGCTTCTTGGCAGCCTCGGCCTGGGCGGTGGTGGCCTTCTGCAGGTCACCGGCCTCCACGGCCTCGCGGGTGCGACGGATCGCGGTCTTCAGAGTGGACTTGACAGCCTTGTTGCGCTGACGAGCCTTCTCGTTCGTCTTGATCCGCTTCATCTGGGACTTGATGTTCGCCACGAAAGAGCCTTTTCAGGTTCGTTGGAGTTTCGAGTTGCGCCTCGTACGAGAGAGGGCACGAAGCGCAGTGGACCAGGCTACCAGCAGGCTCTACAGCGACCCAAACCGGACCGCACCCACCGTCTGACCGCCGCCCCACCACCGCCCAAACCGGACCGAGCCCCTCGCTCATGGGACGATGGGGGGAGACGTCATATACCCGAGTCCCGCCTACCCGCGTTCACTGAATGGACCCTGCGTGCCCGCGACCCCTACGAACGTGCCGGAGCCGAGCCGTACCGATCCGGCCCTCCTCCGTAACTTCTGCATCATCGCGCACATCGATCACGGCAAGTCGACGCTCGCCGACCGGATGCTTCAGATCACCGGTGTCGTCGACCAGCGGCAGATGCGCGCGCAGTACCTCGACCGCATGGACATCGAGCGCGAGCGTGGCATCACGATCAAGTCCCAGGCGGTCCGGCTGCCCTGGGACCCCTCCGAGGGTGAAGAAGGACGTGGCACGACCCACATCCTCAACATGATCGACACCCCGGGCCACGTCGACTTCACCTACGAGGTCTCCCGGTCGCTCGCCGCGTGCGAGGGCTGCATCCTCCTCGTCGACGCCGCCCAGGGCATCGAGGCCCAGACCCTCGCCAACCTGTACCTGGCGATGGAGCACGACCTCACGATCATCCCCGTCCTCAACAAGATCGACCTGCCGGCCGCGCAGCCCGAGAAGTTCGCCGCCGAGCTGGCCAATCTGGTCGGCTGTGAGCCGGAGGACGTGCTGCGGGTCTCCGCCAAGACCGGTGTCGGCGTGGCCGAGCTGCTGGACAAGGTCGTCCGCGAGGTGCCGCCCCCGGTCGGCGTCAAGGACGCCCCCGCCCGCGCGATGATCTTCGACTCGGTCTACGACGCCTACCGCGGTGTCGTGACCTATGTGAAGGTCGTCGACGGCACGCTCAGCAAGCGCGAGCGCATCCGGATGATGTCGACCGGCGCGGCGCACGAGCTGCTGGAGATCGGTACGAACTCCCCGGAGATGAAGGCCGCCGACGGGCTGTCCGTCGGTGAGGTCGGCTATCTGATCACCGGTGTGAAGGATGTCCGGCAGTCCAAGGTGGGTGACACGATCACCCAGCTCAGCAAGGGTGCCGAGGAGCCGCTGGGCGGCTACAAGGACCCCAAGCCGATGGTGTTCTCGGGGCTGTATCCGCTGGACGGCTCCGACTACCCCGAGCTGCGTGACGCGCTCGACAAGCTCCAGCTCAACGACGCCGCGCTGGTCTACGAACCGGAGACCTCCGCGGCCCTGGGCTTCGGCTTCCGCGTCGGCTTCCTGGGCCTGCTGCACCTGGAGGTCATCCGGGAGCGGCTGGAGCGCGAGTTCGGCCTCGATCTGATCGCCACCGCGCCGAACGTGGTTTACCGCGTGGACATGGAGGACGGCGCCGAGCACGAGGTCACCAACCCGAGCGAGTTCCCGACGGGCAAGATCGACAAGGTGCACGAGCCGGTCGTCCGGGCCACGATCCTGGCGCCCAGCGAGTTCATCGGCGCGATCATGGAGCTGTGCCAGAACCGCCGCGGCAACCTCCTCGGCATGGACTACCTCTCCGAGGACCGCGTCGAGATCCGCTACACGCTGCCGCTCGCCGAGGTCGTCTTCGACTTCTTCGACCAGCTCAAGTCCAAGACCCGGGGCTACGCCTCGCTGGACTACGAGCCCACCGGCGAGCAGGTCGCCGACCTGGTCAAGGTCGACATCCTGCTGCACGGGGACAAGGTCGACGCCTTCTCCGCGATCTGCCACAAGGACAAGGCGTACGCGTACGGCGTGCGGCTGGTCGCCAAGCTGCGGGAGCTGATCCCGCGGCAGAGCTTCGAGGTGCCGATCCAGGCCGCCATCGGCAGCCGGGTCATCGCCCGTGAGACGGTCCGCGCCATCCGCAAGGACGTCCTCGCCAAGTGCTACGGCGGTGACATCTCCCGTAAGCGGAAGCTGCTGGAGAAGCAGAAGGAAGGCAAGAAGCGGATGAAGATGGTCGGCAGCGTGGAGGTCCCGCAGGAGGCCTTCATCGCGGTGCTGTCCTCGGACTCCGACGGTGACGCGAAGGCGAAGAAGTAGCGCGTGGCCGGTGACGGCCGCCGCTGAGCGGCGACGGCAGGGCGTCGGTCCCCATGGCGGGCCGGCGCCCTGCCGGCTTTTCGGGCCGCAGCCGGGGAGGAATGCCCGGGAGGGCGCCGGGGGTGGCGTGCTCCGGCCCGGCGGGTGTGATCTGGTGGTGATGACCGGCGCGGCTCACAATCGGGGCATTGCGCGTGCTACGTACACCTATCGTGCCGGTCACATCGTGAACCAGTAGGTCGCAGCCCCTTACGTGGCGGCGCATCGCGCTCTAGTCTGATCACGCTCAAAGGTTACTCGCGAGTCACCAGCAACGAAGCGGGCCCCGGAGGACGCCGTGACGGACACCCACACGCTGATCGAAAACCGGCCGCCCTCGGTGGCCCACCTCTTCCTGGAGCGGGTGGCGGCCACGCCCGACATCGAGGCCTATCGCCATCCCGTCCCCCCGGCCTCGGGCCAGGGGCCGGACGACTGGAAGGCGATCAGCTGGGCCCAGGCCGCGGAGCGGGTCTACGCCGTGGCCGCCGGGCTCATCGCCCTCGGCGTACGTCCCGAGGAGCGGGTGGCGCTGGCCTCGAACACCCGCGTCGAGTGGATCCTCGCCGACCTCGGGGTGCTCTGCTCCGGCGCCGCCACCACCACGGTCTACCCCAGCACCAACGCCGAGGAGACCGCGTACATCCTGTCCGACTCCGGCAGCCGGGTGCTGATCGCGGAGGACGCCGGACAGCTCGCCAAGGCCCGCGAGCGGCGGGCTGAGCTGCCCGAGCTGGCGCATGTCGTCGTCATCGACGAGACGGGCGCGGAGCCCGCCGAGGGCGACCCGGAGGGCTGGGTGCTCACCCTCGCCGAGCTGGAGAAGCGCGGCACCGCCTATCTGGAGGAGCACCCGGAGTGCGTCAAGGAGCGGGTGGCCGCGCTGCGGGCCGACCAGCTGGCGACGCTCATCTACACCTCCGGGACCACCGGCCGCCCCAAGGGCGTCCGGCTGCCGCACGACTGCTGGTCGTACATGGCCCGCGCGATCCAGTCGACGGGGCTGGTCCATGAGGACGATGTGCAGTACCTCTGGCTGCCGCTGGCGCACGTCTTCGGCAAGGTGCTCACCGCCGGGCAGATCGCGACCGGCCAGGTGATCGCTGTGGACGGCCGGGTCGACAAGATCATCGACAATCTGCCGGTCGTCCGGCCCACGTACATGGCGGCCGTGCCGCGGATCTTCGAGAAGGTCTACAACGGGGTCGCGGCCAAGGCCCGCGCGGGTGGCGGCGCCAAGTACAAGATCTTCCAGTGGGCGGCCGAGGTGGCCCGCGAGTACGCCAAGGTCTCGCAGGACAACTTCCGCCGCACCGGCAGCGCCTCGGTGCCGTTCGCACTCGGCGCCAAGCACAAGATCGCCGACGCGCTCGTCTACGCCAAGCTGCGGGAGGCGTTCGGCGGCCGGCTGCGCGCCGCGGTCTCCGGATCGGCCGCGCTCTCGCCGGAGATCGGCTACTTCTTCTCCGGCGCCGGCATCCACATCCTGGAGGGCTACGGCCTGACGGAGTCCAGCGCCGCCAGCTTCGTCAACCCCGGCGAGGCGTACCGCACCGGCACGGTCGGCAAGCCGCTGCCCGGCACCGAGGTGCGGATCGCCGAGGACGGCGAGATCCTGCTGCGCGGCCCCGGCATCATGCAGGGCTACCACGGCCTGCCGGACAAGACCGCCGAGGTCCTGGAGGAGGACGGCTGGTTCCACACCGGCGACATCGGCGAGCTCTCCCCGGACGGCTATCTGCGGATCACCGACCGCAAGAAGGACCTGATCAAGACCTCGGGCGGCAAGTACATCGCGCCGGCCGAGGTGGAGGGCCAGTTCAAGGCGGTCTGTCCGTTCGTCTCCAATGTGCTGGTGCACGGCGCCAACCGGAACTTCTGCACCGCGCTGATCGCCCTCGACGAGCCGACCATCCTGACCTGGGCGGCGGAGCACGGCCTGGGCGGCAAGGGCTACGCCGAGGTCGTCGCCACCGACCAGGTCCGGGAGCTGATCGACGGCTATGTCGAGCGGGTCAACGAGGGGCTCCAGCGCTGGCAGCAGATCCGCAAGTTCCGGCTGCTGCCGCGTGACCTGGACATCGAGCACGGCGAGGTGACCCCGAGCCTCAAGATCAAGCGGCCCGTGGTGGAGCGGACGTTCAAGGACCTGCTCGACGACATGTACTCGGGGGCGCGCGAGGCGTAGCCGTACGGCACGGCGATACGGGCCCGGCGGTACGGGACGGGCGGTACGGGGCGGGCCGGTCGGCTCCGCCCCGTGCCGCCGTGCCCTGCCGCCGTGCCGGCAGGTCCGTCCCGTGCCCGCCGTGCCCGCCACTCCGCCCCCGTCGGCCAACTCCCGCGGTACGTCAGCCGAATTGATGGCTGCGACCACCCACTTCTGTGACTCAGTGCTTATGGCTGCGCTCGTTCTGTCACTCTGTCGGTGGCGCATCCGGCGCTGTAGCGGAGCTGGTCGGGAGTTGCTCAATGAGGACGACAACTTCGTCTCCACGGGACGACGACGTCACGGCGGCGCGCGCGACGAGGACGGACGGGTTCCCCGGCGGACCCGCGGCCGGGGCCGCCGACGGTCCCGGCGTCCGTTCCCGCCGGGCCAGCCTGCCCGGTGATCCGCAGGCCGCTGCCGCCGCCCGGCGCTTCGTCCGGGCCACCTTCGCCGACTGGGCCGGCCGGCGGCTGACCGGCGCGGAGAACCTGACCGACCGGCTCGCCGACGAAGCGGTGCTGCTGGTCAGCGAGTTGGTGACGAACGCCGTCGTGCACGCGGGCACCACCGTCGAACTGCGCTGCCGGCTGGACCCGGAGGTCGGGCGGGAGGGGGAAGCGGAGCCGTACCGGCGCCGCGACCGGGAACCGTACGAGGCGCCGCGCCGGGAAGCGGCGGCCGCCCCGGGGGCCGGCGCCGAGGACGCCTCCGGCCCCGGCATCGTCATCGAGGTCTCCGACCACCACCCCACCCAGCCGGTCCGTGCCCGTGCGGAGAGCGCCGCGTCCGAGAACGGCGGGCACGGGCTCCAGCTGATCAGCGCGGTCGCCGAATCCTGGGGCGTCACCTACCGCCGGGCCATGAAGACCGTGTGGTTCCGGCTGCCCCTGGGGGCCGCGGGCCGGCCGGAGTCCGAGTTCACCCTCGACAACCAGCTGCTCCAGCGCGAGCTGCGGGCCGCCGAGCTCCTCGCCCCGGCCCCGCGCCGGGCCGCCCGGACGGAACCCGGCAGCGGCCGGGTCGACAACGGCGCCCTCTCCTTCCTCGCTGAGGCCTCCGATCTGCTCTCCGGCCAGCTCGACGCCGATCAAGTCGCCGCGCTCGCCGCCCAGTTGATCGTGCCCCGGCTCGCCGAGTGGTGCGCGGTGTGGCTGTACGACGGCGACAGCGGCGCACCCGGCCGGGGGATCGCCCAGGCCGGCGACGAGCAGCGGCTCGCCGGCGTCTGGCACACCAGCGAGAGCCGGATCGACGCGCTGCGCACGGCGCTGGAGAAGCAGCCGCCGGAGTTTCCGGGCGGCGGCGCGTCCGGCGGCGCACCGGGCATCGTGCCCTGGCCCTGGCCGTACGAACCGGGCGGCTACGGCCCCGGCGGCGCCGCACTGGCCTGCCCCCTGGTCGCCGGCGGCCGGCGGCTCGGCACCCTGCTGCTCGGCCGGGGCGGGCTGCCGCACTTCCCCGACGAAGTGGTCGCGCTGATCGAGGACCTGTGCCGCCGAGTCGCCCGCGCGGTCGCCACCGCCCGCGCCTACAGCCGCCAGGAGCGCATCAGTCAGGTCCTGCAGCGCCGGCTGCTGCCCCGGGGGCGGGCGCGGGTGCCCGGGGTGGAGTCGGCGGTGGTCTACGAACCGCGTGAGGGCGCCTGGGCGGGCGGCGACTTCTGGGACCTGTTCGACGCCGGGGACGGCCGCTGGTGCTTCGCGCTCGGCGATGTCTGCGGCAGCGGCCCGGAGGCGGCGGCGGTGACCGGGCTGGCCCGGCCGGTGCTGCGGCTGCTGGCCCGGGACGGTTTCGGGGTCGCGGCGGTGCTCGACCGGCTCAACAAGACCATGGCGCGGGAGGCCGCGGACTCGGTCGCGGCGGTCGCGGCGGCGGTGGCGGCGGCCGGCGCCGGGGCGGAGGCGCCGGTCGAGATCCGTGAGGAGGGCGAACAGGCCCGCTTCCTGTCCCTGCTCTACGGCGAGATCGTCCCGTATCCCGGCGGCTCCGGCGGCGCCCGCTGCACCCTCGCCAGCGCCGGCCACCCGCTGCCGCTGGTCCTGGGCACGGATGGCGCGGTCCGGGTCGTGGCGGCGCCACAGATGCTGCTGGGAGTGGTCGAGGATGCCGCGTACGTCAGCGAATCGTTCGACCTCTGCCCGGGGGAAACGCTTCTGTGCGTCACCGACGGGGTGACCGAGCGGCGCTCGGGGCGGCGGCTCTTCGACGACGAGGACGGCCTCGCCACCGCCCTCGCCGCGGGCGCCGGCCTGGGCGCCACCGCCCTCGCGGACCACATCCGCCGCACCGTCCACGCCTTCGGCCCCACCCCGCCCGACGACGACCTGGCCCTGCTGGTCCTCCAGGCCTCGGGACCCGGGGTGTCCTGAGGCACAGCGGCGCCGGACCGGCACCGCCCCGCGATGACGGACAATGGTTCCCATGCCTTCCGCACTGCCTGATGGTGAGCCGATGCCCGAGGACGGGGCGCTGCCCGGTCATACCGCGGCCGGGGCCGCCGGGCGCCCCCTCGGCTTCTATCTGCATGTGCCGTACTGCGCGACCCGCTGCGGCTACTGCGACTTCAACACCTACACCGCGAGCGAGCTGCGCGGTTCCGGCGGCGCCCTGGCCTCCCGGGACAACTACGCCGACACCGTCGTGGAGGAGATCCGGCTGGCCCGCAAGGTGCTGGGCGACGACCCGCGCCCGGTCGAGACGGTCTTCGTCGGCGGCGGCACCCCGACCCTGCTGCCCGCCGCCGATCTCGCCCGGATGTTGGCCGCGATCCGCGAGGAATTCGGCCTCGCGCCCGGCGCGGAGATCACCACCGAGGCCAACCCGGAGTCCGTCGACCCCCGCTACCTCGACGAACTGCGCGCGGGCGGCTTCAACCGCGTCTCCTTCGGCATGCAGAGCGCCCGGCAGCACGTCCTGAAGATCCTCGACCGTACGCACACCCCCGGCCGCCCCGAAGCCTGTGTCGCCGAGGCCCGCGCCGCCGGCTTCGACCACGTCAACCTCGATCTGATCTACGGCACCCCGGGCGAGACCGACGACGACTGGCGCGCCTCCCTCGACGCCGCGATCGGCGCCGGCCCCGACCATGTCTCCGCCTACGCCCTGATCGTCGAGGAGGGCACCCAGCTGGCCCGCCGGATCCGCCGCGGCGAGGTCCCGATGACCGACGACGATGTGCACGCCGACCGCTACCTGATCACCGACGAACGCCTCGCCGCGGCCGGTTTCACCTGGTACGAGGTCTCCAACTGGGCCACCACCGACGCCGCCCGCTGCCGCCACAACGAGCTCTACTGGACCGGCGCCGACTGGTGGGGCGCCGGCCCCGGCGCCCACAGCCACGTCGGCGGCGTCCGCTGGTGGAACGTCAAACACCCCGGCGCCTACGCCCAGGCCCTCAGCGAGGGCCGCTCCCCGGGCGCCGGCCGCGAGCTCCTCTCCGCCGAGGACCGCCGTGTCGAACGCATCCTCCTGGAGCTGCGCCTCGCGGACGGCTGCCCGCTGGACATCCTGGCCCCGGCGGGGGCGCGGGCGGCGGCGCGCGCCCTGGCCGACGGCCTGCTGGAGCCGGCGCCGTACGAGGCCGGCCGGGCCGTGCTGACCCTCCGGGGGCGGCTGCTGGCGGATGCGGTGGTGCGGGATCTGGTGGACTGATCACTCGGCAGAGTGATCTCCCCCCGAGACCCGGTCCGCCGGGCAACGCCGTTCCTAGGCTGCCGCAATACATCGGCAGACAGGGATAGTTGGGCGGCTGGCCACAGTGCACGATCAGGGCATCGAGGAGTACTTCGCGGAGTTCGAGCCTCCAGAGGGCTTCCGGGCGGAGCTCCTGCGCCGGGAAATCCTGCTGAGCGGCGGAACGGATATCGTCCACAACAGGATCGTCAGCGAGGTGCTCGGCCAGATTCCGCGCGACCGCTGGCGCGGATTCGCGACACAGCACCTCGCGTTCCCGGGGGAGGTCAGCAAGCCGCAGCCCGACCTGGTGGTGATGGAGCGCGGACGATGCGGGCGTTCCGGATGGCTCGTGCCCGCTTCGGACGTGACGCTGTTGCTTGAGGTGGTCTCCCTGCGCAGCGCGGACCGCGACTACGGCCTGAAGCGCTCCATCTACGCCGCCGGGGGTGTCCCCGCGTACTTGATCATCGACCCGTACGACGCCCACTGCGTCCTGCTCACCGAGCCCGTCGGCGCCGGTGAGGAGGCCGACTACACGGTGTAGCGGATCACCGAGTTCGGCGACCCCGTGCCGCTGGAGCCGCTCGGCACCGAGCTGGACACCACCGACTTCGGGACGCTTCCCGGGGTCAGGCCACATCGCCGCCCGTGACGAAGTCGATCAGCTCCTCCACCCTCCCCAGCAGCGCCGGCTCCAGGTCCTTGTAGGAGCGCACGCAGGAGAGGATCCGCTGCCAGGCGGCGCCGGTGTTCTCCGGCCAGCCCAGTGCCCGGCAGACGCCCGTCTTCCAGTCCTGGCCGTGCGGGACGGCCGGCCAGGCCGGGATGCCGACCGAGGACGGTTTCACGGCCTCCCAGATGTCGATGTACGGGTGGCCCACCACCAGCGCGTGGTCACCGGTCACCCCGGCCGCGATCCGGGACTCCTTCGAGCCGGGTACGAGATGGTCGACGAGGACGCCGAGGCGGGCGTCCGGGCCGGGGGAGAAGCCGCGGACGATCGCGGGCAGGTCGTCGATGCCCTCCAGGTACTCCACGACGACGCCCTCGATGCGCAGGTCGTCGCCCCAGACTCGTTCCACCAGCTCGGCGTCGTGCCGGCCCTCCACATAGATGCGCCCGGCGCGGGCGACCCGTGCGCGGGCGCCGGGGACGGCCAGCGACCCGGACGCCGTACGCGCCGGAGTGGTGGCGGCCGGCCCGCTCTGGGGGCGTACGAGCGTGACCACCCTGCCCTCCAGGAGGAAGCCGCGCGGCTCCATGGGAAAGACGCGGTGCTTGCCGAAGCGGTCCTCCAGGGTGATCGTCGGGCCTTGCGCCGTCTTCTCGCAGCGGATCACCGCGCCGCAGAAGCCCGAGGTGACCTCCTCGACGACCAGATCGGGTTCGGCGGGGACCTCGGGCGCCGTGCGCTGCTTCTTCCAGGGCGGGGTGAGGTCGGGGCTGTAGTGCCTGTTCTGCATCGAGTGGGGCCTGTTCTCTGCGGGTGGTCGGTGTTTCGGCCGGGGGTCCGGGGGTCGCCCCCGGGGGATGCAGTCAGGGCGGGGTGAGGTCGGGGCTGTAGCGCTTGCTCTGCATTGGGGCCTGTCCGTGGGTGAGCGAGCGGGGGTCAGGAGGGGGCGACGCCGAAGCGGGCGGCGAGGGCGGCACGCTGGGCGCGGACGAAACCGGCGTCCACCACGGCGCCGTGGCCGGGCACATACCGCGCGTCCTCGCCGCCGAGGGCCAGCAGCCGGTCCAGTGCGCCGGGCCACCGCCGCGGCAGCGCGTCCGGGCCCGCCTGGGGTTCGCCGGACTCCTCGACCAGATCGCCGCAGAAGACGATCTCCGGGGACCCGCCCCGGCCCGGTACCAGGACCGCGAGATCGTGCGCCGTGTGGCCGGGGCCGACATTGGCGAGCAGCACCTGCCGGTCGCCGAGCTCGACGGTCAGCTGGTCGTGGACGTGGTGGTGCGGGGCGACCAGCAGATCGGCGGCCTCGGCGGCCGCGTCACGGTCGACGCCGTGCCGTATCGCGTCGTGCCGCAGCGCGTCCTTGCCGCGGCGCAGCAGCTCGCCCAGTCCGGCCGCGCCGAAGACCTCGACGCCCGCGAAGGCAGCCGTGCCCAGCACATGATCGAAATGCGGGTGGGTGAGCGCGATATGCGTCACGTTCCGGCCCAGCACACCGCGGATCGCGCGCCGCAGATCCGCCCCGTCGCGCAGGGTCGCGCCGGTGTCGACGATCATGACGCCGGTGGTGCCCGCGATCACGCCGATCGTCTCGTCCCAGCCCGGCATCCGGCGTCTGGCGACACCGTCACCCAGCTGTTCCCAACCGGCCTCTTCCCAAGACGTGTGCATACCGAGACGCTAGCGCCATCGCGATAGCGTTGCCCGACAGATCGACCGAACACGG
This sequence comes from Streptomyces sp. NPDC029466, assembly GCF_055574515.1. Lineage (NCBI taxonomy): Bacteria > Bacillati > Actinomycetota > Actinomycetes > Kitasatosporales > Streptomycetaceae > Streptomyces > Streptomyces sp. NPDC029466. The sequence continues at coordinate 89,496 of NZ_JBVHZH010000041.1, forward strand.
TCACCGGGCGGGTGCTGTGTGCGGCCGCCCTTGCCGTGTCCGTGCTACTCGGCCGTACACTGGCTCAAGGTCTGGCACTCGGCCCGTGTGAGTGCCAGGAGAGTCGAGACGGCGGACGGCCGGACTGGAGGTGCGCGGGATGCTCAGTGAACGCAGGCTCGAAGTGCTGCGCGCCATCGTCCAGGACTATGTCGGGACGGAGGAGCCGGTCGGCTCCAAGGCCCTGACCGAACGCCATCAGCTCGGCGTCTCCCCGGCCACCGTCCGCAACGACATGGCCGCCCTGGAGGACGAGGGTTTCATCGCCCAGCCGCACACGAGTGCCGGGCGCATCCCGACCGACAAGGGCTACCGCCTGTTCGTCGACAAGCTGGCCGGTGTGAAGCCGCTGTCCAGCCCGGAGCGGCGGGCGATCCAGAACTTCCTGGACGGCGCCGTCGATCTCGATGACGTGGTGGGCCGCACGGTCCGGCTGCTGGCGCAGCTGACCCGGCAGGTCGCCGTCGTGCAGTACCCGTCCCTGACCCGGTCCACGGTCCGGCACGTCGAGCTGCTGGCCCTGGCCCCGGCCCGGCTGATGCTGGTGCTGATCACGGACACCGGGCGGGTCGAGCAGCGGCTGATCGACTGCCAGGCACCGTTCGGCGAGACCTCGCTGGCGGATCTTCGGGCCCGGCTCAACAGCCGGGTCGTGGGGCGCCGGTTCGCGGATGTGCCGCAGTTGGTGCAGGATCTCCCGGAGTCCTTCGAGCAGGACGACCGCAGTACGGTCTCGACAGTGCTGTCGGTGTTGCTGGAAACTCTGGTGGAGGAGACCGAAGAGCGGCTGATGATCGGCGGCACCGCCAATCTCACGCGCTTCGGGCACGATTTCCCCCTGACCATCCGGCCGGTGCTGGAGGCCCTTGAGGAGCATGTGGTGATGCTCAAGCTTCTCGGCGAGGCCAAGGACTCGGGCATGACCGTACGTATCGGGCATGAGAATGCCCATGAAGGCCTGGCGTCCACATCGGTCGTCACGGTCGGCTACGGTTCGGGCGACGAGGCAGTCGCCAAACTCGGCGTGGTCGGACCGACCCGCATGGACTACCCCGGAACGATGGGAGCGGTACGCGCAGTGGCACGTTACGTCGGACAAATCCTCGCGGAGTCGTAAGTGGCCACGGATTACTACTCGGTCCTCGGTATCGGACGCGACGCCTCGCAGGACCAGATCAAGAAGGCCTTCCGTCGGCTGGCGCGTGAGCTGCACCCGGACGTGAACCCGGATCCGAAGACCCAGGAGCGGTTCAAGGAGATCAACGCCGCTTACGAGGTGCTCTCGGACCCGCAGAAGAAGCAGGTCTACGACCTCGGCGGGGACCCCCTGTCGCAGGCGGGCGGCGGCCAGGGCGCGGGCGGCTTCGGCGCGGGCTTCGGCAACTTCTCCGACATCATGGACGCGTTCTTCGGCACCGCGTCGCAGCGCGGGCCGCGCTCGCGCACCCGCCGCGGCCAGGACGCCATGATCCGGCTCGACGTCGAGCTGACCGAGGCGGCCTTCGGTACGACCAAGGACATCCAGGTCGACACCGCCGTCGTCTGTACGACGTGCAGCGGCGAGGGCGCGGCGCCGGGTACCTCGGCGCAGACCTGTGACATGTGCCGCGGCCGCGGTGAGGTCTCGCAGGTCACCCGGTCGTTCCTGGGCCAGGTCATGACCTCGCGGCCGTGCCCGCAGTGCCAGGGCTTCGGCACGGTCGTCCCCACGCCGTGCCATGAGTGCGCGGGCGACGGGCGGATCCGCTCCCGCCGCACCCTGACCGTCAAGATCCCCGCCGGTGTCGACAACGGCACCCGCATCCAGCTCGCGGGCGAGGGCGAGGTCGGCCCCGGCGGCGGCCCCGCCGGTGATCTCTACGTGGAGATCCACGAGCTGCCGCACCCGGTCTTCCAGCGGCGCGGCGACGATCTGCACTGCACGGTCACCATCCCGATGACGGCGGCGGCGCTGGGCACGAAGTGCCCGCTGGAGACGCTGGACGGGGTCGAGGAGATCGATGTCCGGCCCGGTACCCAGTCCGGCCAGTCGATCCCGCTGCACCAGCGCGGGGTGACCCATCTGCGCGGCGGCGGCCGCGGCGACCTCATCGTCCATGTCGAGGTGCAGACGCCCACCAAGCTCGAACCCGAGCAGGAGGAGGCGCTGCGGCGGCTGGCCAAGCTGCGCGGTGAGGAGCGGCCCACGGGGCAGTTCCAGCCGGGGCAGCAGGGTCTCTTCTCGCGGCTGAAGGACGCGTTCAACGGGCGATAGCCCAGGTCGGCCCGGGGTCCGCGGAGGTTCCCCGGGCCCGCGTGGCAGCCACCGCCCCCGTTCGGGGCGGTGCGGTGGGCGTGACACGATGTGCTCATGCCCAGCGCACCGACCGATCTCTGCCGCTACCCGATCGTGCAGGCCCCGATGGCGGGAGGCGGCTCCGGACCCGAGCTCGCCGCCGCCGTCTGCGAGGCCGGCGGTCTCGGCTTCCTCGCCGCCGGCTACAAAACCGCCGACGGTATGTACCAGGAGATCAAACAGCTGCGGTCGCTGACCGACCGGCCCTTCGGCGTCAACCTCTTCATGCCGCAGCCCTCCCTGGCCGACGGCTCCGTCGTCGAGGTCTACCGCGAACAGCTCGCCGGCGAGGCCACCTGGTACGAGACCGAACTCGGTGACACCGACGGGCCCATCGACGACGGCTACGAGGCCAAGCTCGCGATACTGCGCGAGGACCCGGTGCCGGTGGTGTCCTTCACCTTCGGCTGCCCCTCGCGTGCCGTCCTCGACGCGTTCGCCAAGGTCGGCACGTACACCGTCGTGACGGTCACCACCGCCGCCGAGGCACAGGCCGCGCAGTGGTCGGGTGCGGACGCGGTGTGTGTGCAGGGCGTGGAGGCCGGCGGCCACCAGGGAACCCACCGGGACGATCCGCACGCGGACGGGACCGGCGCGGGGCTGGGGCTGCTCGCGGCGCTCGGCCAGGTCCGGGAGGCCGTGCAGATTCCGATGATCGCCGCGGGCGGGCTGATGCGCGGGTCGCAGATCGCGGCGGTGCTGGCCGCCGGGGCGACCATGGCGCAACTGGGCACCGCCTTCCTCGCCACCCCGGAGTCCGGCGCCAACCCGCTGCACAAGCAGGCCCTGACCAACCCCCTGTTCACGCATACGGAGTTGACCCGGGCGTTCTCCGGGCGGCCGGCCCGCGGGCTGGTGAACCGCTTCCTGCGCGAGCACGGCCCGTACGCACCGGCCGCCTACCCGGCCGTCCACTACCTCACCTCCACCGTGCGCAAGGCCGCCGCCAAGGCCGGCGACCCCCAGGGCATGAACCTGTGGGCCGGGCAGGGCCACCGGCTGGCGCGGGAGCTGCCCGCCCGGCAGCTGGTGGAGGTGCTGGCGGCCGAACTGGACGCCGCGCGCGCCGCGTTGCACCGCACCGCCAACGGAACCGCCTCATGACCGCGCCGGTCTTCCTCGTCGAATCGCTCGCGGGCGTACGGGCCGGCGGCACCCTGACGCTGGACGGTCCCGAGGGCCGACACGCGGTGTCGGTACGCCGGCTGCGGACCGGCGAGGAGGTCGTCCTGACGGACGGTCACGGCACCGGCGCCCACGGCACGGTTGCCGCCGTCGAGGGCAAGGACCGGCTCACCGTTGCGGTCACCGAGCTGCGCAGCGAGGATCCGCCCCGGCCCACGATCACCGTCGTCCAGGCGCTCCCCAAGGGCGACCGCGGGGAGCTGGCCGTCGAGACGATGACCGAGACCGGCGTGGACGCCATCGTGCCCTGGCCGGCGGCGCGTTGTGTCACCCAGTGGAAGGGCGAGCGGGCCGCCAAGGCGCTGGGCAAATGGCGCGCCACCGCCCGCGAGGCCGGCAAGCAGTCGCGCCGGCTGACCTTCCCCGAGGTCGCCGACCCGCTGACGACCAAGCAGGTGGCCGCGCTGCTCGCCGACGCCGACTTCGCGGCCGTCCTCCACGAGGAGGGCAGCACACCGCTCGCCACCGCCGAACTCCCCGCCGAGGGCCGGATCGTGCTCGTCGTCGGCCCGGAGGGCGGGGTCTCCCCGGAGGAGCTCACCGCCTTCGCGGAGGCCGGTGCGAAGCCTTACCGGCTGGGGAGGACCGTGCTGCGGACCTCGACGGCCGGGACGGCGGCCACCGCGCTGCTGCTGGGGCGTACGGGGCGGTGGAGCTAAGCGCTGCGCTTTGGCTTCGGGCCCACGTTTTTGGCCTCCCCGCCGTGGTTGTTGCTCGCCGTTTGTGGCCCGCTTGCGCGGTGCCCCCGCCGTCGCGCCGGTCCGCTGCGCTTTGCCTTCGGGCCACGCTTTTGGCTTTCTCGCCGTCGCGCCTGCGGCGGGCCGGGTCCGCTGCGCGGGGCTGTTGGGTGCGGGGACGGGGGGGGGGGGGGGGGGGGGGGGGGGGGGGGGGGGGGGGGGGGGGGGGGGGGGGGGGGGGGGGGGGGGGGGGGGGGGGGGGGGGGGGGGGGGG